>CAUZOL010000005.1:0-60505 GCA_963581435.1 Planctomycetota bacterium
GCTACGCGACGGGCTCTGGTGTGCATTCGACGATTGTCACATGGGAATCCACGCCGAGTACACTGCCCGCGAAAACGAACTTTCTCGCGACGAAATCGACGAGTACTCCGTCACAAGCCAACAACGGGCCACGCAGGCAATGGCCGTTGGTCTCTTCAAAGATGAGATCGTACCGGTGACAGTCATGCACCGCCGCCAAGAGATTCTCGTCACCGAAGACGAAGGTCCACGCGCCGATACCGACATGGCCGCATTGAGCCGCTTGAAACCGGTGTTTGACAAATCCGGCATCGTGACCGCCGGCAATGCCTCGACGATCAGCGACGGAGCGGCCGCCGTCATCGTCGCCGACCGCAAAACCGCCGATGCAACACCGGCACCCTGGCGGGCACGAATCGTTGCGTCGCACACATCGGGAACGGAACCGCGCGATCTGTTCATCGCGCCGGTCACCGCCATTCGGGGCGTTCTGGACAAGGCCGACCTGACGATCGACGACATCGACCTCCTTGAAATCAACGAAGCATTTGCCTCGCAGATGCTGGCTTGCATGCGGCAGTTGCAAGTTGATCCTGAAAAAGTGAATGTTGCAGGCGGCGCGATCGCCTTGGGACATCCCATCGGTGCCAGCGGCACGCGCGTGCTGGTGACGCTGTTGTCACTCTTGAAGCAACGAGGACTGCGCCGCGGCGTGGCCAGTCTGTGTCTCGGCGGAGGCAATGCCGTCGCTATGATCGTCGAACGTGAAACTTAATCCCACGCGAATATTTAGCCCCGGGTGAATGTTTAGCCGCGGGTGAATACACCCGGGGCCAACGTTGAATTCACCCTAGCCGTAAGAAACAGCCGGATCGAAATCACAGCACCAGGAATCGGACACCATGACCGTTGACACACTCACCATCATCGGCGCTGGCGCAATGGGCCGCGGCATCATCGAAGTTGCCGCCGTAAACGGCCTGAACGTTGATGTCTTCGAGATCAACAACGAACAAGCCACCGCCGCAGCCGAGCGGATCGAACGCTCGATCGCTAAAGGCATTCAACGGGGAAAGATCGAACTGAACGAACCGGCCGACGCGTTGTCGCGCGTCAATTGGCATTCCGAATTGAAGTCGGCCGTCGCAGCGGCTCAATTTGTCATCGAGGCCGTTCCCGAGCAGGAAGAGTTGAAAATCGGTATCTTTCAGCAGCTCGATAACCTCTGTGATGACGGAGTAATTTTGGCGAGCAACACTTCCAGTGTCTCAATTACTCGCCTTGCCGCCGCCACGAATCGTCCGCAGCAAGTCGTCGGCATGCATTTTTTCAATCCTGTCCCGGTGATGTCGCCGGTGGAAGTCGTCAAAGGTTTACAGACGTCCCAAGAGACATTGGACGCAACAACGCAATTGGCCGAACGAATCGGCAAGCAGGCTTTCACCGTGGACGACGCTCCCGGTTTTGCGGTCAACCGAATCTTGATGCCGCTCATCAACGAGGCAGTTTTTGCGTTGCACGAGAGTGTCGCCGACGCGAAGACGATCGACTCGCTTATGAAACTCGGTTGCAACCACCCGATGGGTCCGCTGGAATTGGCCGACTTCGTCGGCCTCGATGTCTGCCTGTCCATTCTGCGATTGCTTCACCGCGAACTGGGCGATCCCAAGTTTCGGCCGTGTCCGCTGCTGGTACGGACCGTGAACGCCGGCCGGCTAGGACGCAAGACGGGCGGCGGATTTTACGACTATTGAGATGATTGAAGAGTACATAATGCGCACAAACACGCTACGCATACGCCGGTATGTTGATGCGGATCACGAACAAATGTGGAATTTGCACAACCTAGCGCTTGACGATGTGGGCGCTCACGCTGGCAATGGGCCGTGGGACGATGACCTACACAAGATCGATGAAGTCTACTTACGCGGCGGCGAATTCCTTCTCGGATTCCTTGATCGACAAATCGTAGCAATGGGCGCACTGAAGAAAACGTCGGACGATCGCGCCGAAATCAAGCGCATACGGGTGCATCCGGAACACCAAAGGCAGGGATTTGGACAATCAATTCTCCTGGCGTTGGAGAACCATGCTGCTGAACTGTGCTTTTCGGTTGTCCACCTCGACACGACGATCCAGCAACCCGCGGCACAGGCATTATATGTGCAGAATGGCTATACCGAATTGTGCCGGAAACAATTGGGGGCGTTCGAGTGCATCTTTTTTGAAAAGCAATTGGGAATCATCGAGTCTGAATAATTCGGTCGTGGGTTGCTACTGTTTTGCCTGACACTACGGCGGGCATTCCTTGAAGTGCGATCCGCTGGGTCGCGGCAAATAGAGGTTTGATGTAGAATCGCCGACGTCCATTCCAACCACTGCCCATCGCAATAATTTCATGCCCAGCCTCACGCTCACTGAAGAAAACTATTTGAAAGCCGCGCTACAAATCTCGATCGGCGATGAGACCGAATGGGTTTCGACCGGGCGGCTCTCGACGCACCTCGACGTTTCGCCAGGAACCGTCACCAGCATGCTGCAATCGCTGTCGAAGCCGAAGAAAATAGACGGCGAAACACGTCCGCCATTAGTCGATTACAAACCGCGCGGCGGCGTGCGGCTGACCGTCGAAGGCCGACGTCTTGCGTTACGCATGCTCCGGCGACATCGGCTCATCGAACAGTTTCTCGTCAAGACTCTGAACTTGACCTGGGACCGCGTTCACGAAGAAGCCGAGCACATGGAGCACGCCGTCAGCGATTTCCTCATCGATCGCGTTGATGAGTTCCTCGGCCATCCCGCGACCGATCCGCATGGTGACCCCATTCCAACAGCCGACGGCAAGATGCGGATCGACCGCACGTCGGCCATTCCTTTAACTTCCTGCCCACCTGGAGCGCGCGTTCTGCTGGTGCATGTTGTCAACCAGGGGGCCGACTTCCTACGATACCTTTCGGAAACGGGCCTGCAACTTGGTACGGAGGGCGTTGTGCAGGAAAGCAATCCGGCGGCCGGCGTCGTCAAGACCCTCATCGACGGACGGGAAATTTCAATGTCGCTCTCGGTTGCAGAGTCGTTGCTGGTCGAAGTGGCGGAGGATGTCACATAGACCTACCGACTGCGATTACAGCGAACGTAAGATCAAGTACAATCAAACGAGTCCATCCGGCAGCGACCGCCAGTTGTCAAATGGCGATCAAAATCACAAAAACAACCACGTTACGAGGTTTAACATGAAACGCTCGATTATTGCTTTCCTGCTATTGGCCGTAACGGTTCCGACAGCGGCCGACGAGCCAAAATCAGATCGCCCCGCGACCGACTCGAAGGCAGCAACGAGCGAAGCGAAGTTTCTGATCAACCTTCGTCAGGTCACAATGGGGCTGCCCCGCGCCGGTGAAGGATACTTTTCGCCCGATGGCAAAGAAATCGTCTATCAGGCGTACCCCATCGGGTATCCGTTTTACCAGATCTACGTGCAGAACCTGGACGAACGCGTGCCACGGCGGGTTAGCCCGGGACGCGGCCGCACCACTTGCAGTTATTTCTCACCCGATGGCAAACAAATTCTATTCGCTTCCGCACACACCAACCCAGATCTCCCCTACGAGGAACGCAAGGCGCGCGAACTGGCAGCCGCCGGTGGACGCCGTCGTTACCAGTGGGACTTCGACAAGAACATGGATATCTACGTCTGCCAGCACGACGGCACATCGCTCAAGCAGTTGACCGACGCGCCCGGCTACGATGCCGAAGGAAGTTACTCATCGGACGGCAAGCAGATCGTGTTCACATCGACCCGCGATGGCGACCCGGACCTTTACATCATGGACGCCGACGGCGCGAACGTGCGGCAGATTGTCAACGTGGACGGTTACGACGGCGGCCCGTTTTTCTCGCCCGATAACAAATGGGTCATCTTCCGCAGCGACCGACAGAAAGAACACATGCTGCAGGTGTATGCCATCTCCGTCGATGGTAAGACCGAAGTCCAACTGACCAACGATTTGAACACGGTCAACTGGGCTCCGTATTATCACCCCAGCGGGAAGTACATCGTCTGGGCACGGGCCGACTATTCGCGCGGACCACAATTCGCCAACTTCGACCTCTACACGATGGACCTCGAACAAAGCGGTGGCACGCTCAAGGGTGGCAAGCCGACCCGCATCACGTTCCACAAGAAAGCCGACGTACTGCCTGTCTTCAGTCCCGATGGACGCAAACTGATGTGGACGTCGACGCGGACTCCCGACGGTAGCAGTCAGTTGTGGATCGCCGACTGGCTTCGCGGCGCGAAGTAAAACAGAGGGATGCGGACAGCGCGAGTGATTGTGATCGCCGCTTGCGGTGTGGCGGCGTCTACTCCACCGTGTGCACCATCATCAAGTCCTTGCCGTCGCGCGACCAGTCGGTGCTGCCAACCATAATCACGCGGCTGCCCGATTCGAGGACGTGATGCCGTTTTCCCCAATCGATGACGAACTCGATGAGTGCATCGGCCGGTGCGTGGACGGCATCGGTTTTGACCGGCGTCACACCCCAATACAAACACATGCGACGTGCCGTTTCGAACCGATCGGTTAGCGCCAGAATTGGCACGGGGCTGCGTTGTTTCGAGACGGCCATCGCCGTGCGACCGCTGTGTGTCGCGACAACAATCATGTCCGCATCGAGATGTTCGGCTGCTGTTGTGGCTCCCAAAGTCACCGCTTCTGTTGTGACTGTGGCCCGTGTGCGCTCCTGGCTGTGACGGTCACCAAAGCGTGTCGTCGCGACTAACCGCTCTGCTTCCTGTGCAATGCGGCTCATAATATCGACCGCTTGCACCGGGTAGTCGCCGATGGCCGTTTCGCCTGAGAGCATCACCGCATCGCTGCCGTCGAGAACGGCGTTGGCCACGTCACTCGCCTCGGCACGAGTGGGGCGTTCGTTTTCCTGCATGCTGTCGAGCATCTGCGTCGCGGTGATGACTGGAATGCGGTGTTGGTTGCACAGTCGGATGATCCGTTTCTGCAACAACGGCACACGGGCGACATCCACTTCGACACCCAGATCGCCGCGGGCAACCATCACCGCATCGGTCTCGTCGAGTATGCGCTCGATGTCGCTGACCGCTTCCATTTTTTCAATTTTGGAGACGATATGCGGTAATCGCTCCGAACCGGACTCTGCCATCGCCTCTCGCAGCAGGTGGATATCTTCGGCCGATCGCACAAAACTCAAGCTGACAAAATCAAGTTCATGCTCAATCGCCCAGGCGAGGTCGGCTCGATCTTTCTCGGTAACCGCTGGCGTGCTCAACGCGACACCCGGCAGATTGATTCCTTGTCGAGTGCGAAGTAATCCCGGCTGCTCGACTTCACAGATAACGCGGTCGGTTCCGTCCTTCTCGACGACCCGCAATCGCACCGTGCCATCAGCAAGCAGCACGTTATCGCCCGGTTTCAGATCGTCAACAAGCGGTTTGTAAGTCGAAGTGAGAGTCGCCGGCTCTGCAGGGTCGGCCTGCCGGGCAATGACGATTCGTTCTCCCTGGCCGCAAAACAGCCCTTCATCGGGAAGTGTACCGAGGCGAATCTTCGGGCCGGAGAGATCGCCCATAATCCCAACGGGGTGCTCCAGTTCGGCTGCAATTTGCCGAATCATTCCCACAATTTTGTGAAACCAGGCGTGGTCCCCGTGAGCGAAGTTCAGCCGAAAAACATCGACTCCCGCCCCGATGAGTGCCGTCAACATTTCCGTTGATTCGCAGGCCGGTCCAACGGTGGCGATGATTTTCGTCTTCACCAACGACCGCTCGGTCAATCGCTTACCGCGCAGATCCATTGTGGTTCCCCCTCTGTTGGTCGTCGCGACCATTCTAACCAGCGGCTTCAAAGTCTTTCCCGCGCCGAATGACCGACGTGATCAGCACTGCTGCCAGTCCCATCAACCCGGCCGCCGTCCAAAATGGAGCAGTTGCTGCAAAATAGAAGAGCGGGAAACTAATACCGTGTCCAAAGATACGCGCCAGTGAACTCAAGCTTTGGGAAACCCCGAGTATTCCCCCTTGCCGGGCCGGATCGCTGCGGCGGGAAATCAGCGATTGCAGCGAAGCCGGAATGAACGCGAAGCCGATCGTGTCAACTATCATTCCAGTTAGCAATAGCAGCAAAGATCCCTGCACCGTCGCAGCCAAGAGCAACAAGTAACCGACAATGCTGGTCACCGCCCCCAGCGTCGCCAGGTTCGCCTCCGACATGGTTTTCGCCATCTTGCGAACTCCGCCCTGCCCCAACGCGTGAACAAATCCCAAGAATGCGAACAACAGCAGCACGTCAATCAAGTCGTATCCGAAGCCCTCTTTCAACAGCAAAGACAGGATTGACTCAAACATTGCGAACGACAACACGCTGACGAACGACGTCACCAACAGCGCCCCGACGGTCGGGATCGACAATGCCGTCTTCAGCGCATGAAGATCAAACATCTTCCGCCCGACTGGCGACGAATCTGGCTTCAGCGATTCCGGCAGTTTGAAGAACGCCAGGATTAAAGCCACCGCCGAAAGCGCAGCGGCCGTAAAACCGGGCCACGGGCTGTGGGCGATTTCTTTTGCGTCACTTGCGGTCAGCAGCGCCGTCGCTGCCAGCAGTGGACCGAATGTGAATCCCAATCCAAACGCCGCCCCAATGAGCGCCATTCCGCGTGTGCGGTTTTCTTTGGTCGTGCTGTCGGCAATGTAGGCCTGCGCGGTCGGAATGGTCGCCCCGGCAATTCCCGCACCAATCCGACTGACGAACATCAACGTCAGGCTATGCGTGAGCGATGCGATACCAAACATCGAATAGAACAACACCGAGCCGGTCAAACCAATCAGAAGAATCGGCCGTCGCCCATAACTGTCCGACAACCGTCCCCAAATTGGGGCAAACAGAAACTGCATCGCCGAAAAACTCGCCATCAATGCGCCAAGCATCCAACCGCCGGCATCGACGTTGAGTTCTTTCGCGTAAATCGGCAACAACGGCAGCACGATGCCGAATCCCAACAGGTCGATGAAAACCGTCAGGAAGACAATGAACAACGAGCCTTTGCTCTGCGGAGTGGGTGCTGACAATGAAGGAAACTCTCTGGGCGAGTGAAACAAGTCGGCTGTCGCGCGACGTCGTTGGACAGCCAATGGAAGACGGAATGTTAGACATCACCGCCGTTTCTCACAACACCGGCCCAATATTCCACGGGCAGAACTCCTCATCGCCGATGCCTTGTTCTTCACTTTTCGTCTTCTCGCCGCTGGCGACCGCGACAATCTTCTCGAAGATCTCGCTGCCCACCTCTTCGACCGATGCTCCATCGATGATGCGGCCGGCGTTAAGGTCCATGTCGTCTTCCATTCGCTCGTACATGGGGGTATTGGTGGCGATTTTGATCGACGGAACTGGTTTACAGCCAAAACAACTGCCGCGGCCGGTGGTGAACACCACGACGTTCGCCCCGCCTGCCACCATACCGGTGACCGAAGCCGGATCGTATCCCGGCGTGTCCATAATCACGAATCCCTTGGTCGTGACCGGTTCGGCATATTGGAAAACGTCTCTTAGCGCCGTGCTGCCGCCCTTGGCAATCGCGCCCAACGACTTTTCGTAAATCGTCGTCAGCCCGCCCGCCTTGTTGCCGGGCGAAGGATTGTTGTCGATCTCGACTCCGAACATGCCGGTGTACTTTTCCCACCAGCGAATTCTCTCGACGAGCTTTTCGCCTACTTCACGGGTAACGGCACGGCGTGTCAGCGTGTGTTCGCCGCCGTAGATTTCCGGCGTTTCGCCCAGAATGCTGGTCGCGCCATGTGCCACCAGCAAATCACTGGCAATGCCCACCGCCGGGTTGGCGGTCACTCCGCTGTAACCATCGCTGCCTCCACATTCGGCTCCCAGAATCAATTCCGAGACCGGAATCGGCACACGCTGCACGTTGTTCACTTCCGGCAGCATCTCCTTCAGCACACCGACGGCGCGATCAACCGTTTTGCGAACGCCGCCTTCGTCCTGAATATTCATCACCAATGGCAGCGGGGCCTCTTCCTGCCCGGGAAAATCAAGCTGCACCAGATTGTGTTCGCCCGTTAAGAATGTCGCATTCCCCGTTTCGCAGCCTAACCCTAATACAAGATACGCGGCGATGTTCGGATGCCGCGCAAAACCCGCCAGCGTTTGCGCCAATTGGCGATGATCGTCTCCGCCGTACTGCATTGCGCAGCCGGCCTTGTGCGCCAGTGGCACCACGCCATCGATGTTCGGGAAGTCGGCCAGAATCGACTCGTCGAAGTGCTGCGCCACGTACTTAGATGTCGTCGCCGAGCAGTTGACCGTGCTGATCAGACCGATATAATTCCGCGTCGCCGCCCGCCCGTCTTTGCGGCGATAACCCATAAATGTGCGACCGTGGATCGGCTCGGGATCGGCCGGCACATCGCTGGCAAATGCGTAATCGAGATTCAATTCCCCAACGGCCAGATTGTGCGAATGCACCCAATCGCCCGGCTGAATGTCGGTCGTCGCAAAGCCAATCAATTGTCCGAACTTGCGCACCGGTCCACCTTGTGGAATCGCAACTAACGCCACCTTGTGTCCAAGGTCCATTGAATCGGTCGTACATATCGATTCGCTGTCAGGCGATAGTTGAAATTCCGTAGTATTTTCGACCAACCGCTTCGCAATCGCCACATGGTCATCGCCGTGCAATCGAACGAACGGACACTCGCCATTTTCACCCATCGCGGACACTACCTCGTTTGTAGTTCTAATTGCCAATGAAACTCAGCAAGGCTCATTCAGCCCTGCCACAAAGTCACAAAACACCGGACTCGACCATCCCAGATTCCTGTCTGCCTGTATTACCTTCACCCAATACGGATTGATGCCCGGCTTCGGTGATTCGTCGATCACCTGAAATTCCGCCGAGCGCGGCCCCGGCTTGCACGCTGCCGCCACGTTCAATTTGCGATCCAACACGCCGAGATCGAGTGTCTCGCCGTCAGCCGTCAGATCGCCGAGCCGGACGCACATCGTTCCGCCTTCCGATGGTGCAAACGATAACCGCCGCGGTCCGTCACTGCCATGCCGACCAAATCCCGGCCCCGTCATTGTTTGTGTATCTACCGAAACCCGCAGCATAGTGTCGTCATCTCCGTCGAGATCCACAATCAAGCCCATCGGGTAACCGCAACCCCAGGCGTGCCAGCCAAGTGACTCGGAATCTTGCGAAACGATGTGTGAACGTGGACTGTCGAAGCGAACCGTTTCGGTCGCGCGGATCGTTCCGCCATCGACGTTCAACGTCCCGTCCCACACCACGCCGGAATAACTGGTCATGCGACTCGAACCGTCGCACAGAATGCGGACGCGCTTCGGCACGATCGCTGTGTCCGGTTGCCACGTATGAATCAACTCCAAGCCACGGTGTAATTCCACCCGTTCCAACGGTCCTGCTCCCGTCACCGAGACGTTAATCGCCGGATTGTTCGCAGTCGTGTACTCCGAACCCATCAAGTGTCCGTCGGAATCGACACGCAGCACCATCCGCACGCCGGTTGTGGCGAACGTTCTTCGCGCCCGCATCGCCTCGAAGAACGCCGGCAGCGAGATTTCTTCGCAGTAAATGCCGGTCAGTCCACCCCGCGAATACCGTCGCAATTGAAATCCCGGCCGATCATCTCCGGGCCGCCCGGTGTAACAATCGTTGCCGCCGAGAAATCCCAGCTTGTATCCGCGCTCGATCGAATCCCGCAGCATCCACTCGAACGAACCGTGTGTCGAAGTAATTTCGACGCCCGGTTCCAACTCTGGTTCGTGAAAGTCCAGGTTGGAATGCTCGCCGCCAACGTGCGGCGTCATGATCGTATCGCTGTTGCGATAATGGTCGTATACATCTTCAACGTGCCGCAACTCCGTTTCCCGCTCGACGGAATCGGACTGCTCGATTGGCTTGTTGCGGTGAATTGGTTGGTTGTGGCGGCGGAAATAAACGTTATGGTGTCCACCGTGCCAAGTCTGCCCCGACCACTCATAACCGGGAATCGGCACGAACCGTCCCGGCTCATACAACTCGCGTTCCGCCTGCTTTTGAACTTCGTAATCCTCTTTCGAGAGTACGTCGGCATTCCGCTGAAAACCGACGAATTGAATTCCGGACACGTCCCGCGCATAGCGAAAGAAGTCGGCGAACTTCTCGTTCGCAATCAACTGCCCGCCGTGCGGGTCGGCCCACCATAATTGATGGGCTGACGGTTTCGCGGTCGCAATAATCGGATTGCTTTCGCCGTGAACGCCGTTCGCTTCATCATCGCAGAACAGAGCACATGCATCGGCGGATTGCGCGGCAAACCCGTCGATACGGCAGACGCCCTTCGCGTTCTCGCCAAATGTGATCTGCTCGGTCTGCACTGCAACGCCGTCGCCACGAATTTGCACCGTGCCACGATACGATGCCGATGGGTTGCCCCAACGATCTTCGGCCTTGATCAGCAGCGAAAACTGCTCACCCACAACGGGCGTCGATGGGGCGGTTACCACCAGTTGCACTGCTTCATCACCGATGATCGAAACGTGCGGCGAGTTTTCAACTGCGTTCCATTCACCCGCCCCGGCGGCATCGGCGCTGACGAGAAAATACCGTTTTGCTTCAAAGAACGTCTGCGCTCGAGAACCCGGTCCCCCGGAACTCGTGTCGCCGTAAATGACCGTCAATTCCTCACCGGGCTGAAGCGCCCGACCGGTCACCTTCGCTTGAATACTCTTCACCGAGCGAGTTTGGAGGTGGACACGCACACCGTCCGGCGCTTCGGCCGACATGAATTCCGCGCCGGCGGGATCGACGAACTGCGGGATGCCCCAATCGGTGTCGGAATCGGTGCCAACGCGGACACCGCCACCGACCGCAATGCCGGCAGTTCCCGCTCGAAACGTCAATCGCCACGTTCCCACGCATCCCGCCACGACCGGTTCGGCCGGCGCAATCGCAACCGTTCCCAAACGGTTCGCATTCTCCGCACTCGTCATCAAATCATCTCCAGGACCAATTTCCGATCCCATCATCGAACATTCGCAGCGCGGGGGCAACGCTATCGACAATCGATCTCGAATTCACACAAGATGGCGACAAGCATACCAGCCCGCAGCGCAAGCAAGGGTTCGAATGAGAGATGTGACCGATAAACCCTTGCTTGCGTGGCGGGCTGGTTTCGCGTGACCGATTCTGTCATCTTGCGCAAATTGGATTACCAACTCGTGTGATCAAACATCCCCGTTGGAGTTACGCATGCGCCACCTCGCCCGCATCACTGTCGCCGTCGCGTTATTGATTTCAACGGTTGCTGCAAAACAGCCGCAGACAGTCGAAGCCAGGAAGGGCGTCGTCGTTTCCGTCTCAAAGCCCGGAAGCGCAGTCGGGGTGGCGATTCTGAAGCAAGGGGGCAACGCGGTCGATGCCGCCGTTGCGACTGCGCTGACGATGGCTGTCACCTATCCCCCCGCCGGCAACATTGGTGGGGGAGGGTTCATGATGATTCATCCCGCCGACGGTCGTCCACCGGTCTGTATCGATTACCGCGAAGTCGCGCCGGCAGCCGCAACCCGTACCATGTTTTCACTAACCGACAGTCGGCACAGCCGCAAAATCGTCGGCGTTCCCGGCACCGTCCACGGTTTGGAACTCGCCCACCAACAGTACGGCAAACTCCCCTGGAAACAACTCGTCGTCCCCGCCATCGCACTGGCTCGCAATGGCTTCCCCGTCGATGCTCATCTCGCCGAATCCCTGAACAAGGTCTTGGGTGACAAGAAAACCGTACCGTTTCCGGAGTTCCGCCGTGTCTTCGCGCCAACCGACGGAAAAGCATGGCACAAAGGCGACCGGCTCGTTCAGCCGGATCTGGCGAAAACGCTGGAGAAGATTGCAGCGAACGGAGCCAACGGCTTCTACACCGGATCGGTTGCGAAATTAATTGCAGCCGAGATGAAACGGGGCGAGGGTAACGGTCTCATCACCACCCAAGACCTTGCCGCCTACCGAGCGAAAAGTCGTAAACCAATTCACACGACCTTTCGCGGTCACGATGTTTACGGTCCTCCCCCACCCAGTTCCGGCGGCGTTACGCTCACACTCATGTTGAACGTAATCGAGAACTTCAATCTGCGTGAGAAGGGACGCTGGTCGGCCGAGACGAATCATCTGCTCATCGAAACCATGAAGCGGGCGTATCTCGAACGAGCGCGTCATCTCGGCGACGCCGACTTCGTCAACATTCCACCGCGTCTGACGACCAAAGACTTCGCAGCAAAGTTGGCGATGAAAATCAATTACAAAAAAGCGACTCCCAGCAAGCAACTCGCCCCCGACATTCCGCTCGCCGCCGAAGGAACCAGCACGACGCATTTTTCCGTTGTCGATTCCGACGGCATGGCCGTCGCCAACACCTATACGCTGGAAAACAGTTACGGCTCGCGTGTTGTTGTGCAGGGGGCCGGATTTCTGCTGAACAACGAAATGGGCGACTTCAACTGGAAACCGGGACACACCGACCGTCGCGGCCGCATCGGCACCGAAGCGAACACCATTCAGCCCAGCAAGCGAATGCTCAGTTCGCAATGCCCTACGTTGGTTGCGAAGAACGGCCGCATCGTTCTCGTCACCGGCAGCCCCGGCGGCCGCACGATCATCAACACCGCTCTGTCGATTGTGCTGAACGTCCTCGAATTTGAAATGCCACTGCCAGAAGCCATCGCCGCCCCGCGACTGCATCACCAATGGTTACCCGACACCGCCCGCTTTGAAGGAACCACCGACGCCCGTCACGCCGAGTTGATGAAACAGCTAACCCGCATGGGGCACACGATGAATGACGCCCCCTACTCGCAGGGGGATGCCCATTCGATTTACGTCACCGGTAAAGGCGGCCGCTATATTGGTGTCGCCGATTTCCGCCGAAGTGGGTTTGCGGCGGGGTTCTGAATCCCAAATAACTTGTGGCAATTCACATTCGAACGGGTGCCACTGGCGTGTCACCAGTGCAACGCGGAACGCACTGGCGACACGCCAGTGGCACCCAAACCCTCAATCGAACAGATCGCTGACCGATTCGTTGCTGTGGATTCGGCGGATTGCTTCGCCCAAAAGTGGGGCGATGGAGACCGATCGGAGGTTGTCGAATTGCTGCTCGGGGCTGAGTGGGAGGCTGTTGGTGACCACACATTCGCGGATGGGTGCTTCGCGGAGTCGGGCCGAAGCGGGGCCGCATAGAACGGCATGGCTGGCACTGACGTAAACGTCTTTCGCTCCTGCGCGATGCGCGACTTCCACCGCACCGACGATGGAGCCGGCGGTTGAGATCATGTCGTCGAAGATCAACACCGTCTTGCCATCGATGGGACCGCCGATGAGGTTGGCCTGTCTCGTTTCGGTCGCACTCGATCGTCGCTTATCGACAATCGCCAGCGTCCCGCCTAAATGTTCCACGTGTCGCAGCGACCGTTTGATGCTGCCTTCGTCCGGGCTGAGAACAACGATTTCGCCCGGCGGCAAATTCAATGATTCAAAATACTGGTCGAGAATTGGCGCCGCGTACAGGTGATCGACTGGTGCGTCGAAGAATCCCTGAATCTGTGCCGCGTGCAAATCCATCGTCAATACGCGATCGGCCCCCGCTTCGGTGATGAGGTTGGCAACCAGCTTGGCGGTAATGGGAACGCGGCCGGCATCTTTGCGGTCCTGCCGAGCGTACCCAAAGTATGGAATGACTGTGGTGACCCGCGCAGCGCTGGCCCGTTTACAGGCGTCGATGAGAATCAACAGTTCCATCAGATTCCGGTTCACCGGTGGACCGGTTGGCTGAATCAAATAGACGTCGCAGCCGCGCACGTTCTGATTCAATTTCAGGCTGATCTCGCCATCGGGAAAATCCCCAAGCTCGATGGCCGCCAGACCGATACCGAGGTACTCGGCGATCTCACCGGCCAGCGCCGGGTGAGCGCGGCCGCTGATAAGTGTCAAATGATCGTGCACGGGATTCCGATGGGGTTGTCGGACTGCGACGCGAAAATGTGTCACGTCTCAGACTCACGGTTTACGGCGGCTCAGTTTCTCTGTTCCTTTGCGCGATCTTTGCGTCTCTGCGCCGTTGCGTCAAGCGAGACACTCAGCCTTCGATGCTCAAATTGATCGACGCTTCAGTTTCTCTTCCACCGCGGCCAACTGTTCGGGCGTGTTGACTCCCATCGCCTCGTCGATGTCGAGGCTGCAGCTGGCGATCACGCGCCGGCCGTCTGCCCGCATGATCTCCGGGCAATCGGTCAGGTAGTATTCCCCCTGTTTGTTTCGTGGCTCGATACGCGACAAAGCATCGAAGAGCGCACGGCAATCGAACGCGAAGCACCCCGTGTTGATCTCGCGAATGCTTCGCTGCTGAGGCGACGCATCCTTGTGTTCGACGATCGCCAGAAATTCGCCTTCGGCATCGCGAACGATCCGCCCCAGCCCCTCGTTGGCATCGGTCTCAGCCGTTCCGACCACGCAACCGGCCCCTTCCTTCTGCTGTTCATCGAGCAGCTGAGAGAGTGACTCGGCCTTCAGCAGCGGCGTATCGCCGGCGAGAACCAGCACCGGACCGTCGTGCTCACGGAGTGCCTGTTCGCATACCATCACGGCATGACCGGTGCCGTTTTGCGGTTCCTGTAAGGCGAATTCAACATCGTCGGCATCGGCGAGCGTCTGCTTGACAACGTCCGCCTTGTGCCCGACCACCACCACGGTTTTATTCACCCCCGCCTGCCTGGCCGCATCGAGAACGTGTTCGATCATCGACCGCCCACACACTTTGTGGACAACCTTCGGCAAGTCCGACTTCATGCGGGTTCCCTGGCCGGCGGCCAGCACGATTGCAACCGGTTGATTCACTCTCGTCACTCCTTTGATACGTCAATCCAAACTACCGCGGCGAGCGGTGGGCGTAAGCCCACTGATGTATTTGACGCCATCGCGCTGACCAGCCGGTTGACACCGGCGGCTCGCCAAACTGTACGCGGTCGGTATCGTAGCAGGCGATGCGACTCTCGTGAATTCACTTCTGCAGCTTGAAATACCGCTTGAGGAAATCGATGTTCGAGACAATCGGCTCGCCGTCCTGACTCTTGCCTGCGGCGAACACCCTGCAGGGAATGTCCAAGGCATCCATCCGCTCTTTCAGCACCGTGCCGAATTTCGCATGGTGTATCCCGATGGACTGGTTGGTGATTTCGGCGTCAAACGGCCGATTGTAAATCAGATTGACCGGCGGATCGTCCTTCGTCAAATGCGGAATCGCCGAGACTTCTTCGAAGAGTTCGTATTTTTCCTTGGGTAAGTCATCGAGCTTTGAGATATCGATACCAAACAGCTGCGGCAACGCCGAGTGTCGGTACGTATCGGTGCCGGGGAACAGGTCACGGATGAAGCGGGGATCGTAAGACGATTGACCGTTGTTAACAAACATGCAGGTCAGCCGCGTCGATTGCCGCAGCACAGGATCTTCGTTATCCGGGTCAGCCATGTCGTCGTGGAATCCCAGCCATAGTGAAATCCCTGCACCGGCCGATCCGCCGGTGGCTGCCAATCGGGTTGGGTCGATATTCCACTCTTTCGCGTGATGTCGGACGTATTGAATCGCACGGGCCGAATCGTTGAACGAAGCCGGTGCGATAGCGTGCTGCGAAAAGCGGTAGGTTATCGCGACGACGGAGATCCCCGAGTCGAGACATTGCTTGAGCAACGCGCCGTTAACGCTTTTGTTCCCGCCACGGAAGCCGCCGCCGTGAATGGAAACGAGGACAGGAGTCGGCTGCTCCGATTTCGCTTACCAGAAATCAAGGACATTGCGCTCGTGCGGTCCATACTTTACGTTGGCCTCGGTGGGGCGAATCCGTGCCGACTGCGGCCGATTCCCTCGACGCGGCTGAATTCCTAATTCCTTGTTAATCTCGCTGCGAATTGCCGTCTGCAATTTGATCTGTTCGCGGCGAAGCGCGGCAATTTGTTTCTGTTGCTCTTTCGTCAGCTTGACCGCTGCAACGACCGCCTGCTGAGTCTCGCGGCGATTCTTCTTCGCCTCACGCGCCTCGCGAAACGCGATGTTTCGGGCCTGCCGTTGTTCGGCTGTGTAGACTGCATTCAGCTTCTGCAAAATGCCCTGCATCTTCTCTGCGATTGCGGCCCCCCGTTTCTCGCGTAATGTCTTCAGCTTTGCCTGCTGCTCCTCGTCGAGTTCCACACCGGGCGGTACGCGAAAAATGTTATCCAGCAGGCGAGTTTGTGCGGCGTTCTGTTGCTCTTTCCGAGTATCCGCCTCCTGTGCAGACAATGAAGCAGCGAGCATCAGCACCAACGACCCAACGATTGCAACCGGACGAAGAAACGGCATCGGAGCACTCCTGATTATCAGCGGATTGTGGATGAGGGCGGTTGGAAGCACATTCGCCGAATTCGACCGTAATTCGGATTCCATCCTATTAAACCAACTGTCCGGATGAATGTCTCGCCAAAATCCAAACCAACCGACTGGCGGCGGCGGGCAATCGAGTGTTCAATAGGGATTGAACTGGCCGCGCGCGTGCCACTGGCGTGTCGCCAGTGCCTTGTGTGATACGCGCGGGTGCCACTGGCGTGTCGCCAGTGCGATGCATGACTCGCTTACGAACCGCCAATTGCATTCCCGCTGTCAAACAGGATGACCAAGGACCAAACGGAATGGACACGCTGCTGCAACGATTTCTGCGTTACGTCAAAATCGATACGCAATCGGACGAGACGAGCGACACGTATCCCAGTACGGCCAAGCAACTCGACTTGAGCCGCATGCTCGCCGCCGAATGCGAATCACTTGGTCTGGCGGACGTCTGCTGTGACGAATTCGGTATCGTGACCGCGACAATTCCGTCCACGGCCGAGCATGCAGCCCCCGCTTTCGCTTTGTTCGCCCACGTCGATACATCGCCCGAATACTCCAGCACCAATGTGAATCCGATTGTGCACGAGAACTATCAGGGAGGCGATATTGTTCTGCCAAACGACACCGACAAAGTGATCCGCGTCGCCGACAATCCTTCACTCGAATCGCTTATCGGAGCGACAATCATCACAACCGACGGCACGACGCTGCTTGGTGCCGACGATAAATCCGGGATCGCCGTCATCATGTCGGCCGCCGCCCACTTGATGTCGCATCCCGACGTACCACACGGACCGATCCGCGTCTGCTTCACCTGCGATGAGGAAATTGGCCACGGCGTTGATAAAGTCGATCTCGCACAACTGAATGCCGTTTGCGGTTACACTCTCGACGGCGATGGCGTGGGCAAGATCGATTCTGAGACGTTTTCGGCCGACGGCGTCGTTGTGACCGTTAAGGGAATCAACACGCATCCCTCGATCGGCAAAGATGCGATGGTCAATTCGATTCGTATCTTAAGCCAGTTCATCACCCGGCTGCCGACGGACACCGACAGCCCTGAAACAACCGACGGCCGCCAGGGTTTCATACATCCGTATCACATCGAGGGGGGCGTCGCAGAAGCGAGCGCGCGGATTCTTTTACGCGACTTTGAAACGAAACAACTTGGCGAATACGCGACTTTGCTCAAACAGATCGCAGCCGACTTGGAAACCGAACATCCACGTGCGAAGATCAATGTCACAGTGCGCCAGCAATACCGCAACATGCGCGACGGTTTGGCGAAAGAGCCACGTGCGTTGGAGAAGGCAATTGAAGCGACACAGGCGGCCGGTATCGAACCGACAATGTCGATCATTCGCGGCGGGACCGATGGTTCGCAGCTGTCTGAAATCGGACTGCCGACCCCCAATCTATCGACCGGCGAGCACAATCCGCACTCACCTTTGGAATGGACCAGCGTCGAGGAAATGCAACAAGCGGTCGATGTGCTGGTGCAATTGGCGATTGCCTGGGGGCGAGAAGTGGAATGATGAACGATGAATTGAGAATGATGAATTATCGGAATTGGAATATCGCTTCTTATTCGACACCTCGAAAATGATGGGGAGATAATCTCAATGTTGAATGAACTACACCGACGGGATTTTCTGCAGACTGTGTCTGCGGGAGCGGCGGCTTTGTCAATTGGTGGGACTGCATTGGCGGGGAAATCGAAGATCGTGAAGAAAACATACACCTACAAAACCGTCGGCAAGTTGGAGATCAAAGCCGACGTCTACCGCGCCGACGACAATGTTGTGCGGCCGGTGGCCATCTGGATTCACGGCGGAGCGCTCATCATGGGCAGCCGCGCGGGCGTCAGCAATCGTGTGAAAGAAGCCCTGCTCGGCGATGGCTACGTACTGGTATCGATCGACTATCGCCTCGCGCCGGAAACTCAATTGGCGGAAATCGTTGGCGACGTGGAAGACGCGTATCGCTGGGTTCACGAAAAAGGGCCGGAGCTGTTTAACGCCGACACCAAACGCATTGCCGTCCTCGGCGGATCGGCGGGCGGCTATCTCACGCTAACCGCGGGAATCCGCGCAACGCCGCGTCCGGCTGTGCTGGTCGCTTTCTGGGGTTACGGCGATCTCGTCGGCGACTGGTACAGCAAACCAAGCGAATTCTATCGCCGCACTCGACCGTTGGTCAAAAAGGATGATGCCATGAAGATCGTCGGCGGTGCGCCGGTGACCGATGGAAGCATCAACAGCAACCAGCGGCGCGCGTTCTATCTCTACTGCCGACAGAACGGCGTCTGGCCGCAACTGGTCAGCGGTTTCGACCCGATCAAACAAGCCAACAAGTTCGCCCCGTTTGAGCCGGTGCGCGGCGTGACAAAAGAGTACCCACCAACGCTGCTCATCCACGGCACCGTCGATACCGACGTCCCCTACGAACAATCGGTGCTGATGGAGAAGCAGTTCAAACAGCACAACGTGCCACACAAATTTGTCACAGTCCCAAATGCAGGCCACGGCCTCTCGAAGGGCGATCCAAGACTCATCAACGATGCCTATGCGCAAGTTCTCCCCTTCGTCAACAAATACATGAAGCCCAAATAACGACAACCCAACTCGTTCCGCATTTCCCGCCCGCTTGCGGTTTCGCGGACCTCGAAAACTTCAGTTGACACTCCACTCGGAACACTTGATATGACGAACATTCGACTCCTAATAGCGTTCGTCGCCATTGTTTTCACGGTCAGCGCAAACGCCGACGAGCAAGCGAAACCGCGTCCAGCCGACACCATATTGCTCGGCGGCAAGATCCTCACCGTCGATGCACGCGATTCAATCGCGCAAGCGCTCGCCATCCGTGACGGTCGAATCATCGCCGTCGGCAACAATGCAGACATCAAGAAACTGGCCGGCGACAGAACGCTGTCAATATCTTTGGACGGCAAGACGGTTATCCCCGGCATCATCGCCACGCATTGCCACGCCGTTGGTGTGGCGCGCGGCTCGTTAGTGCGCCGGCATGCCGAACTGCTGTCGATTGCCGACATTCAGAAATGGATACGGCAGCAAGTGAAGCAGCTTCCTGCAGGCCGCTGGATTGAGGTCCCGCGGTCCGACATCACACGGCTGAAGGAGCGCCGCCACCCAACACCGGCAGAACTCGATGCCGTCTGCACCACTCACCCGGTCATCTTCACTGCCGCCCGCAAGAGCGTATTGAATTCACTGGGGTTCAAGATAACCGGCATTGATGACGCAAAAAAGACAATCCCCGGGCTTCGCGTCATTCGCGATGATGCCGGCAAGCCGTTGTTGGTTTCCGGTGGCGGTTCATATCTGCGGAAATTCCATCCGCGCGCCGAAGTCGGCGAAGCCGAAACCCTCGCAGCACTAAAAATGGTCCACCAACGATACAACCAACTCGGCATCACGAGCATTTTTGAACGAGCATTATCGACCGACCAATTCGCAATCTACAAGAAACTACGCGTTGCCAACGATATGACGGTCCGCACGACCGCCACGTTTCGCAGTTCATTTCGTTCGGGTGAGGCGGTCGAATCGTATACGAAAAAGCTCGGCATGAAGACGGGCGACGGCGACGATTGGCTGCGGGTCGGGCCGCTGAAGATCACTGTCGATGGCGGAATTCACTGGGGCAATACCTATCTGCGTGAAGCCTACGGCAAGAAGCGAATCGTTTTTTACGTTCACGACGACCCCGAATATCGCGGTAATTTGAATTACAGCGTCGAACAGATGACGGACATTTTTCGGACCGGACATGCGCTCGGGTGGCAAATGTGCTGTCACGTGACGGGCGACGCCGGCGTCGATGCCGTGCTCGATGCGCTGGATGCCGTCGATAGAGAAACGCCGCTCAAAGATCGTCGATTCACTCTCGTACACGCCTACTTTCCAGCCCGGGATTCGATTGCCCGGGCCGCGAAGTTGGGTGTCTGCGTCGATACACAGGCCCCTTTGTATTACAAGGATTCCGATGCGATGGCCGAATTCTACGGTGCAGACTGGGCAGCGCGATTCATTGGCATCGGCGACTGGCTTCGCGGCGGAGTGCCGACGGCGATCAACGGCGACCACATGATGGGCCTCGATCCCGACACGTCGATGAACGCCTACAATCCGTTTCTCTGGCTGCAGGTGGCGGTCACGCGCAAAAACCGTAGCGGTCGCGTGTACGGACCGCACCAAAAGATCAGTCGCCTGCAGGCACTGCGATGCATTACCATTAATGGCGCCTATCTGGCATTCGACGAGAAACGGAAAGGGTCGCTGCAGCCGGGTAAGCTGGCCGACCTCGCCGTTTTGGACCGCGATTATCTATCATGCCCGGAAAGTGAAATCCGCCGCATCACGCCGGTGCTGACAATGCTCGATGGCAGAGTGATCTATCGGGCCAAGTCCAAACAGTGAGCTAAATCCAAGTAAATTCAAGGGAGTGATAACAATGGCGAAACATTCGCCGCGTTTTCTGGAAATTGTCGATGCCGCCCGGCGGGATGTTCGCGAATGCGGCATCGAAGACGTCAAGCGCAAACTCGATGCCGGCGAGACGTTTTCGCTGATCGATGTTCGCGAGGAAAGCGAATTTGCGCGTGCGCGGCTGCCGGGTGCGACGCATCTTGGCAAAGGTGTGATCGAGCGAGACATTGAGGAGGCCGTTCCGGAAACCGATGCCGAAATCGTGCTGTACTGCGGCGGCGGATATCGGTCGGCCCTGGCTGCATTGAATCTACAAAAAATGGGCTACACCAACGTCATCTCGATGGACGGCGGTGTCCGCGGCTGGAAAGAAGCCGGTTACCCCATGGATGAGGGATAATCGTCGTAATCAAGGCGAGCGGTGGGCGTAAGCCCGCTGATGGTACCTCAACGATACGGCAAGGAATCACCACATGGCCTGGATCCACATCATCACCCCCGACAAGGCGACCGGCCTGTTGAAATCGCTGTACGATGCCGCCATCATTCGCGCGGGGCATGTTGCAAACGTCATCCGACTGATGAGCATCAACCCACCCGTGATGCGCGCGTCGATGGCATTGTACATCGACATCATGCACAAACAATCGGACCTGAGTCGAGCGCAACGCGAGATGATTGCCACCGTCGTCTCCCGTGCCAACAATTGTTTTTACTGAACTGAGTCACACGCAGAGAGCCTCCGTGCTGAGGCTGATGACCCGTTGCTGATTGAGGCGATCAAGACCGACTACCAGTCGGCCGACATCGATCTGCCAACGCGCGCACTGCTCGACATGTGCGTCAAACTTACTCTGACGCCTGCGGCGATGACAGAAACCGATATCGAGGAACTGCGCGGGCACGGTTTCACCGACGAAGCCATCCACGATACCGTTCAAGTCACCGCATATTTCAATTACATCAACCGTGTCTGCGACGGCCTCGGCGTCGATCTAGAAGAGTGGATGGATCAAGGCAAAACTAAGACGTAAACGAAAATTCGATCTTTCCCGCAACACATCACACCCGCTTGCGGTTTAGCGGCCCCTCACAACAACGATTTCTCGCTAGCACATCCCGCCCCGAGACGCTCATGCCCATCGCCAACTGGAAAACTCAGCCGTACAACGTGGTGCAAAGCCTGTTGTTCAACAATCCGCAGCGCGTCATCGAGTATCAAGTGCGCGACGACGAAGAAAATCTGCGAAACCGTGCCGACGACCCTGCCCCGGTGAAACGGTTGTACGAAACCGAAACACCGCCCGATCGCACTTGCCTCGAAACGATTCAGTTCGTGCATCACATGTTGATCCCACCCGGCGGCAGGCATGTCGCAGAACTCCACATTCATCCCGATGCCGAAGAACTCATCGTCATTACCCGTGGTCGTGGCACGGCAATTCTCGACGGGAAAGCGAGCGAAGTTCAAGCCGAAGACGTCATTCACGTTCCGACCGGAGCCGAACACGAACTGCGAAACACTGGCGATGAGATGCTGGGCGTGCTGTTCATTAACGTCCCCACCGGCGACGGACTGAAGAAACTGGCAGCCGCACAGGAAGCCGCAGGGTGAGACTCTTCCAGCCGAGAGCCAACGGCTCGCAGACACCGCCGCGCTATTCAGCCAGAAACTTTGCCAGCCGTTCGATGACCGCCGCGTCGCCATATTCCGTTTTGCCAAAGCCGATTTCTGCGCCCGCTTTAACAGCGCGATCGTGGGCATCGGCATAGTTCGACACAAGCATCACCGGCACGCCGGAAGTTTCAGAATCGGCCTTGATCGATTCGACGAGCGCCATGCCGTCACTCCCGTCGGAATCCAACTGGCGATTGACCAGCACCAGGTCGAATTGCCCGCCCCGCAACGACTCCATCGCGTCGTCTAAATAGTCCGCCGGCTCGACCACCACGTCGAAATGTTGACGCAGAAAACGAGAAATCCCCGCTTGATCGAATGCACATTGCCCGACATTCAACACACTTTTTGACATCGACTGACCTCTACTCTGTTTCAGCTTCCATAAACGCATAGCACAACACGTGCGTCATCACAAAAAAGCAGTCTTCCAACCGTCCCATATGCGAGGACGGAACCGTTAGCGGCAATTGAACTGCTTCCTGCAATTGGCCGCCTTCACCGGTCGTCAAACCAACGGTGCGACAACCGATGCCGTTGGCGAATTCGACGGCATTGAGAACGTTCTGGCTGTTCCCGCTGCCGCTGATGGCCAACAGCAAATCACCCGACTCCGCGAAGTTTTTTAGCGGTTCGACGAAGACGCTGTCGTATCCTTCGTCGTTCGCATAAGCCGAAACGGTGGCCATGCTGTCGGTCAGGCCGATCATCTTGAAACGCACCTGCCGCCCCAGCGACGCGCCCTTGACAATATCGACGACCATTTGCGAAGCAATCGACGCGCTGCCTCCGTTTCCGCAAATGTAAACGGTCTTGCCCGCATCGCGGGTCTCGCGCATCCAGCCAATCGCCGTCGCAATCGCGCCACGATCGAGGCGCGGTAACAGCCCGGCCAAGTCGTTCAAATAATTGTCCGTAAATGCCTGATCGCTCATCGTTTCAATTCTTTTCTCGGAAGACAAACTGACATCGCTTGCGTTTTAGCGAACCGCTTCGCCGACAACCCCATCCGGATGCTGGCTCCGCCACAATTCCAACCGCTCAAACAATCCATCGGGCGTCGCCGTACCCGTCGTTGCCAATTCCTGGACGGTAATCGACGCCGTCAAACATCCAACTAAAGCCGCCTCGGCCAATGTTGCACCGGACGACATCGCCAGCACGGCTCCTGCGGTGAAACTATCGCCTGCGCCGGTCGAATCGAGCGGGCCGGGAACTTCAACCGACGGAATGACCGTATACTGTGGATCGGTCACAAGCACGCTGTCGCAGCCGCGGGTAATGCAAACCGGCGCGCCGTTAATTCCCCGCAGCACACCGGCGGCCGCTTTCAGTTCGCACAGCGGAACGGTGTCGTCGGGATGCGGATTCAAACGGCCCGCCGCCTCAAACTGATTCGGCTTCGTGATAACGTTGCGGAACATGCGAATATTCGACCGGCTATCGGCCCAGAAGACGAGATCCGCAAACTGCTCCGCCCGCTCGCTCAACACGTCGCGCAAAAACGGCGTCACGACACCGCATTCATCCTGCACCACCTGATCGGCGATGATGACCGCATCGACTTCCGGCAGAACCGAATCCAATACAGCCACGATCTCTTCAACAATCTCGGCAGGCATCGGAGTTCGCGTCAGTGTGTCGTAGCGGCTGTGTTCGCCGACGAGAGATGGGTCAGTCTGATCGCGCGGTTTGAGATAGGTGGGCGTCATTAGCGAATCGAACCGCAGCAGGCGATCGGTGTCGCAGCGAATCCGTTCCAGCTCACGGCGCAACTCGAACCCTTCGCCATCGTCACCGATCGCGCCGACCGCATACAACGTGCCGGCGTCGAGCGCAGCCAGATTGTTGACGACGGTGCCTGCCGCACCGGGAGCGACGCGAGAACCCGTCACCTGATGGGCGGTCTTGCCGGTTTCCAGACTCGGCTCGGCCAACGACGGATCGACGTCGAGGTACTTGTCGAGAAAGAAATCGCCGATGACTGCAATTCGTCGCGTTGCGAATCGCTCAACGAGTTGTTCGAGCCGTTGAGTCTTCATGACGTCACCTCCGCCAGAATGGCATCGTACAGCGCGGGAATCGTTGCTTTGTGATCGCCTTGCACGTAGAAACTCTCGCCGCCATCGGCCACCGTCCGCACTAATATCGTCTTGAACGGTCGAAAATAATAACGTGGGTCGGTCTTCGGTGCTTCGTGCGACAGATCATCTCCCAGGTTGGGAAGATCGAAAACCGCTGTTGTAAATTGGCAAATTTGCTCGCTCTGTTGATGCGCCACGTTCCGGGCCATGGCGAGCGCCTTCAGATACACTTCCGGCCCCATCACCGCCGAGCCGATGTTCAGAAACACGCCGCGTTCCAATCGTGTGACGGTTTGAGTGTAGACGAGGAAATCGGTGTAAGATGTCGCCCCCGTGGCCGCGCCGTCGAAGTTGGGATGCTCATGCACGATATCCTGCCCGATAGAAACGTGGACAGTTGCCGGAATCCCCAGTCGATACGCGGCCGCCAACACGCTTGTTTGGCGATGCGGAAACTGCTCCTCTTCAATCATCCGCCCAATCGCCTCACCCAGCCCGATGCTGTCACGATAACCGGCCGCAGCGGCGTCGTTCAAACGCGAACTCTCCTGCCACAAACCGAACTGGCCGTCGCTGACGTAACGGGCCACACTTTCGCAGGTGTGACCAATCATCGCCAGTTCAAAGTCGTGAATCGCCCCGGCACCGTTCAATGCCAAATGGCTCAACAATCCGCGTTCCATCAGATCGATTAACAGCGGCGCATTCCCCAGCCGCAACACGTGCGCCCCGCAACAAAAGAGGATCGATCGTTTCTCATGTGCGGCGCGAACGATTCTCTCGGCGAGCTTCGGTAATGCTGCATGCTCAAACGGAACGCGCGGACCGTCCGGCTCGTTCAACATCGTCGTGATATCGAGATCGTGTGCGCGTTCGCCAATCGGCAGAATCTGCAAGCGACTGCGATCAAACTGCTCAAACGGCATCAACGATCCTTCCAAAGATAACCACACAGTGCATCGAATTCGCGAAAGTCGGGAATAACAACATCCGCACCAACGCCGATTAACCGTTCACGCTTCCACGCATCGGCTATGCCGCTGCGTTCGGATTCGTCACTGGCAACGGCGACCGCGACTCCGCCGGCTGATTTGACGTTGTCGATCTCGACGTAACCGTCGCCGAATCCGATCAGCCGCGCCCCATCAACATTGTTTTCGTCCAAAATTCGTTCAATAACCATCTGCTTTGAGAAACTGCGATAATCGTCAACCGCCCCGTGAATCCGTCCGTCGAAGAACTCAGCGACACCCAACAGTTCGGCTTCTTCGATGACGTACTGCTCGTCAGTGCCACTGGCCAGAAACATCAGCACGTCGCGATCCCTCAAAGCAGCCAATGCGTCCAATGCACCGGGTACCAACCAGTCCGTTGGAGCGGCACTTCCGTCGCGCAGTGCGTCGCGGCGACTGAGAACGTGTTGCATCAACAATTCGTGATAGCGATGCTTGTAAACCAGCGGATTTTCCGGCGCTCCGCCACGGGCGGCCACCTCTTCGGACAAACGAATCATCTGATAAATGGTCTGTTTGCCGTTCAATTCCATCACAAATTCCTCGGCCACCCGCCCGAGTTCCTGTGGGGACTCTTCGGTTTCGGTGTCGCCAAGAATGGTCACCATCATCGGCACCATCACCTGCTGCCAGCCCTCGCGGATCAGGCTCAGCGTGCCGTCAAAATCAAACAACGCAAACTCCGGCCGACTGTCGGCAGAAGCCGCGTGAATAATTTCGACCTGAGTTCCCGGCAGAAATGCGGGGGCGTTGGCACTCGACTGTGCCAGATCATTCGGTTGCGATGCAGTCATGTCGAAAGTGTTCGATCCAGCAGGAGTGAGAGCGTGAAGAAACCCGGTTTTTTCAAAAACCGGGTTTCTGGCGGGACGCTAGGGAAACATCAGTGTACGCGCACCGCAAAAAAATTGAAACTCGTCGGCGAGCGGCGGGCGTAAGCCCGCTGATATTTCAATTCGCCAATCTGAAGTCACAACCATCAGCCGGCTGACGCCGGCCGCTCGCCTGTCTCCGTGCTTGCTCGGCGCGGTGGCCGTGGACCGGCGTATTGAAAATAGGTGCAAGCAATGCGACCGTTATACAACTTGCGGCGACGCTCGGCGCGTCGGCCGAACAGCCGTTCAAATTCGGGGTGCGACGTTAGCACGTACAGCGACCACGTGTCGAGATCCTTGAATGACCGTGTCATTTCGCGATAAGTTTCTTCGGCCTGTTCGAGGCTGCCGGAACGCTCGCCGTAAGGGGGATTGCAGATGATGCAGCCATATTTTCGCTGCGTGGTGAACTCGGCAATTGGTTTCTGCTGGAAGTGAATGTCGGCTTCCACGCCGGCACGCCGGGCGTGATAACGGGCCAGGCTGAGAACCTCTTCATCGAGATCGGTCGCAATGATGGGGATGTCCGGCCTTTCGCGTTCTTCGTCGCGGGCCTCGCTGCGCGCTTCGTCCCAAAGTTGGGGCGGCACACGTGGCCACTCCTCGGCAGCGAACACGCGGTTCAGACCTGGGGCAATGTTTCGTGCGATCAATGCCGCTTCGATCGGAATCGTTCCGGTGCCGCAAAACGGATCGACCAGCGTGCGTTCCGGATTCCAAAAACTCAACTGCACCAGCGCAGCGGCCAATGTCTCTTTCAGCGGAGCCGCCCCGCTCAGCGTGCGGTAACCGCGTTTGTGCAGGCCACTTCCCGATGTGTCGATGGTCAACGTGGCTTGATCTTTCAACATTGAGACTTCAATGCCGTAGGCCGGACCGTTTTCCTCGAACCATTCGCGACCGTCGATCCGCTTCAACGATTCGACGACGGCCTTCTTCACAATCCGTTGGCAATCGGGAACGCTATGCAGTTGGGACCGGACCGACTTGCCCCGCACCGGAAACGCCGCATCAACATCGGTCCATTCCGCCCAGGGAAGTTCAATCGTGCGGTCGAACAGCTCGCCGAAGTCGCGTGCCTCGAACGAACCAATTTTTAACAGTACGCGTTCCGCGCTGCGCAGCCGCAAATTCGTCCGGCAGATCGCCTGCTCATCGCCGATGAACGTCACCCGCCCATCTTCGACCTGCTGGTCAGCGTAACCCAACGCCTTCAATTCGCGCGCGACAACCGCTTCCAGCCCGAAGCCAGCCGTCGCAATTAATTCCAATTCAGACATTCAGATAATCCCATACCCCTAAATAATTCCATGGAGTGGCCCGCCGAGTGCCCCCAGCGCGTCAACGCGTTTCGTCACGGCAGCGTCTTCAACCAGCGGCGGGGCGTGATGCGGTTTGATGCGAGCATCGATGACCAAAGCGCCGCGGCAACCCCAATGTTTCTCTTCAACGAACGCATCAATGCCGTCGATGTCGCTCGCCGGGTTCGAGCGGGTAAACGTGACCCACAGAAAATTATTTAACGTCGCGGCAGTAAACTCACTGTCATCGACGACAACGATCAACGGGAAGTCGTTGATTGGATGATCGCCCCCCAACGCCCGGCAGAAAGTTTTGACCTTGTGATCTCTTCCGTCTTCGGCTGCCACAAACGGTGGTGCCGACACTGCCAACACCCCCGGCAAACAGACGCGTAAATTGCCGAAACCGTCCGGCAGCGAGAATCCACTGGGGATTTCCGTCGGCAACTCACGTCGCGGTGACCCTGCCGCCGCGATTACCACTTTCGACCCGTCGTTGATTCCCGTCCCCGAATAGTCGAGCGTATCGATGGTCGTGCGAGTTTGAAAATGCAGATCGCGTTGCCAATCGACGCGCCGCAATACGTGCGAGAAAAACCCGGCGATGTCGTGAATATCCAACTGCGGGTTATCTTCCTCGGCCACAATCAGCAGGTATTTGGCAAGCGACAACTGCCCCTGCCCCAGCAATGCGTTCGCGCATGTCAGAATTTCCTGCGGGCGACGTTCCGCGGCGTAGGGAACATACCGCTCGCTCCCAACGGCGAACAACAACGGATGCACACCGGCGGCATCGACTGCATTAACCGAGTGCACGCCAGGTACGACCGAGGGAATGATCGGGCCGGTTATTTCATGAATGATTTGCCCGAACGAGGTGTCTTCCTGCGGAGGACGGCCGACCGTGGTGAACGGCCAAACGGCATCGTCGCGGTGATAGACTGCCTCGACGTTCAACACAGGAAAGTCGTGAGCCAAACTGTAATAGCCGAGATGATCGCCGAACGGTCCTTCGGGCAACAGCGACTCCGGATCGATCGTGCCGGTGATGCAGAAATCGGCTTCGGCGAAGATCGGCAGCCCGATCTCTGGGCCAACAATCATGGGAACGCGGCGACGTCCCAGCGCTCCGGCGAACATCAGTTCCGACAGCCCTTCGGGCAGTGGCATCACCGCCGAGAGAATCATCGCCGGCGAACCGCCGACGAAGATGTTCACGCGTAACGGTTCACCCCGGCGAATCGCTGCCGCATGATGCACGCCGATACTGCGATGGATCTGATAATGCAGACCGATCTGTTTATTCGCTTCGTATTGCCCACCGGAAAGCTGCACACGATACATCCCCAGATTGGAGCGCTGCAAACCGGGCCGATTGGGGTCTTCGGTGTACACTTCCGGCAATGTGACAAAAGCGCCGCCGTCGTCGGGCCAACTGACAAGTTGCGGCAACTGATCAACTGTGGTCCGATTTTTCAAGACGGGGCCGCTACGGACTTTCTTCGGGCGTGTGTGCCAGCCGGTTCTTGGCGCGCCGATATATCGCAGCGGCTGCTTCCAGAACTCACTGGGGTCGATTTTCAACTCGACCAACCGACGTACCGCTTCCAGCGCGTCGCGAAACATGAACCGCGTGCGCTCGATGGTGCCGAAGAGGTTGCTGACCATCGGAAACCGACAGCCCTTCACTCGTGTGAAATAAATGGCCGGCCCACCGGCAGCATACACGCGGCGCTGTATCTCCGCCGCTTCCAACTTTGGATCGATCTCATTTTCAATGCGGACCAGTTGCCCAGTCCGATCGAGGTCGGCGATGCACTGGTTCAGATTGCGGTAGCCCATCGGCATCCGATTTCGGTGAGGTCGCCCGTTGTTTTTTTCAGGCGGATCGTATTTCAATTGCAGTTGAGTTTTCGCGGTCGATTCGTGCTCATTGCCGCGCTGAAACCGCATGAATGCTGTCACTACGAACCACGATTGTGATTCGACGAACAACTACCCTATCAATCCGGTGGACCGATGGCGGCGTCGAAACGGGGCGCAGCAGCGTCACTATTCTCCGATTATGTTAGCATGACGGACGCCACACCGCACGGGAGCAGAACGGTCAGGTTGTTTGATGCGGGCGAGGTTGGAAATGAAATCGTGAACGACACCCCAGACGACAACAATACAACACTTTCAGCGCCGCCTGAGTTACCACTGAGTCGCTCGACCGGATGGTGGAGCTGCTTCGTTCGCGAGCCGTGCATTCGTGAGTTGTTCGGCATCGATGTCCGCGCTTTGGCCGTGTTTCGCGTTTGTCTGGCGGTATTGCTCCTCCTGGATCTGGCAGGACGTGTCCCCTACATCACGGCACACTACACCGATGCCGGCCTTGTCAGCCGTAACCTGATGATGGAGCGCGTGAACAGTTGGTGGCTTTCACTGTATTGGATGAACGGGACGCCGCTGTTCGTTTCGGCGATGTTTTTCGTGGCCGCGGTCTTTGCTTTGCTTTTGCTCGTTGGCTACCGCACACGGTTGGCGACAGTTGTGAGTTGGGCGTTATTGGTTTCACTGCATTATCGCAATCCACTCGTCGGCTCGGCCGGTGACCATGTGATGCGGCTGATGCTGTTCTGGGGGATGTTTCTGCCGTTGGGGGTTTGTGGTTCCGTCGATAGCCGCCTGCGCAACAACAACAACGCAGCCCGCCAAGTCCCGTATTCTGTGTTGTCGATGGCCACGCTGGGATTATTGCTGCAAATCGTTTTCATCTACGTGTTTTCGGCCATGCTGAAAACAAGTCCGATCTGGCGGCACGACGGAACCGCAATTTACTACGCGCTCAACCTCGACCGCATGACGACGTCGTTCGGCGCCTGGTTAACTGGTTTTCCCGAAATCTGCCGCCTGATGACGTTTGCGACGCTCGGACTGGAAGTGGTAATGCCGGCGCTGGCGTTCATTCCCTGGGCAACGCGTTACCTGCGTACGTTTGTGGTTGCATCGTTCTACAGTTTTCATGCGGGACTGGCGCTGACAATGCACCTGATTCTCTTTCCCTTTGTTTGCATGACGGCGTGGCTTGTTTTCCTGCCGCCATGGTTTTGGGACAAGGTTGCAGCAACGCGAATCGGATCGGCAGTTTGCAACGGTTGGGCATCGTTCATCGATCGCGTCACCGTGATTGTCGAGTCATTCGCAAGCGACTCGCGAATGCCCGCGCCGACAGTCCCGTACCGATCAGGACCAACGGTTAACATTGTGGCAGGGATGTGCCTGTTTTACGTAATAGGTTGCAACATCAACAGCGTGACCAAGAAGTTCAATCGCGAGACCAACAAGACCGAGTACGCGCTGACACAGTTCGCCAAGAAGATAGGACTGAACGAGACCGTAACGGACGTGATTGTGGGAATCGGCCAGACGCTTGGCATTAGCCAGGGGTGGATCATGTTCTCGCCCTACCCACCACGGGAAGATGGCTGGTGGGTGGCCGAGGCAACCTTGGCCGACGGCAGCAATGTGGATCTCTATCGGAATGGAAGCGACATCTCATGGGAGAAACCAGCGTCAATTTCCGGCGAGTTTCCGTCGCACCGCTGCCGCAAGTACATGATGTCGCTGTGGTCGAAGCGGCGACGCTATCACGCGCCACACTACGCCCGCTGGCTGCGGCGTGAATGGAACGAGACACACGACGACGACCGACGCGTCGAATCATTACGCCTGTACTACATGCTCGAGTACACCCAGCCGCCCGGCGAGCCGCCGGTTTCCGCCAAGTTGTTGGTGTTCCGCTGGGACGACAGCGGAAGCGAGAAACTGGTCAGCTATCGCACCAACAAGGCTGAGTACAAGCGGCTGTTGGAAAAGAAGAGTCGCTGATTTGCACGACGCCGTCTCGGCAGTCGATCGCTGACGCCGTGTTTCCAGCATAGTTGCAGCACGGATGTTCCCTCCGCCAGAAACCCGGTTTTTTGAAAAAACCGGGTTTCTCCCACGCATCGCCTCGTTCCTGCGCGGATTCATTCGTCCGGCACAGTGTTTGCGTTCTGCTCGCTTGTCGCCGAAATGTCGCGGAACGCGTTGCCTGCTGGCAACACCCAAGACTCCCCAACAGCATGACTGCACCAAAATGACCGCAATATGACTGTTTCTGAAAGAAACCGACCGATCCAGGTTGCCTTGCCGTCAACAATTAGGCATTATAGATGATTCAGATAAAAACCTCAGGAGGGAGGGCCGCTAGGATGCTGCTCGACGAACGCCGAACCCACATACTGAAAGTCATTGAATCACAAGGCTTTGTGTCTACTCAGCAGCTACAGGATCAATTCAAAGCAAGCGAATCAACCATTCGACGGGATTTGGAACATCTTGACGGCATAGGGCAGATCCGAAGGACTCGTGGTGGCGCAGCATATGTTGGCGAGTCGCTCTCAACGTTTGATGAACGCCGTTCGTTGGCGATTGGACAGAAACGGCGGATCGCCAGAGCGGCGGCCGACCTGATCGAATCAGGAGATGCAGTCCTGCTGGATGGGGGAACGACAACGCTGGAAGTGGCTCGGCAACTTGGTGGCAAGACGTTGCAGGTTGTCACCAACTCGTTGCCAATTATCAACCTGCTGGTAAATCAGCCACAAATCGAATTGATGATGATTGGCGGCTACCTCTACCCAAAAACGGGAGTAGCTTTAGGACAGCTGGCAGTTGCGGCGCTGCAGAACATCAATGTTCGCCGTTTGATCATGAGTGTCGGCGGCATTACCGAAAAAGGGCTCTTCAACCGAAACGCCCTCTTGGTCGAAACCGAACGCCAGATGATTGAGGCGGCCGACGAAGTGATTGTGGTGACAGACAGCGGCAAACTGGGACACTCGGCACTGGCACACCTATGCTCGCTCGACGCCGTCAATCGAATGGTTGTCGATGCGGGGATCTCAACGGAGTGGAAAGGGTCGCTGGAAGCGGTTGGAATCGAAGTCATTGTCGTCGGTGATTGATCGAACGAACACAAGCAGATAACAAACGAGAATTCAAACTCGACAGGCAGCCCATGACAACAGCAACACAACTCAACCGTACAGATATTGAACGCATCGTCCGCGACATCGTACTCGGGCGAACTGGTTCATCGGCCGGCAACGACAAGCCGAACCCGCTGGTGGTTAACATTTCTGCGCGGCATATCCACCTGACGGACGAGCACGTGCGAATCCTTTTTGGCAAAGACAGCCTGACGCCGATGAAGGATCTCTACCAGGACGGTTACTACGCAGCTGAAGAAACGGTGGCGATTGTCGGACCGCGAAAGCGGATGATACCGAACGTCCGTGTGCTGGGACCGTGCCGGGGAGATTCGCAGATTGAATTGGCATTCACCGACGCGATTTCGCTCGGAATTGATGTGCCAGTGCGAATCAGCGGAAATCTTGAAGGAACCCCGGGATGCGTGCTGGTCGGCCCCGAAGGTGTTGTCGAACTCAAGCAGGGCGTCATCCGTGCAGCGCGGCACGTCCACATGGGACCGGCCGACCTCGCCTATTACGGCGTCTCCAATGGCGACTCGATGAAACTTCGGATTGAGTCGGCGGGATGCACGACGGTCCTCGAAGACATGGTGGTGCGGGCCGGTGATGATATCAAGCTGGAAGTCCACATCGACACCGATGAGGGAAATGCCGTGGACCTCGACGGTGCGACTTCGGTCGAGTTGATCAAGGACACGCCGTGTAAGTGCAAGGAATAAATAATTCCACGGGGTGCAACCCGTGGGCTTTGTTAATTGTTGAAAACGTTTGATTGTTACTGTTTCCGAGCGACGCGATGTCGCTCACTAATCCATCCATCAACATGGGGAGAACCAACTGATGGCAAAAGCGATGGAAGCCCTGGGCATGATCGAGACCAAGGGTCTCATCTCACTTATCGAAGCCTGTGACGCGATGTTGAAAGCGGCCAACGTCCAGATGATTGGCTGGGACAAGGTTGGCAGTGGTCTGGTGACGGCGTTTGTTGTCGGCGATGTGGCAGCAGTCAAAGCCGCCATCGACGCCGGTGCCAGCGCCGCCAGCAAGGTTGGCGAAGTGGTCAGCGTGCAAGTCATTCCGCGACCGCACGAAGAGTTGGCCGCCGTTCTTCCGGCAAAAGCGTCCAAGTAGAACCCAGTCAAAGCCGTCGGGCTGCGTCCCGTCGGTAATACAACGAATCCATTTCAAGCAAGGACAAGCAATATGGCAGCTAGTGAAGCAATCGGCCTGATCGAAACGAAGGGTCTCATCGCCCAGATTGAATCGGCCGACGCAATGCTCAAAGCAGCAAACGTCAGTCTGGTCAAGCAAGTGCAGATCGGCGGCGCGTACGTAACAACCATTATCAAAGGCGACGTCGGTTCGGTCCGCGCAGCCGTCGATGCCGGTGCAGCAGCCGCTTCGCAAGTTGGCGAACTGGTCAGCGCCCACCTGATTCCGCGGCCCGACCAAAGTCTGCTGGATCATTTCATGTAAGACATGGTTTTGCATAGTCACGGAGGCAAGTTTCCTGCGGTGCATTGCGCCGCAGCAGCAACAACAAGACGTTGGATCATGTTATGAAAATTCTCGTGGCCAATTTAGGTTCGACGAGCTTCAAGTATCGTCTGTACGACCTGCCAAGCGAGACTCAGCTTGCGCGCGGCGCAATCGATCGTATTGGTGGGGCCGAAAGCAGCTTGATGGTTGAAATCGGTGAACATCGAGAAGAGACGACGGCTCACGTTGCCGATCATGCGGCCGCTGTGCGGTCGTGTCTGGAGCAGTTGACGAATACCGATTGGGGCTGCCTCGGCGAAGTGTCGGAGGTGGCGGCCATTGGTTTCAAGGCCGTGTTTGCAGGCCGTTTGAGCGGAGTACGACGAGTTGATGACGAGTTGCTGGCCGCGATGGAGCGATTGGCCGACGTGGCACCGGCACACAATCCGCCTTATGCGCGGGCGATGCGAGAGTTGAACGAAGCATTTCCCGACATCCCACTGGTGGCGGCGTTGGAAACCGGTTTTCACGACAGCATTCCTCCGGAGAACCGGCTGTATGCGGTTCCGATGGAGTGGAAAGAAGAGTTCGACGTTCAGCGGTGGGGATTTCACGGTGCCAGTCACCGGTACATTGCCGGCCGCACCGCCGAAATTCTCGAGCGCGACGATTTGCGAATCATCTCCTGCCATCTGGGAGGAAGCAGTTCGCTGTGTGCAATTCGCAGCGGCGAGTCGGTGGCCAACAGTTTGGGGATGAGTCCGCAAACCGGCCTGCCGCACAACAACCGGGTCGGCGATTTCGATCCGTTCGCATTGCCTGTGTTAATGCGGGCCAGCGGCAAGAGTTTGGAAGAATTGCTCAATGATCTGGCAACACAAAGTGGGTTGCTGGGAGTGAGCGGAACAAGTGGCGACGTTCGCGATCTGGAGCAAGCAGCCGAAGCCGGTGACGAACGAGCCGACCTGGCATTGAAATTGTTTGTGTCTTCGATTCGCCATTATCTGGGCGGAGAAATGACATTGCTGGGCGGAGTCGATGCCATCGTGTTTACCGGCGGCATTGGCGAGAACAGCAATCGCATTCGTAATGCCGTGCTTCACGACATGCAATGGGCCGGCGTGCATCTCAGTTCTGAACGAAACAACAATGTCGAAGGTGAGGCACGCATCGCCAGCGACGACAGCAACGTCGATATCTGGGTCATCCCCACAAACGAAGAACTCGTCGTCGCCCGTCAATCGGCGGCTCTTTTACAAATCTAAAACCGTTGCAATCTTGAACTTGTTGATTATTTGAACCTGTAAAGCCGCGACCAGTGGTCGCGCCCGATTGTTACCAGGAAACCACCCCATGTTTATCGCCCGAATCACCGGCAGCCTCGTGGCAACGCAAAAGGTCGAGTCGATGGTTGGCCAGAAGCTGCTCATCGTCGAGCCGCTGCGTGTCAACGAGCAAGACCAAAGCGACTTGAAGCCGACCGGACGCACGTTTGTTGTTGTCGATACTGTCGGTGCGGGTGAAGGTGAAATCGTATTGTGCGTGCAGGGATCGAGCGCACGATTGACTCCAGACACAAAAGGTTTGCCCATCGACGCAGCCGTCATCGGAATCGTCGATCATGTGCGCGTCGGTGAGTCGTCAATTTATTCATCAACGGAATAACTCTGTGAGCTGGGCAGGCTCACAGCAAAACAAAGTGGGTCGAGAAACCGAAACTCGCGAAACAATAAAGAGAGACACTCATGATTCAAGCAAACGAACAGGCCATTCGTACCGTGGTGCGGGAAGTGCTGGAACAGTTGGGCAAGCGCCCGGGTCACACCGCCAGAACAAACGGCACATCGGCGGGGGACGGGGGCGACTGGGGAGTGTTTCAAACGGTAGACGAAGCTGTTGTCGCCGCCACCGAGGCGTATCACAAATTGAAGGCGGCCACGCTCAAGGATCGCGAGACTGCGGTCCAGTGCGTGAAGAACATTTGCAACGAACAGGCCGATGAACTTGGCCGACTGGAAATTGAAGAAACAAAAATCGGCCGCCTCGACCACAAAATCGAAAAACTGCAAGGCATCCAGGTGGTTCCGGGAACGGAATTCCTTCGCTGCGATGCACTCAGTGGCGACAACGGTTTGACGGTTACCGAGTACGCACCGTTCGGTGTCATCGGCGCGATCACCCCCGTCACCCATTCGCTGCCGACGTTGGCCAGCAACTTTGTCAGCATGGTCTCGGCGGGGAACACCATCGTGGTCAACCCGCACCCCAGCGGCAAGAAGATTGCCTGCGAAGGTGTGCGGCGATTCAACCGGGCAATTCACGCAGCCATCGGCATCGCGAATCTTGTGACCATCATTGAAGAGCCAACGCTGGAATCGGCCGAGGAAGTATTCAACCATCGCGGCATTCGGCTGTTGTGTGTGACCGGTGGACCGGGTGTCGCGAGAGCGGCCTTGGGAGCCAAAAAACGGGCGATTGTCGCCGGTCCCGGTAACCCGCCGGTTGTCGTAGATGAGACAGCTGACCTCGACAACGCCGCACGATCAACGGTCATCGGAGCTGCCTACGACAACAACCTGCTGTGCATCGGCGAGAAAGAAGTCTTCGCCGTCGATAGCATTTTCGACAAACTGATGGACGCTGTCGGCCGTCACGGCGGATTCCGTTTGAACGCACAACAAGTGGCGCAGTTAACAGCCGTCGCCTTCAGCCCGCCGGAACAGCCGGGCGGACACGCGATGCTCAATCGCGACCTGATCGGCCAGGACCCGGCGGTGCTGGCAGAAAAGATCGGCCTGAAGATTCCGGCCGGCACGCAGATTCTGTACGGCGAGACCGACACCAACAACCCGTTCGTGCCGGAAGAGCAGATGATGCCCTTCGTGCCGTTCATCCGTTGCCGCGACGTCAACCAGGCAATCGACTACGCGAAAGAATTCGAACACGGCTTCGGACACACGGCGATCATTCATTCGCGCAACGTGCGAACCATGACCATCATGGCCCGCGCAATGGACACGACGTTGTTCATCAAGAACGGCCCGTCGGTCGCCGGACTGGGAACCGGTGGCGAAGGCTACCTGTCGTTCAGCATCGCGGGTCCAACCGGCGAAGGCGTCACCAGCCCGATGACATTCACCCGCCAGCGACGATGCACCCTGGCCGGCGACCTACGCATTATCTAACAGATTGCGATCGACGCTTGCGGTTTAGCACTCCCTTAACCACACAACAATTCATGCAACTCGCCACCATCATCGGCCGCGCAACGGCCACAGTGAAACACGCCTCGATGGAAGGGTGGAAACTCGCCGTGGCGCAACCACTCGATGCGGCCGGTCAAGCCGACGGCGGACCGCTGTTGGTGATCGACAATTTGGGGAGCGGTCGGGGTGACCACGTCATGCTTTCGAGCGACGGACAATTCGTGCGTGAGGCGGTCGGCTCGAACAACACGCCCATACGGTGGGCGGTGATTGGATTGGCAGACAAATAATGGGCGACGAACAATTGATCGAGACGATCGTTCGCAGCGTCCTGGAACAACTCCAGCGAGGCGAGAACGTCGCGCGCACCGTCTCGGCGAGCGGGGGGTGTAAACCCCCTGATTCACACAACACGCCGGTATCAATCGAAGACACAATCATCACCGGCGACTTGCTGGCATCACAAGTCAACGGCAACAAGACCGTCAACATCGGACAACATGCCGTGCTAACACCATCGGCCCGTGACCTGATGCGACAACGCGGCATTACCATCCAGCGACAAACAACAACAGCCACACAAACTGCAAACGGCAGCCGATGGACAGCAATCGTAACCAAATGCACGCCGGCGCTGAAAACCGCACTGGACGATGCGATTCAATCACCCGGGGCAATCGTCAGCCGTGAACTTGTTGGAACAAATGATGAAGCCGTCAAAACGGCGGTCGGCCTCATCTGTCGTGCCGATACAGACGGAGCAATCATTTTCAGCGAACACCCTCAACTGGCCGCCTGCCTGGCAAATCGCAATCGACGCATTCGCGCGGCAATTGCCGACAACGCGGCGACGATCAAAGCCGTCACCGCCGCCATGGGGGCCAACTTGCTGTGCATCAATCCTGTCGAGCAACCATTCTTTGGCTTGAGAAATATCCTGCGGCAACTCCCGACCGATGGTCCGCCGCAAGTCCCACAGAACTGGTCGGAATGAAAAGGTAGCCCGCCGCCCCGTTGGCGGGGCAATCACGTGAGAGACAAGCATGCGAATCAGTGAAGTCATTGGAAACGTCACGTTGTCGAAATGTCATCCGTCGCTCGATGCGGCGCGGTGGTTGCTCGCCGTTCCGTTAACGGCAGCTGGCTTGAGAGGCGACGAAGCGGGTCGCGGCGAGCCATACATTGTTTACGACGAAATCGGGGCCGGCGACGATTGTCTCATCGCCGTCAGCGACGGCGCGGAAGCGTCGGCACCGTTCTATCCAGAAGTCAAACCAATCGACGCCTACAACGCGGCCATTCTGGACACAATTGACATCTAACACACCGTGATCACACGGCGGACATCCCGACGGTGTGATCACCGCCGGCTAACTCTTGAGGAGAAACAGCAATGGACAACAAGTGGAACAGCGGCATTCACGATCGCAAACTGAAAGAAGAAATCTGCGAGATCGGTCGCCGGGTTTACAACAAAGGATTCGCAGCCGCCAACGACGGCAACATCTCGATCCGCGTTGGCGAGAACGAAGTCCTTTGTTCGCCGACGATGATCTGCAAAGGATTCATGACTCCCGACGACATTTGTGCTGTCGATCTCGACGGTAATCAAATTGCCGGCAAGAGGAAGCGGACCAGCGAGATTCTGCTGCATCTGACGATCATGAAAGAGCGCCCGGACGTTCGATCAGTCGTCCATTGCCATCCGCCGCATGCGACAGCATTCGCGGTGGCCGGCGAAGCGATTCCGCAGTGCATTCTGCCGGAGGTCGAGGTCTTCATGGGCGAAGTGCCAATCGCTCCTTATGAAACTCCGGGCGGACAGGCTTTTGCCGACACAGTCTTGCCGTTTCTCAAAGCGACCAACACGATCATTCTCAAGAATCACGGCACGGTCAGCTTCGGGAAGAATCTGATGGACGCCTACTGGAAGACCGAGATCCTCGACTCCTACTGCCGCATCTTGCTGTTGGCTGGACAACTTGGAAAGGTCACCTACTTCAGCGAAAAAGAGTCTCGCGAATTGCTCGAGCTGAAAAAGAAGCTCGGCTTCGACGATCCGCGTTTTCACGTGGAAGACTGCGACATGTGCGGCAACAGCGCCTTCCGTGACGGCTACAAGGAAAACCGGCCCGCGCAGACGGCGTTTGAACCGGCCCCATCGTACCCCGGCTATCTCCAACCGCCCGCGTCATCGTGTGGATCAAATGGAACCGACGTCGAACAGCTCGTGCAGACCATTACCGAAAAAGTCATGGCCTCACTGAATCGGTAACACAGCAAACAAAGCCCACGGGCAGCGCCCCGTGGGACGATCCTTTAACAGGGAATCCATACTATGAAAGTCAGTATCATCGGCGGCGGCGGACTCGTCGGCTCGTGTGCCGCGTTCGCGTTGCAGGCTGGCGGAATCGTCCGCGACATCGCGCTCGTTGACGTCAATCGCGAAATGTGTGAAGGGCAGGCGCTCGATCTGCTGCACGGCAGTTCCATCGCAGGCGATCAAAACATCACCGCCGGCGATACGTCGGAAGTCACCGATAGCGACGTCATCGTCATCACGGCCGGCCTTCGTCGTAAACCAGACGAAAGTCGCCTCGACTTGATCAATCGCAACGTCGATCTCTTCCAGAAGATTCTCGCCGATGTGAAACAATACGGCACCAAGTCGGATGCAATCGTGTTCGTCGTTTCCAATCCGGTCGATGTCCTCACCTACCTGGCGGTTCGCGCTTTGTCGCTTCCACCGGCACAAGTCATTGGCTTGGGAACGGTACTCGACACCACACGGCTGCGAAGCATGCTGGCGGCACGCATCGGAGTGCCACCAACACAAGTGCAGGCACTCATTCTCGGCGAACACGGCGACAGCATGGTTCCCGTTTGGTCGGCCGCACAAATTGGCGGCCTGCCGTTGGACAAATGGCCCGGCGTCACACCGGCGCTCATTGCCGAGGTGGAAAAGAAGACCCGCGGCAGCGGAGCCGAAGTCATTAAGAAGAAGGGCGGAGCCGGATTCGCCGTCGGTGTGTCCATCGCCGACGTCATTCACAGCATCGCGTTAGACCAGCGCCGCATCCTGCCGGTCTCATCGCTGCAGGACGGTGCCTACGGCCTGCGCGACGTCTGCATTTCGGTCCCCACAGTTCTCGGCCGCCAAGGAGTCGTCGGACACGTCGAAGTCGAACTCTGGCCAAAAGAGCGAATGGGCCTGCAAAATTCCGGCAACGTGTTGCGAGGAACGCTGAACAAAGTAATGGGATAGCTTCCATTTTGTGATGCAGGCTTGTCGCGATCCAATTTTCGGACGGCGGCAACTTCAACGGCTTGAAGAATGCAGAAATCACTCGACCGAAAACTCGATTCGATTCACGCCGATCCTTCCGGGTCGCGGGAGTTCATTATTGCCGATGCGAAGGACGCCGACATGGCGTTCGGCATCGGTGCACCGGGGAAATCTCCGGAACGGCATGACGGCGAGACGCGATTTAAGACGTTGGCCGAGTATCGGCAGCACATTCGCGAGGTCATTCGGCAGAGCATTGTCGATATCGTGTTGATGTCGGCCAGCACGGCCGAGAAACTTGTGATCGACGAACGTCTGTTCGACGACTCGGCAATCACGCCAGCTGCCCGCGCCAACGATGCAACCGATGTGCACGTTCCCCGTGGCGGCAAGGTCTATACCGTAGCCGCTCGGCCGTTTCGCACGGCGGGCATCGATCAAATGCAATGCGGCCGCGTTGAATGCGCACCGGAAGAGCGAACACGCGGGGTCGATCTGGGTCTGTACTCGGTCACGTTCAACAATAATTGCGAACTCGATCTGGAAACGTTGAACCAGTACAAGGCATTTCGCGAAGAGGCGGAGCGAAAAGGGTTTCGGCACTTCCTGGAGGTGTTCGATCCAAACATCCCCACCGCCGTCGCGCCAGAATTGGCACCGGGGTTTGTCAACGACCTCACCACGCGGGCACTTGCCGGCGTGCCGAGCGCCGGCCGACCGATCTTTCTAAAGATGGTCTATCACGGCCCGCAGGCGATGGAAGAACTGGTGCGATACGATCCGCATCTGGTGGTCGGCGTGCTGGGCGGATCGGCGGGGACAACCCTCGACGCCTTTTTGTTGTTGCACCAGGCGAAGAAGTACGGGGCGCGGGCCGCGTTGTTCGGTCGCAAGATCAATCAAGCCGAAAACCAGTTGGCCTTCATCGAGTTTCTGCGTCACATTGCCGACGGTATCATCGAACCGGTCGAGGCAGTCAAAGCGTATCATGCCGTCTTGGAAAAACTGAACGTGCGGCCGAATCGTTCGCTGGAAGAGGATTTGACGCTGCAGACTGCAGTGATGAATTACGGCGGGAACGGTAAGACGGTGAGTTTGCCGGGCAAGAGTTCCGTCCGGACGCAGCCGGGCGGCTTTGCGGCGACACAACCGGGCCAGCCGGATTTTTCTGCGATGTCGGCCGCGGAACGGTTGGCGTATCACCGAGAGCGACTCAACCGAAAATTCGGCGAGTGACATGGATGACGATCTAATTGACGATGGCTGGGACGGTGACGACGAAGACGATTGGTCGGACGACGACGCTCCCGCCGAAACAATTCCCTGCCCGGCTTGCGGCATCGATGTCTACGAGGAAGCGGACCAATGCCCCGCCTGCGGCGAATTTATCGTCGGCGAAACAGCCGTTCTTGACGGTAAGCCAATATGGTACGTCGTGTTGGCCGTGCTGGGCATCATCGCAGTCATGGTCGCCCTTTCGGGTTTGGTCGGCGTATTTTAGTCGCGGCCAGACGATGAATCGCAGGCAGCCGTCGCGAAAATTCCGCCTGCGGCCACGAAAACCGGTGTAACAATTGAAAACTTCGCGTGGCGGCGTTTCGTTTCCCGCCGGAAACCCTAGAATGCACGTTTCGCCCCCGGGATCTGTGACGAGAAATCATGCAACGCACACAAGACATTAACATTCGCGACACCAAGCGGCTGATCGCCCCGCAGCAACTAAAATCGGAATCGCCGATCAGCGAGTCTGCCGCCGAAACCGTTTTCACTGCCCGCGAAGCGATAAAACAGATTCTCAACGGCGCCGATGAGCGACTCATCGTGGTGGTTGGCCCTTGCTCGATTCACGATCCCAAGGCGGGGCTCGAATACGCACAAAAACTGCGAGAACTGGCCGGCCGAGTGTCCGACCGCATGCTGCTGATTATGCGTGTGTACTTCGAAAAACCGCGAACGACCGTCGGCTGGAAAGGGTTGATTAACGACCCGCACATGAACGACACGTTCGACATTAACGAGGGCCTGCGGATCGCCCGACGAATTCTGCTCGAAGCGGCCGAGATGGGCCTGCCCGCCGCCACCGAAATGCTCGAACCGATCACTCCGCAATACATTGCCGACTTGATCACGCTGGCATCCATCGGGGCACGCACGACCGAATCGCCCACGCACCGGCAAATGGCCAGCGGGCTGTCGATGCCCGTCGGCTATAAGAACGGGACCGAAGGAAACCTCGATGTGGCAATCAACGCCCAACAGGCGGCGTTGGCACCGCATTCGTTTCTCGGCATCGATCCGGATGGCAACACCTGCATCGTAAATACCAAAGGGAATCCCTGGGGTCACCTCATTCTACGTGGCGGCCGATCCGAACCGAATTACGATGCCGAGAATCTGGGCATCGCCGCCGAAAGCCTGAAGTCCGCCGGCCTCTCGCCGCGATTCCTCGTCGATTGCAGTCACGCGAACTCCAATAAGGACTACACGCGGCAATCGATCGCCTGGAACGACGTCATCGGCCAGCGTGCCGCGGGAAACAAGACGATTATCGGCCTGATGCTGGAAAGCAATCTCAATCCAGGCAAACAAGCGGGCGCGGCCGACCTCGCGGAACTCGATTACGGCGTCTCGATCACCGACGGCTGCATCGGCTGGGACGAGACGGAATCGTTGATTCTGGATGCGTATGGGAAACTTGCGGCGAATTCCTAGAATAGTTGGCAATCATCTAGCCCGCCCGCTCGCGGGACGTGGCACGACACAGGGGGCAAGCCCCGCGGCTAAATGGCACACGCGTCACACCTTCACGTCGTCGTTGATGCTACGGCTTGTGAATTCGACGGCGGCGTTGTCGATCCGCAAGTAGGCGCTGCCGCCTTCGTGTAATAAGACACCCGGTGCCGTCTTTTCTATAACGACCGCGACGCCGAGACCGAGTCCCGTGCTGAAATTGGATCCCGGAGTTGCGCTGTCGAGTCGCTTCGACAATTTGAATTCCTGCCAGATTGGCTTGTTGTCGTCGCAGAACGTGGGCTTGAATTCGAAGGAACCTAACTCCTGCCGTTTTGCGGGGTTCTTTGTCGCTTCCGCACAACGGTAGATGACCAACCGGCAGGTGAACTGCTTGAGAAACGTCTGCTCGAAAAACTTTCGGGACGTGCCTCCACCGCAGACGCTGATATTGAAATGATAGGTTCCGGCTCGCGGGCTGCGCATCTCTTGCGCGAGCAGCACCTGCGCACCTTTGTTGATGGCCACATCCGCCGTGCCGTCGCCCATGCCGAAACCGATCTGCACGTGCTGTTCGCCGCTGAACGACCGGGCCGCGTCATTCTCAATAAGACGAATGCCGAACTCATTGCTCTCAGCGGATTCAAGTCGCGGCGTTGCTCGCCAGCCTTTGGGCCGCGAGCCGAGATCGGTCGCGTACAACGGCACATCGGCTTCGAAATCGGTGTTCAACAACAGGCTGTCGTTATACGGTGGAACGCGAGCGATGTTGCCGCCCGGTTCGGTTGTTTTCGCTGTCGGCGCTCCCCCCGACAGAATACCCCACAACGGCTCGCCGGTTGTGAGTTGTCGTTCGCGTCGTTGCGGGTCTTTGAATGTGCCGCGGTGATCGATGCCCAGCAAATGAAACAGCGTTGCTGTCACGTCGCCGGGCGTGACGACATCCTTGGACGGGTACGCACCGTTCCTGTCACTCTCGCCGAAGACCTGCCCGCCGGACACGCCGGCACCGGCCATCGCAAAACTGAAGACCGGCCCCCAATGGTCGCGGCCACCTTTGGCGTTGATTTTCGGCGTGCGACCAAACTCCGCAATCGCCACCACCAGCGTTTCATCGAGCAAGCCGCGCTGGTCGAGGTCCTCGATGAGAGCCGGAAACGTGACGTCGAAAATCGGGCAAAGCCGGTCTTCCATGCGGTCGGCATTCTGGGCGTGCGTGTCCCACATGGGATTATCGACGGCTGAATCGCCCGGCTCGCGCACCCAGTTGACGTGCACCAATCGCACGCCCGATTCCACCAGCCGCCGCGCAAGCAACACCGTTTGCCCCCAGCCGGTGCGCCCGTATTTGTCTTTCAGCGATTCCGGTTCCTTTTGAATCGCAAACGCGTCGCGAACCCGGTCAGTCGTCAACAAATCGTAAGCCTGCGCCTGCAGCTTGCCATACGTTTCCGGCCCTCGACCGCGCTCGAACTCAAGAAAATGCCGGTCGAGTTGGCTGAGCAGCGAACGCCGACGGTCGAACCGCACCGGCGGAATTTCCGATAGCCGCAGGCCTTCGACTTCATAATCGGGATCGGACGGATCGCCGATGAACCGGTCGGGGTCCCATTGTCGGCCCATAAAACCGGCCGACTGACCTGCCGGGGTGACGTTTTCGTTCAGCCGCATGATTTCGGGAATCCAGGCCGTACTCAGCGGCGGCAACGTCTCGCTGGGCTTCATCATCTTCACCAGCGAGCCGAACCACGGCCAGTCTTTCGGCGAAATGGCGCGGGCATTCGCCCCGAGGTACTTGTTCCCCGTCAGCACGTGGTAACCGCTGGATGAATGAATGTTGTTGCCGGTCGAAAGTGAACGGACAATCGCCAACTTGTCGGCAATCCGCGCGGTTCGCGGCAGCAATTCACAGAACTGTGTGCCGACGACGTTCGTTTGAATCGGTTGGAACGGCCCACGAATTTCGACCGGCGCATTTGGCTTGGGATCGAACGTCTCATGCTGCGGCGGCCCCCCCTGCAGCCACAGGTAGATGACGTTCTTAGCGCGTCCGAAGGTCGGCGCATCGAGGACACCATCGGGCGGCGTATCGCGTGCTTTGAGCAATCGAGGCAGCGTTAGCCCCAGCGCGCTCAGGCCACCGATACTCAACATCTCGCGACGACGAATGCCGTCGCAGAGTCGCGTTGATTGATCGAGAATGCGAAGCATATCCGTCTGCCGTTAGTGTGAGGAGCAAATCGGTGTTCACTGATATGATACCTTGTCGCGTCGGAAGACGAAACCCGTAGCTTCGATGCATTGCATCGCAGAGTTCGGCGACTCGTTGAGTCGCAGCTGTGCTGGTTTTCGTGAGGCGACCATCTCGGTTACAATGGTAACACGCGGTTTCGGCCATTGCCTCGAATTCGTTTTCAGCCCAAGGAACTCACGTGTTACGACTTTCCAAATGCCTCGCGACTCTGATTTTCGTCCTGACCGCCACAACCTTCGTTCAAGCGGCCGATGAATGGCCGCAGTTTCGTGGCCCCGGTGGACAGGGTCATGCTGACGCCACGGGATTGGCGATGAAATGGAGCGAGTCCGAACACGTCACGTGGAAAACCGAAATTCCCGGACGTGGGCATTCCTCGCCGGTGATTTCCGGCAATCAGATCTGGCTGTTGACGGCAAAGATCGAAAAACTGTCGCCGGAAGAAATTAAAGCCCAATTGGCGAAGCTGAAGAACTCGAACGGGCTGTCGGTTGGCGGTCGGGTGGCGTTGATCGCCGTTTGTGTTGACCGCAAGAACGGTAAGGTCGTGCGGCAGATTCCTTTGTTGACCGTCGAAGAGCCAGAGCCAATTCACACGCTGAACAGTTACGCCTCGCCCACGCCGGTCATCGCAGGCAACAAGTTGTATTGCCATTTCGGCACCTACGGCACCATCTGCCTGAACACCGACACCGATAAAATCGAATGGAAGCAGACCAATCTCCGCGTCAATCATCAGAACGGACCGGGCAGTTCGCCCGTCGTTTGGCGCGATCTGGTCATCATTCACCTTGATGGGATCGATCGGCAATTCGTAGCGGCACTCGACAAACGCAGCGGCAAGGTTATTTGGGAAACAGCGCGTTCGGGCAAGATGAACCCGCGACCCGAGTTTCAGAAAGCATACTGCACGCCGCTGATTATCGAAGACGACAAACGCGTCCAACTGATTTCACCCGGTGCCGACTGGGTTTACTCGTACGACCCGGCGACCGGCAAGGAATTGTGGCGGGCGCATTACGGGCAGCTTGGGTTTTCCACAGTTCCACGCCCCGTGATTGGTGACGGCATGGTCTTCATCTGCACCAGCTATCTCAAGTCGCGGTTGTTGGCCGTGCGTTACGATGGCAGCGGCGAGGTGACCAAGACGCACGTCGCCTGGCATTCCGATCGGCAAGCTCCCAAGAAACCGTCACTGCTTTTCCTTGACGGCCTGATTTACGCCGTCAGCGATGGCGGTGTCGCCACCTGTTTCGATGCCCGTTCGGGCGAGCAGAAGTGGGTGCATCGCCTGGGCGGACAATACTCATCTTCGCCGCTGTACGCCGACGGCCGCATTTATATCTGCAGCCAGGATGGCCAGACAACGGTCATCAAGCCGGGCAGCAAATACACCGAGTTGGCAATCAATAAGCTCGACGGCGGCTTCATGGCATCGCCGGCTGTTGCAGAAAAGGCACTGTTCCTGAGAACCGAAGGGCATCTGTACCGCATTGAGAAGTAGTGCGCGGCGGCCGAATTTGGACGCCGGTCTAGATACATGATTCGCGCGTCAGCGGGTTTCGGTGGAGTTCTCGGCCAACGGACCACGGGTTCCCTCATAGGCGCTGAAGATACCCCATACCGGCAGATGATCCGATACGTCGAGTGCTTCGTCTTTCGACAGACCGTATTCGGCCAGTAAATCGAGCACGCCCGATTGACCGCGGTATTCGACCGTCGCCTGCTGATCGAACACGATGTTGTCGTAGCTTTTCGTGCGACGCGTGTTCGTCTTCACTCCGGCAATTGCCCAGGCAATATTGGGCAGGCGGCCCAACCGGCCCAGATGGTATTCATCAACATTGAGGTCGCCCAACAGAATGATGTCGTCTTCGTTGCTGCCATCGTCCTGTACGCGACGGAAGACGTCGGCCAATGCATCGAGTTCGGTGTCGGTCTCGTCGGGATCGGTGTGGATGTTGACCAGCGTGAAGGAAAAAGCGTTCTCGGCCGGTTGACTGCGTACGCGAAATCGCGCCACCAGCGGTTCGCGATGCAACAGATCCCGCGGATCGCTCACGGTTGTCACCGACGAACGGGAAAGCTGAATCCGATTGCTGTCGTACAGAAACACGTATTGCTCTTTGCTCGACGTGCGACCCAGTCGCGGTCCGACGACCGATTCGTAATTTGAACCGTCGGCGTTCACCAGTTCGAGGAATTTCGGAATAACAGTCTGGTCTTTCGCGCGCAATTCCTGAATCGCCACCACGTCGAAGCGTCGCACGACTTTGGCCAACACGTCCATCACCGGCTGCTTTTTCAATTTCGATATTCCAAACACTTGAATGTTGAAAGACGCAATGCTGACGGTATCGCGCGATTTGAGCGCGGCGGCCGTGTTCTGTGTTGGCCCACGCGAGACGCCACCGGTTGAAACGGTTGGTTGATTGCCAGCCTGTTCCAGCGTCTGCTGAACGTCGTCGCAACCGGCGAAGAACAACGCCGCTGCCAAGCTGAATGCCCAGGCAAATCGAACAGAGGAACATGGAATAGAGAAATACCGCACGACACGCCTCCTTGCGTTAAGTCGCCCATCTGAACGTGCCTTGGTGCACGTGTGCCGAATTGAAAGGGTGGGGAACTTAGTCAAAAAGGGGGCGGGCGTCGAGATCAACCGTTCAAGTAGCCGCTGGTAAGCCGATGGAAGAATGTCAGGGGAGAGTTAGCGTCTATCTTGAACGATGTTTGGATGGGTTACACGGATTCTCCAAGCGTTTGTTGGACGAGGTTGACCAATCCCTTCGTGATGATCGAACGGGATCTGTCGGTCATTCGGACAGTCGAACCATCGACTGTTGCGGTCAGGAAGACATTGACAATTTTGACCGCGTGGATTAACCTCCTTACCTGTCCCCCCATCTGCCATCCAGATAAAGTCTATTTCCGTAAGCGATTATTGTGTCACGCCTTGGGTGTAGCCGCCCTTCCTGACCTATGTTACATTGGGCTGACGATGGCCCGGTTTTCGGCTTGCTTCATGAGGAAGCCGGAAAGAGTTCATAGGCAGCAAACCGGACGGTTCATCCGTCGCTGTCAAAAAATAGATCGGTTGTCTTCACTCCCGGCATCCGACGAACGAATGAGAGATACCATGCCAACAGTCATCAAACGATTTCTTGCCTTGGCCCTGCTGCTGTCGTTGACGCCGATCCTGCCGGCACAGGCACAGGAACTCGATTGGGCGCAAAAGATGTTCGAGAAGCAGCGGCACGACTTTGGCGACGTTGCACGTGGATCGGACCTACGCTACCGCCTGAAAATCAAGAATCTTTACAAGCAAACCGTGCATATCTCCGGTGTGCGAACGACATGTGGCTGCACCGCAGCCGAGCCATCGAAGAATACGCTCGCCAGCCGCGAGACGGCCTGTGTCGAACTGACGATGAACACCAAGCGGTTCACGCGCCAGAAGGATTCCAACGTCATCATCACCTTCGATCAGCCGCGATATGCCGAAGTCCGCATTCCGGTCTCGGCGTACATTCGCACCGACGTCGTGCTAACACCGGGTAGTGCCAACTTCGGTGGGACCGAATACGGAAATGACGCCACGCGGAACATCAGCATTGCCTACGCCGGCCGCGAAGATTGGAAGGTCAAAAGTGTTAAGGTCAATAGCCCGCATCTCGACGCGAAAGTGGTTGAGAAGTCGCGTGCAGGTGGCCGCGTCGCGTATCAATTGCAGTTGACGCTGAAGAAATCAGCTCCCATTGGCAAACTGCGTGAGCTAATCACGCTGGTGACCGACGATGTCAGCCGCCCGCACATTCCGATTCTGATTGAAGCACGCGTCGAACCCGACGTCACCGTCACACCTTCGCTCGTTTCGTTGGGCATATTGGTTCCCGGAAAAGCCAAGACCGTCAACGTGGTCATCCGGGGCAAGAAAGCGATCAAAGTCGAAAAGATTGAATGCGAATCGGATCGCAACTGTTTCAAGATTCGTTTGCCGGAGCTTGCACGCACCGTGCACGTGCTGCCGCTGACGATTACTCCACCGGCTGAGAGTGGAGAGTTCACCGAAGAATTCACGGTGACCATCGCCGGACGCGACGAACCGGTTCGCTTCAAAGCGTATGGCAAGATTGCTGAGTAAAACGCACCAGAGATACAAAGTCCCACGGGCCGCGGCCCGTGGGCTTTTTTATGCGCGCTCAGGGAAAATCACTATTCGGTGCCTTTTCGAGGGTGACAAGCGGCAGTTCGCGACCCGCTTGTTGTGGCGCTGAGTTGGCCGAGCAACTTCCGCAACCACTCGTGCCGCAGGCGCCGTCCTTGTTGCCCTTCACCAGCCGATAAATCCGGCGGCCAAGAGATAGCGCGGCAACGCCGACCGCCAGCAGCGCGATTACAAGTTGCCATTCTACATTTCCCATAACGCACCGAACATCGCTTGCGGTTTCGCGGCCCCACACCAACGGCTCACACCGTCATCACACGAACATCATACCAACCTGATACGTAACAAACGCCCCGACGTATGCCAGCACAGTCATATAGACGAACGTAAATGCCGGCCACCGCCAGCTGTTGGTTTCACGTCGAATCACCATCAGCGTCGCAGCGCACTGCGCACACAACGCAAAGAAAACCATCACCGACAGCGCCACCGGAGTATTATACACTTTGCGTCCATCGGGCCACTCGGCGCCGCGAATGGCCCCAAGTAACCCCGCGTCTTCTTCATCGACTTCGCTCCCCAAGCTGTAAATCGTCCCCAGCGTGGCGACGATGACCTCACGCGCTGGGAACGAAGCAATCGCCCCCACCCCAATCTTCCAGTCCCAACCAAGCGGCTTCACCACCGGCTCGATGGCGTGTCCCATCTGGCCGAGAATGCTTCCCTCGATGAGTTGAGCGCTGAGTTCGTTCCGCTGATTCGTCAGCGGGGCAAGTTTTGCGTTCAACTCATCGATCCGCTGCTGTAAAGGCTCGTTTTGCGCACTGGATCTTGTTGCGGCCATTCTGACTGTCTCAGCGCTCGTATCTACAATCCGTTTTTGCTTAAGCAATTTGCTGGATGCGACATGTTTATCATCATCCGATGTATCCGATGACCTCAATATCCCTAAAAGTTCCAACTGCCCCTGAAGCTTTGATGAACGTAAACTTTTCGATTTCAATTCTTCGCCGAACTCATCGTTGAACAATTCGATCTGACGCGTGACGGCATTCACTTCACCGTGATCGCCCGGAAAATACGCACACGCCCACACAACCACAGTTGTTGCGAAAATCAAAGTTCCAGCCCGTGTGACAAACGCCTTCGAGCGGTCATACACGCGGTGAAACACGATGCGCGGTGACGGCCATTTGTAACTGGGCAATTCCATCACAAACGGGGGCGTCTCGCCTTTGAAGAATGTCTTCTTCAACAGCCACGCCACAAATATCGCCACCACCACGCCCAACGAATACATGGCGAACATCACCAGGCCGCGTTCGAGCCATTGTCTCGACGGAATAAACAACGCGATCAACAGCACGTAAACCGGCAACCGGGCCGAGCAACTCATCAGCGGTGCCACCAACATCGTCACCATTCGGTCGCGACGGTTCTCAATCACCCGCGTCGCCATCACGCCCGGTATCGCGCAGGCGAACGACGACATCAACGGCACGAACGACTTTCCGCTGAGGCCGATGCGTGTCATCAATTTATCCATCAGAAACGCGGCACGCGCCATGTAGCCGCAATCTTCAAGAATCGCGAGAAAGAAAAACAAAAACGCTATCTGGGGCAGAAACACGATCACGCCACCGACTCCGGCGATTACGCCATCGACCAGCAGACTGCGTAGCGCCCCCGGCGGAATCAACCCGGTGACGAAATCGCTGACCCAGCCTTGCGCCGTTTCAATCGCTCCCATGAACGGTTCAGCCCAGGTGAAGATGGACAGAAAGACGACAAACATCAGGCCGCAAAAAATCAGCAGCCCGCCAAGTCGGTGGGTCAAAATCTTGTCGATCTTATCGCTGGTGGTCACCCGACGTTCGGCCGACCGCGTGACAACACCGGTGAGCATTTCGCGCGCCCAGGCGTAACGCACCCGTGCCTCAGTCATCGGAATGCGGCAACCCGCTTCTTTCAATCGCTTGCGGGCCGCAGTCAGCGACGAAAGCCCACGTTCGGGTTGCCGCTCGGCCAGTTGTGTTTCCACCTGACCGCCCACATCGAGCAGCATTCGCTCTAACAGATAACCGGGCATCGCCGGCTCGTTCCATTCCGACAACAGAGCCGCAAGTTGATCGCATTCGGCATAAAACGCGTCGGGAAAGAGGGTTGGTGGTTCAATGCCATCGCGTGAAACGGATTCGACGATCGCCTGCTGCAATGCATCGAGGCCCACGCGACGATGGGCTTCTGTTTGAACGACGACAACACCGAGTTTCTCCGCGAGTGCTTCGCCTTCAATCACCGTGCCTCGCGTGCTGGCGACGTCACACATGTTGAGGACCAACACCACCGGCAGCTTCAATTCCAGAATCTGGCTGAGCAGATACAGGTTGCGTTCGAGATTGGAAGCGTCGACGATGCAAACCACTGCGTCGATTTGTCCCACATCCTGTTGCCGTCCTAACAGCACATCCACCGACACCAATTCATCCAGCGAGCGCGGCGAGAGGCTGTATGTTCCGGGCAGGTCGATGAGATCGATGTCGCGGTTGTCCCAACGTACGCGGCCGATTTTCTTCTCGACTGTGACACCCGGATAATTGCCAACCCGCGCCCTCAAACCGGCCAAGGCGTTGAACAGTGTACTCTTGCCGGTGTTCGGGTTGCCGATGAGCGCCACTTTGAGTGGACGCGACGGCCCATCGGCCGACTTGGAATCAGATGCACTGGAATTGAGGGCGGTCATTTATTTTCTTGTTTTCCGGAGACGCGGGGCGATGCCCCGCCGCTAAACTTCAATTAACTCAACCTGCACGCGATGCGCTTCGCTCTTTCGCAGGGAGATTCGATACCCCCGAACGAAGAACTCGATCGGGTCTCCCAACGGGGCAAAACCGAGCAACTCGATTTCCTCACCTTCGGTGAGCCCCATTTCGAGCAGACGCACAGCAATGCCATCGTCGCCATCGACATCGACGATTCGCGCCCGCTGGTTTTCATTCAATGTATCGAGGGTGGTCATTCGGATCACAATCACGGGGTGTCAACGAGTAGCGTACCCAACAACGTCAGTCGGCTTTCACGCCGTTGACGGCCACCATCACAACGGCATTTTCGTCGGTTCGTACGCTGAGGCGATGATTGTCGAAGGCGACAATGCACGGCGAGCCGGGACGAATCATCCGCACATCGACCCCCTGCCGTAGACCCATTTCCTCAAGTCGAACAACAAGAGCGTGTTCGCCGTCGATCTGATGGACCCGGCCTTCTTCGCCGGCGCGCAGAAACTCAAGGGGGACAAACTGTTGCAAAAGGGGGGTTTCCCGACGGTTTAGATGCAATCGGTGGGTTACGGACAATATTGAGACTCAATCTCAGGTGCAGCGTCTATTCTAATCGGCTCAGGGGATTGTTCACAACTGACGGATACGCCGAATTCTCGGCCCAACGCCGTCGATTCCTAATCGACACGACGGTTCGCTTGCTGGCAACCGACGCAGTGGTTCGGTAGTCTGACTCACATCGCGCCGCGACACCGTACTGCTGCGTCAATGAACCACAAGCAAGAACAACCAAACAGGAGCCAGCCCCCCGATGCCTAAAGTTGCCTGCACATCGCTGATTGGAGACTCCGGCCCGCACGTCGAGTTGCTGAAGTCGGCCGGATTCGAACTGGAGACAATCTCCTCCGAGCTGGACCTCTCCGATGAGGCGACGATTGTTGAAGCTCTGCGCGACGCCGAAGCGGTCATTGCCGGGTCGGAACCCTACACGCCATCGGTACTCGATTCGTTGCCGAATTTGCGAGCCATCTGCCGTACGGGAGTGGGGTTCGACGCGATTGATCTGTCGGCATGCAACGAAAAAAAGATCGTGGTGACAACAACCCCCGGCGTGAATCACCACGCTGTGGCCGAGCATACCATCGCCCTGCTCATGGCCGTCGCTCGCGGTTTCCCCCGCCTCGACGTTGCCGTGAGAAAAAATCAATGGGCACGCGTCCCCACCCCGCGGGTGATGGGAACCACGTTGGGCATCGTCGGTCTCGGTCGCATCGGCCGGGCAGTCGCATGGCGTGGTGTTGGGCTGGGAATGAAGGTCATTGCCTTTGAGCCGTACCCCCAGAAGGAATTCTGTGAGCAGATGCAGATCGAGCTGGTTTCGCGGGACGAATTGTTGTCTCGTTCGGATTACGTCTCGCTGCACGCGCCAATGTCCGCCGAAAATCATCACCTCATCAACGCCCAATCCATCGCGAAGATGAAAGAGGACGCAGTCATCATTAACACGGCCCGTGGCTCGCTGATCGATGAAAGCGCGCTGTACGACGCCCTCAAATCGGGCCGGGTACGTGCCGCCGGGTTGGATGTGTTTGAGGAAGAACCGCTTCCGCTCACCAGTCCACTGCTGGAACTGGACAACATCCTGCTGGCAGGACACGTTGCCGGTCTCGACAACGAGTCATTTCACGACACGTTTAAGATGGTGGCCGAGATCGTCATCGAATTGCACGGCGGCGGCTGGCCGGACTGGGCGATTCAGAATCTCAAAGGCGTTTTAGACTGGAAATGGTAGAGACGGTTTCCAAACCCTCTCCCCGGTGGGGGAGGGGACAGCTTCAAGGCCGAAGGCGATTGAAGCAGGGTGAGGGCAGCCGATGCATGGGAAGACGTTCCTCGCCCGGCACCTCTTCTCACCGTAGCAACAAAACTGCTGCGACAGCCACCCCTTCCCTCTTCGCCTCCACCAATTGAGTTGCTCGCTTTCCCCGCTTGTCGCAGTTGCCCCGCCCTGCAACAATGGCGCTGTAGACGACCACGGATAGTCTTTGGTTTTCCAACGTGTGCGAAAAGCGTTCAGCCGTCAGCTTTCAGCCAGCAAAACCGAAGGCTCCCTACGAACTGAAGCTGAAAGCTAATCGCTGACAGCTGATAGCTTTTGGACGACGATGATGTATCAGGCAGGTTCCATGCACTTCTCCGAAGAAGTCTGGCAGCGACTGCAGCCGTGGGAGCGGCGGCTGGACGAGGAACTCGCGAAGCTGGAACCGGAGCTGATTCGCATTCGGCGTCATCTTCACGCCCACCCCGAACCGAGCGGGGAGGAAATTGAAACCTCAAAGTTTGTCACGAAGCGAATTCAGCAAGCAGGAGTTGATGCCTGGATAGCCCGCAGCGACGTTGGCAATCGTGTGGGTGTCGTCGCCGACTTGACGATTGGAAAACCCGCCGCCAATGCTCCGTTGATCGCGATGCGTTGCGACCTCGACGCATTGCGGATGCCGGACGAAAAACAGGTCGAATACGCGTCGCGCATTCCCGGCGTGGCACATGCTTGCGGACACGACGCACACACGGCCGTGCTGCTCGGATCGGCGTTGGCAATGTCGGCAATCAATTCACAGCCCGGCGACTTAGCCAACGATGACGGAATTCGGCTGCGCTTCTTGTTTCAGCCGGCCGAGGAAACTTCGCACGGAGCCGAATGGCTCGTCAGCCAGGGGGCGATGGAAGGTGTTGATGCCGTACTCGGAATGCACGTCGATCCGGAGCGGACCGCCGGAGCAGTCGGTATTCGTTACGGCGCACTGACGGCCAATTGCGACGAAATTGAAATCGAGATCAACGGACACGGGGGACATGCCGCCCGGCCGCATCACTCGGTCGATCCCATCGCGGCCGCCGCCCATCTCGTGAGTACGTTATACGAGTTCCTGCCCCGCACGGTCGATTCCCGTAACGCCGCCGTCGTAACCATAGGCCAGATCAGCGGTGGTTACGCCCCGAACGTGATTCCCGAACGAGTCGAATTGTGCGGGACATTGCGAACGACAGATTCGGAAACCCGTGAAGTGCTCAAGGCCCGCTTGCAAGACATCTGCACCGGCGTGGAGCAAACCAGCGGCGCGAAGATACGACTCCGGTTTCGACAACCACTCAAGGCAGTCGTCAATCATCCGCGAATCGCCGCGGCATTGGAGGAATCCGCCCGTCGCGTGCTCGGGCCGGAAAACACGGCGATCATCGATCAGCCAAGTATGGGCGGCGAAGATTTCTCCGTCTATCTGGATCACGCACCGGGAGCATTGCTGCGACTGGGTTGCGGAATCTCCGGAGCCGAATCGACGTTTCTGCATTCCTCAATGTTCGATATTGATGAGCGGGCCATTGGATTCGGCGCGAGGATTCTCCTGCGCACCGCTCTTGTTCTGTCTGCCGATATGCGAAAAAATGCCGAAAAGGACTCAGCATGACGACGCTGCAATTCACGCGAAACGACTCGCCGACCATTGGTGTCGAACTGGAATTGCAGCTGGTCGATGCCGAGACGCTGGCGTTGTCGAATTCCATCGAACAAGTTCTGAAAGGACTGCCGACACACCTGACCGACTATATCAAACCCGAATTGATGCAGAGTTATCTGGAAATCAACACCGGTGTCTGTAACACCGCCCGCGAAGTCGCCGACGACCTCTCGGGAAAGCTCATTGCGCTTGAGAAAATAACGACGCCGTTGGACCTCAAACTTTTCTGGGCGGCCACCCATCCGTTTTCGTCGTGGCGCGACCAGAAGATCACCGTCAACGACCGCTACTACCGGTTGGTGGAATTGATGCAGGACATCGCCCGCCGGTTGGTCACGTTTGGCCTGCACGTTCACATCGGTGTCGATACCGGCGACAAGGCGATTATGGTGTGCGACCGCATGATGCGGCATTTGCCGCTGTTGTTGGCGTTGTCGTGCAACTCGCCTTTCTGGGAGAACCGTAAAACCGGCGTGCATTCCAATCGATCAAAGGTCATGGAAGGTCTGCCGACGGCCGGCTTGCCGCACCAGATGCGGAACTGGAGCGAGTACATCTGGCTGGTCAATCACCTGGTCGATACCGGCTTCATCAACAGCATTCGCGAGCTGTGGTGGGACATTCGCCCGCACCACCAATTCGGCACCGTCGAAATCCGCATGTGCGACATGCCAGCCAATCTCGAACAGGTGCTCGCCATCACCGCGCTGGTTCAATGTCTGGTACAGGAAATTTCCGAGGAAATCGACGAAGGCACGTTTCTCTCCGGTTATCACCCCATGATGGTGGAACAAAACAAATGGCGAGCGACACGCTTCGGCGGCGAAGCTCGGCTCGTCGATTCCGACGACTACAAGCAGTATTCGGTGCAGGAGACAGTCGATTCAATGATCGAACTACTCCTGCCGCGGGCAAGAAAACTCGGCTGCGTCGATGAATTGAAGTCGGCCACCAAACTCCCCTCCACAACCGGAGCCGCCCAGCAATTGGCAATATTCGAAGAAACCAACAGCCTGCAAGAAGTCGTGCGGCAAATGTTGGAACGAAACGGGTAGTCGCCATAGCTGCGGGCCAACGGCGCGCAGACAGCGGGACATTACACCGCAGCGAACGCGATGTCGCCTTCACAGGATTGAAGCGGTCTCTACAATACAGCAATACCGCTTGTGAATTCATTTCGCCGCTATTGCGTGTCCCCACATGGCCGACGATTCCTCTGCTGAAACCTCTCCCCGCGACGCGGTGCGCGAGTTTCCCACCACGCCCGGCGTCTATTTGATGAAAGACGCACTCGGGCGGGTCATCTACATCGGCAAAGCGGTCAACCTGCGCAGTCGCGTGTCGAATTATTTCACACAGGCGGCGGCCGAAGACCGCCGCACGGCGGAACTGGTGAAGGAAATCGCCAGCGTCGAGTATCTCGATACCGACAGCGAAGTCGATGCGATGCTGCTGGAAGCCCGCCTCATTAAGGATACGCAACCGCGATTCAATCAGGACCTCAAAGACGACAAGACGTTCCCGTACCTGGAAATCTTCATCCGCGAAGACTTTCCCCGTGTCGAGTTCACCCGCACACCGCAAACGCGCGGCACCAAACTCTACGGGCCGTTTACCAACGCGAAACAACTGCGCGGCGCGATTGCCGTTCTGCAGAAGATTTTCAAGTTCCGCACCTGTTCGCTCGACATCGAAGATGGCGACGAACGCTGGAATTGGTTCCGCCCTTGCCTGCTCGCCAGCATCAATCAATGCACGGCCCCCTGCAATCTGCGAATTGGCCGCGAGGAATATCGCCGCGACATCGGCCGCTTGCGAATGTTTCTCGACGGAAACAAGACCCGGCTGCTCAAGCAAATGCAAAAGGACATGCAGCAGGCTTCGACCGAGTTGAAATTTGAAAAGGCGGCCCGGCTGCGCGATGAAATCCAACTGCTCGAAAATCTCAATCTGCGCGGTGACCTGGAAGAACACGCCCAACCGGAAGTGTTCTACATCGACCCCAAGCGCGGCATGGCCGGTCTGAAACAGATTTTCAAATTGCCCGAACTGCCCCGCCGCATCGAAGGTGTCGATATCGCGCACTTGCAGGGTGGGCAAACCGTGGCGAGCCTCGTGCAATTCATCGACGGTTTGCCCTTTAAGCATGGTTACAAACGGTTCAAAATCCGCACCGTCGAGGGTGTCGATGACTATGCTTCGATCCGCGAAGTCGTGAGCCGGCGGTTGCGGCGTCTCGACAAAGAGGGCGAAACACTGCCCGATATCCTGCTGATCGACGGCGGCAAAGGACAACTGAACGCCGCGCTGGCGGCAATGGATGCCATCGGCGTGCGACCGCCGCTCACCATTTCTCTCGCCAAACGGGACGAAGAAGTCTACGTTCCCGGCGAAGCCGAACCGCGTCGACTGAGCAAACACAGTTTTGGTCTGCGGTTGTTACAATACGTCCGCGACGAATCCCACCGCTTCGCGCAGAATTACCATCACATCCTGCGGCGGAAATCGACGTTTAAAAAGTGACATTTCGCTGGACCAGCACGACACCTATCGTTACATTCAGCCGCCTCGCTTGCGGGGCGTGATCGTAATTCGGCATCGGCAAACACGGCGAGCAAGCTAGCCGGCTAAATGGGACTTCCCGAGAACCAAACACGGACATTTCTAGTGACCGACAAACTGATCAAACCTGTAACGCTCAAGGGCTTTCGCGACTATCTCCCCGGGCCGATGATGGCTCGCGAGCAACTCATCGAGACGGCCCGGCAAACGTATCGCAGTTACGGCTTCAGCCCCATCGACACGCCGGCGCTGGAATATTCCGAAATCCTGCTCGGCAAGGGAAGTGACGAAACCGACAAACAGATGTTTCGCTTCACCGACCAGGGAAAACGCGACGTCTCGATGCGTTTCGACCTCACCATTCCCTTCGCCCGCTTTGCCGCCCAGCACCTCAATGATCTCGGCACGCCATTCAAGCGGTATCACATTGGCACGGTCTGGCGAGCCGAAAAACCGCAGAAGGGCCGTTACCGCGAGTTCATGCAATGCGATTTCGACACCATCGGCACCGACTCCAACACGGCCGACATCGAAACGCTGCTGGTCATTCACGACCTGATGCAGAACATCGGCTTCGATGAGTTCGTCATCCGCGTGAATCACCGCCGCGTACTCAACGGGCTGCTGGAACAACTCGGCCTGACCGAACAAGCGACCGGCGTGCTTCGCGCACTCGACAAACTGGCCAAAATCGGCCGCGACAAAGTCATCGCCGAAATGACCGAACAGGTTGGCACGACGGCCGAACAGGCTGAGAGCGTGCTGCAATTGGCGGAAACGTCCGGCGACAGTGCCGAGGACATTCTCGAAGGGCTGGAGACACAACTTGCGGGCAACGAGCAGGGAATGTCCGGCGTTGCCTGTCTGCGTGAATTGATCGACGTCTGTCGCACGGTTGGCATTCCGGCGGAGCGGGTCGAACTCGACGTCTCGATTGCTCGCGGCCTCGATTATTACACCGGCACCATTTTCGAAACGTTTCTCACCCAGTTGCCGGGCATCGGCAGCGTCTGCTCGGGCGGCCGCTACGACAATCTGGCCGGCCTGTTCACCAAACAATCGCTACCCGGCGTCGGTGCCAGCCTCGGTCTCGACCGCTTACTGGCAGCCATGGAAGAACTCGGCCTTTGCGACCAAAGCACAACCCCGGCCCCGGTCCTGATCGTTCATTTCGACGCCGCACACACAGGCGACTACCTGCGAATCGCCCGCGAACTACGAGCCGCCGGCATCGCCACCGAAGTCTACCCGGAAGCCAAACCCATCAAGAAACAACTAAAATACGCCGACCGCAAGGGTTTCCGCTTAGCCATCATCGCCGGCGCCGACGAATTCACCACCGGCCAATGGCAGGTGAAGGATTTGACGAAGGGCGAACAGCAAACGGTGGCGGATGGGGAATTGGTGGAGGTCGTGCGTGGAACGCTCACTGAGATGTAGGTTCGGATTTACCGGCTGCCTAAGGATTGCGAGTAGTTCGATTCGAATTGAACCGCATGAACCGTCACATACCCAGTTGATCGAGTGCAAGATGGTGAAGAACAAGAAAGTCGAATTCTCGCATCGCAGAATCTACTTATCAGGAGATTCTCCCGAATGACTCCTCAAGAGATAAGTATGGTTATAGAGTGTACGTCATCCTATGTCGCATCCGATCATCA
>CAUZOL010000006.1:0-56475 GCA_963581435.1 Planctomycetota bacterium
CGATTCGGTCGATGAAGCCGCCGCCTGGCTCGAAAGACTCATCCTACATGCTCCAAACTGCCAGTTTCACTTTCTGCTGGGGAATCACGACAATCACCAGTTGTTTATCGGCAGACTGGTGATTTTGGAAACGAATCTGCCGAATTTCCATTGGCATCCGTTTTTCTTGCGAATACAGAACACGTTGTTCCTGCACGGCGATGCGGCAGATGCCCGTACCGATGCCAGACGGCTTGCCGTTCGCCGCTCGCGTTGGTTGAACGCGGTGCCGAAACGGCCGGTTTGGCATCACCTGTACGATCTGGCAGTTGCCGTCCGCCTGCACCGTTTGGCCGGCTCGCTGGTTTACCGCGACGAATGGGTCACACGTCGATTGCTGCGGTATCTGGACGAAGTGGGACACGGCATCGAATCGGGGCTGGAGCATGTCTACTTCGGCCACACGCACGTGCCGATGTCGCATTACGACTACGAGGGCGTGAAATTCCATAACGGCGGAGCGCCGCTGAAAGGCTTGCCGTTTCAAATTCTCGAACCAATCCTCTCCAAATCATGAAACCCCCCGCAATGAACTCGACGACTTCGCGCAAGGCGGACTGCTATTCGGTCGGCGAACGTAAGGCGATGGTGTGGACGCAGCAAGTCCGCGGTCGCTGGTTGATGCCGCTGCTGAAAGTACTTGCCGCCTGTCAAATTACTCCCGATCATCTGACGCTGCTGTCGCTGGCGTGCGGACTTGCATTCTGCCCGTTGTACTTCTTTCAGTATCTGCCCGCGGCGTTTGCCGCTTTGGTGCTGCACATTCTCCTCGACGGTTTGGATGGCCCATTGGCGCGGCACACGGGAGTGGCATCGCGCAAAGGGTCCTTCGCCGACTCGATGTCGGACCAGACGGTCATTGTCGCCACAACGATAACGTTAATGATTTCGCACACCATCGATGTGGCCGCGGGGGGGACCTATATCTTCCTGTACACGGTCGTTGTACTGTTCGCGATGATTCGCAACGCGCTGGAAATCCCGTATTCGTGGTTGGTTCGTCCGCGATTCATCGTCTACGCCTGGCTGCTGGTGGAAGCCTACTGGTGGACCGGCAGCCTCGACTTCGTGCTTTGGGGATTCAACGGTCTGCTGGCAATAAAATTGCTAACCGGATTCGTTCACATTCGCCGCCGGATTTGAATTCGGTGTGATGTTCGGGCAGTAGCGGTGATGTCGGACTGGAACCGCGAAGAGCGGCGCAGCCGCCTCTGTGGCCGCTGTCTTCGAATGAATGATCGTGCCAACAAATCACTTCGTGCATCTTTATCTGGGCCTGGCCGATGGAACGAACTTGACAACCTCTTGGTCGTTTACGTGGAATGAGGAGACTCCATTGACCCACGCGATTACGAAAGAAGTGAAGACGGAACACATGTCAAGAATCATTCGCGGCTGCGCGGTCATCGCCATTTCCTTCGCGCTTCACAGTTCGCTTGCTGCGACTGAGCCGGCGCCGACCGTTTCCAAGGCAACAAGAGACGAGAACGGTTTTCTCGTCCACACGGTCCAATCGTCGTTTCAAGCAGGCGTGGTTAAGATCCGGGTGTTGTTGCCCGACAAACTCGATCCCACGAAAAAGTACACGGCATTATATGTGTTGCCGGTTGAGGCACTCGACGAGAACCGTTACGGCGACGGATTTTTAGAAGCGAAACGGAAGGATTTGCACAATAAGCACCAACTGATTTGCGTTGCCCCCACGTTTTCCCATCTACCGTGGTATGCCGATCATCCGACCGACAAGGACATTCAGCAGGAAGCCTATCTTCTGAAAGTAGTGCTGCAGTTCATCGAACGGAAGTATTCCGCAAATCCCAAGCGCGAAGGCCGGTTGCTTGTCGGTTTCAGCAAATCCGGCTGGGGAGCATGGACCTTGCTGCTGCGGCACCCCGATGTCTTTCACAAAGCCGCAGCATGGGATGCCCCGTTGATGAAGGCCGCACCAAATCAATTTGGCATGGGACCGATCTTTGGTTCGCAGGAGAATTTCAATCGCTACGAAGTGACCAAACTGCTTGCTCAACGCGCTGAGTTGTTGCGAAAACAAGACCGACTGGTGTTAACCGGTCACGGCGGTTTTCGGGAACATCATCAACAGACGCACCAGTTGCTGGAGAAACTCGACATCCGTCACCAATACCGCGACGGTCCCAAACGGAAACACCATTGGAATAGTGGATGGCTGGAAGAAGCGGTCGATCTGCTAGTTGAAAATCGCACGGCTGCCAACAGTCAATGATTTGCCCATAAAAGCCTGAATCGCAAGCGAAGGGGCATTCTGAAATCATCCTTCGCTTGCGCTTTAGGCTCCGACAGCCGGCGGAGATCATCTTCACTTGCAGAGATTCTGTAGCCGTGCGGAAGCGGACACGGTATTCTATTGATGCCGTTTTTAATTCCACACTTGCGGGCTGGGGAGATCCTCGTGAAACGATTCATGCTGGTTTTGATTTTGACACTTATTAGCACGCCGTTGTTTGCACAGGATGCCGCAAGAACCTGGGAAGGAACGTGGAACAACAAGAAGTTCGGAACGAAAGGCCCGTTGAAGTGTGTGGCGACCGAAGATGACAAAGGCGAATTCAAAGCCACATTCACCGGAAAGTTCATGGGCGATCCGTTTAAGTACGAAGCAGTTTTCCAGTCGAAGAAGAAGGGCCCCAACCAACGCACACTGTCGGGCATGGCAGTCATCCGCGGCCACGATTACGAGTGGACCGGCGAGATGAAAGGAAAATCGCTCAAGGGGAAATACAAATCCAGTGTGGGATACTTTGGGACGTTCGTCTTGAAAGAGGTTGTGAAGAAATAGTGGCGATGAACTGTCGCACAATGAATTTTCGGTCTCTGGATGGGCAGAGACGCTGAGTTTGGATATCGGACGCCGTAGCAAATCATCTCGGCGATCTGCAAAGGAACGTGAACATGACGATGGACGACGCTGAACCTTCCACGGATGCCGCCGATGAGCCTGAGATCCAGGCCGACGAAGAGTGGAAGCAACAAGTCAAAGCGGACGACGCTGCATTGGATGAGGCGATAAAGTCAGAAGCATCGAGCGACGAAGCGACGTCAACCGAAGACGCAGCAACAAGCGGTGCGGAATCGCAACCGATGCCGCCGCCCACCTTCGAAGTGTTGGTCAGCATGTTCTCGACGCAAGCGATGGTCGCGCTGGGTCTCATTCCGAATCCGGCTACCGGCAAAGCGGAAGTTTTGCCCGACTTGGCAAAACACTTCATCGATATGCTAAGCGTGCTCGAAACCAAAACCGCAGGCAACCTCGAACCGCACGAAAAAACACTGCTCGATTCGTCGCTGCATCAACTGCGCATGACGTACGTGCAAGCCACGAAGAAGTGACGGAAAGCGATCAGCCGTCAGCTTTCAGCCAGAAAAGAAAGAACGCGAGTCTTCGACGCTCCACGTCTCGGTTGACCGTGCGATGGCTGCCCCCGCATTCAGAGTCCGCAGTTTCACGCGTCACCCAAGCCGACCAGCGATTCCCGTGCGACCCGCATGACGTTGCCGCCGATGATCTTGCGAATGTCGTCGTCGGAATGTCCTCGTTGCACCAGGCCGACCGTGAACAGCGGCCAATTGGTCCAGGCCAAACTGGATCGCGCCTCTGCAGTCGTTTCGTAATCATCATTCGGCCAAAGCGAACGAAAATGCAAACGGCCACGGCGAACTCGCGGCACTTTTCTGCTTTCGACCGAGGCATTTTGTGAGCTGTAGGCCACGTCGGTCCCAATCGCGACGTGATCGACACCGAACTTTTTAACGACATGGTCGATGTGATTCAGGAAGACGCCGATGTCGCCGCTGCCGCGCAGGAATCGGGAGATGCAGCAGATGCCGATATACCCGCCGGTGTCGGCAATGGCTTGAATCACGTTGTCGGGTTTGCTGCGAAAATGCGGAAAAATGCCGCCCGCCGTCGAGTGACTGGCGACAACCGGTTTCTTTGATGCGCGGGCCGACTCCAAACTCGTCTGCCAACCGGAATGCGCACAATCCGGAATCACACCGACGCGGTTCATCTCCGCGACAACGGCACGGCCGAAATCACTCAAGCCGGCATCCGTCTTTTCGCCGCAACCGTCACCAATCATATTTCGCCGCTGATACGTCAAATGCATCATGCGGATTCCGAGTTGATAAAAGACGCGCAGATACCGCAATTCGTCCGGCACCGAGAGCCACTGTTGAGTTAAGGGGACACCGTTTCCGGTGAAATACAGGCAGTGCCGCCCCTGTCGTTTTGCATCAACCACATCGTCGGGAACGGCTGCTTTGGCGACGAAGTCTTTCATCATATCGGTGGCGAACGTGAATCGCGCCAACCGCTTAATTAGCCGCAGCGGGTCCTGGCCTTCTTCGCCGGCATTCTGAAAGATGCAGGTCACCCCCGATGCCCGCCAGGCGTCGCGGTATTCGGCCTGCTCGTCGGCATTGGTTACGTAACGGGTCATGCCCATTTCTTCGCGCATGTCTTTCAGTTCGATGTCCGACGCGCCCGATTCAACGGCGGCGGCTAACACGTCACCATCGACGGCCGCCCGCGGCGAGAAACCATACGAATCGAACACCAGCGATTCGGCATGCAATCGCAGACCATGCTCCAACTCTTTCTTCGTCGGCTTGAGTATGTTCATCGCAACTTCGCGCGCATGTTGAATCTGCGGGTTCAGCCGCACGGTCAATTCAGCGGCATCGGGTTGACGATCCGACTCAGCAGCGACGGTTGCATTGGCAGCCGCCCCGGCGACCGAAAGTGCCGAAGTTGTTTGCAGGAACGTGCGTCTGTCCACGGTGCTTCTCCCTAAAGGGCAAGAATGTACTTGGCTTCACAGCAGCCCGTCCGCTTTCAAATGCTCCGAACTTTACTGCGGTGGCGCGGGCTGCTTTTCCCATTTGTCCAAAATCTTGTCGTATCGATCTGTTTGCTGCTCCCACCGTTGAAGCAATTTGTCGGTTCGCTCCATATTCTTCTCCGACTGGTCCAATTGTTTGTCGGATCGGCTGAGTTGTTCGTCGGTTCGTTTGGACTGCTCGTCGAACACGTCAAGCTGTCTCTGATAATCCGCGTCGGTGGTTGGGGCAGGCTGATTATTCTGGCACCCTGACATCACGACGAGGATGACCGTTGCGACAATACTACAGAGTGCCTTACGCATACCAATTCTCCTCTCGCGGCGTCCGTGTTGACGACCTCGTTTCCACGCAGAGCGTGGGAACGCGAACAAATGCTGACGGCTGAATGCTCAAGTCATTCCACGAACCGGCGAATCACGTTCGCCGTAATCTTCGCGACCGCATCATCGACCAGTATACACGCCGGCCAGGTGATGGAGCCAACTGAGAAGACTTCGCCTCCGTTGGGTGTGTCGAAGTGAACAATCTCGGCGCCGCCTTCGTTGGCGTTGGTTCCTTTGGCGAGCCGTTTGACATTGGCTGGTGATTGCGCTGAGACCTTGTCGGTCTCGTGTCCCGATGCTCCGCCGGGAACTCGCATATGCAGACTCTTCTCGCCAAACGTGTCGCCGTTGGCCATGCCCGTTCCTTCAAAGCACCAGTGATCCGCATCGATCACCCGATAGGGGGCGGCGGTCATGATGCCGGGAAAGGTGAACACCACGCCCAGTAAATTCGCTTCGGACTCCAGCCGTTTGTCCATTCGACTTTCGTATTCCCGCCCGTCCTCGTCGAACTGGGGTTCCGAATGGCTCCAGTGCGTGTTCTGGTAGACGATGCGGTGATCGTCGAGAAATTCGACTTCGCAATTCAAACCGTTGCCGCCCAGGTACATCAGCCGTCCGCCGCGCTCAAACACCCAGGCTTTCAGAGTGTCGTACATCTGCTTCGACCAATATTCCGGGTGCGTGCTGATGATCAACACCCGATACTCGTCCAACGGCACATTACCGAAATGAAACTGCGTCTCGCTGTAAAAGTCGTAGTCGAATCCCTCGCGTTCCATCCAACCCAGCAGCCGCCACTCGGCTGCCGCAAGATGGCAGCCCTGCCGACCGTTAATCGGGCCGTCCAACTGCTCGTTTTCATCGATGTGGTTGTACGGATCGGGACGTTCGAGCGACAGCGGCGCGTAGGTTTCCGTGTCGTACGAGCGGTGTTCCTCTTCGGTGTACCGCTTCAGTTCCAGACGCGAATTGACCGTCGGCGTGGGCGGAAAACAGTCGGCGTGAATGTAATTGCTGCGTCCACCGAAACTGTTGTAGGCGTTCCAGTTGATGTCGGAAGCCAGCACGGCGACTTTCGCGCGCGGACTGCTCGGCGCGACCACCCAGGGAAACGCAAAGAACGCGCCCGACTTGTTGCGGGCATGAAAATAGTACAGGCCCGACCTTTCCGGAGCATCGACAAACTGCGTGAGTGCCTTGCTGTGATACCCGTACTTGTTCCACTCGACGCCGGTTTGTGTGTAGTCGCCGTCGGGCGTAATCTGCATGGTGGCGCGGGGGCCGTGCTCGTCGAACGTGCCGATGCGGCGGATGAATTCCTTCTCGGCCCCGTATCGCCACAACTCCAGTTCAAATTCTTCAACCGCATGCACGCGGAATTCCGCTCGCTCGCCCGACTTCACACACTTCGGCCACACATAGCCGAGCAGACAATCGGACAGCAACCGAAAATGGTGCGGCGAACCGTCGCGAACTTCCATGCTGACAATCTTCGAACCGTAGCCCTCCCGACCCAGCACGACTTCATATTGGCCCGGCGGAATGTCGGCGTAGACCGCGCCGGAAATCGACGACCGCGCCGCAACCACACCCTGCTCACCGCGAAATTCAAACAGCACCTCGGGCACCGCGACATACCGTTCGTTACTCACATATCCAACCAGCATGTTTCTTCACCAACGTCCCGATGAAATTCGCTAAGGCGGTTTCAAACTCGCCGTTTCATACTCTCCGTGCAAAGCGGTTTGCAGCATAACGGATCGACACAGTCATTTCAGCAATGTCGATCGATCAAAGTCGGCGGGAGCAGCGAGTACAATGGCCGAGTCGCGGCAGCGAAATCTCCGACTCGAAAAATAGAACCACGGATTACACGGATGGGCACGGACAAGATGAAGTGGCCAGGCGATTGGCAATTCGGTGTTTTTATCCGTGACCTACCTGACATCCGTGGTCAAAATCGATCACCCCAAACCCCATTTAGCCGTCCCGCTCGCGGGCCGTGACGATCCCCCCGAGTCACACCTCACACGGGGCAAGCGCCGCGGCTAAATGGGTCCACGCAATCGCGGATACGACGGGTGGCTGGGATCGACCGGTAGGGAACCCCCAGAAGATACGCCATGGAACATGTCTTCGTTCGCGTTCTTCCGTTGCGTTGAAAACCGGTTCGCGATCGTCTCTTCAATCCCATACGGTCACGTCATTCGGGGATGCTGACTGGACGGTCGTCGCGCTGACGTAGCAACTCGTCGAATACGTCGTGCTGCAATTCGCCGGTCGGTTCAAACAGCAACTGCGAACTCCATCGATTGGATTTCGCATCGCGCGTTTCCCGCCATATCCCCAGAGCCCGATCTTTACGTTGGCTGCGCTGCACCCTCGGTGCCACAAAATCGAATTGGAATTCGTCGAAGTGGGGAATCGACCGAAGCGATCGATACGCCACAAAACGGACAGCCGAGTATGGATCGAGCAGCAGTTCAGATAAGAAGGGGGCCATCCACTCTGTTCCGGAGGTGTCTTGAGCGGTGTCCCAACCCATGTGCCAAGTGATAATGGCGCGCTGGATGGCGTTGCCCCGCAGCATCCAGAGGACGGAAGCCGCGACAGATTCCTCATCACTGTCGAAGTTTGGCACGGGCTGGCCATACCAATCCGAGAGATGCTGCGCAGACCAGGCCATCGTCTTGTCGAGATGGCAAAGATTGCAGGCATTGGGGCGTCCCGAACGCACGCTGGAGTCGATATCTGGACTGTCCACACGATGGCTTCGAATCGCCTTGAGAAGGGCGAACGAAGTGTGGGGCATGTGGCAGTTGTAACACAGGCTGCCGCTCGATTGTGGTGGGTGATGTGTATGCTCTTCGATGCGGTCACGAAAATCGGAATGGCAGTTCAAACACGCACGATTGCCTTCCATCCCGCGTCCGAGTTGGTCGCTTCGGTCCTGGTATTTATGCATCGAATGACAGGACAAGCAGGAAAGCCGGCGATCGTCTCTGCCCTGTTTATAGCACGGTGATTCGATCAAACCGTTGTACTCGTCACCGCCGACACGGCACGTGCCGTCCGCCCAGAAATACATTTCCGCATCTTTCTCCAATGTGTGAAGTTGTGGATCGTCGTAGGAGAGATATCGATGCGTACGTTCGATCTGTCCGCCAGCCCGGTATCCCATGCCATGTTGATTGAACCCTGCGACGTCCACCGCCACGAAGGCGCCGTGACACTGCCCACAAATCTGGGTGGCAATCTCCGGAGTACGGTTCGACGGGTCGATGACGTCCTGGTCGCTCTCTAGCGGTTGGAGAGGCGTTTTTCCGGCCTGGGCATCGCGGCGAAAACGAACGTGGTTCGCAGCCGGTCCGTGACAGGCCTCACAGGCGATTCCAAGTTCCGCAACATGACTGGAGAACCCTCCAGACGAGGGGTCCTGCTCCGGCTCCCCTGCCACGGAATGACAGAAGATACACATCTTATTCCAGAAGCCGACCGACACCTGTTGCATCGCATCAAACTGGAGCGGCTGTAATAACGTATTGACTCCGGGTACCCATTGTTCTTCCTCAATAAAATAATACCAGGGCATTTGACGCAATCCGTTACGATCATCGTCGGCAACCCAATAGATCTGGAAATTGTGTGAACCGGTAATCTGAAGGATTTGCTTCTTAACAATCGGCCGAACCTGGTCCGTGCGCCCGAGAAGGCCCTGCTGCAGAATCCGCACTTCGTGGTCGAGATCGTGCATCGTAACCCAGTATTTATCGTCCTGATGTTCCAGAAGATACACGTCCCCGTCGCGTTGCAGTTCGACATTGTCGAAGGATCCTCGCACCGTGTCAGCTGAGGGAGACTGGGTCATTGTACTGTGGTAGGACCGCTGCCAGGTCGAATGCTGATCCTGATGACATTCGCGGCACGAACTTGATCCGGCAAACCCGCCGCGCAGATCGATACGTGGAACGGGGGATCTTTGAGCCGTCTCTGAAGTTGGACCGTCGGGCGAGCGGTCTCCGTCGGACATGGAAAAGAGGACGGCCGCAATTGTCCCGATCACCGGCAAGGACAGCGCCATTAAGTACCGACGCCGATTGATTGGGGAGCGGCTGCAAACGATGAGTGCTCCGGCTATAAGGGCCGTCACCAATATCGTCGTGGCAATAACCCAAAAGCCATTCACGAAACGACACTCCTACGATCATTTCCCAATTGAGCCGGTCGATGCAGGGAGGCAAGACTGCACCTCACCAGTCTATCAGCAAGGTGTTGACTCAACAATCAATCGGAGAGCGTATTCAAGTTCAGTATTTGATTACCGCATCATCGGAACAAGGAGACGCAGTGTGGGGTGCGAAGGGTGTGGCTGAGGTAATCGATCAATTCGAGAGCGATGCGGCGGCCGCCGTTTTGAATTACCCCTCATCGAGTTTGACATTCGTCTTCAGTTGCTTGTCGATGGGTGGCTGGGGTCGACCGGTAGGGAGCCCCCAGAAGATACGCATCGAACGTGTCTTCGTTTGCTTGCATCAAAACCGACAACTGATCGGACCTTCCAAAACTGCGGCACGAAAGAAGCACTCGCCTGTGGGCTTCGCTCCGCTACGACCACAGCAACCCCGCCGCAAGAGCGCGAATTTGTTTTCACTCCCCAAGTTGAATTCGCCAAACACCGACACCGAACCCGCAATTACCGCCGACGGTCGCTACATCGCCTTCGTCTCCGAACGCCTCGACAGCACCGGCGAACGCGACATCTATATTTACGATCGCCAATCGTCTACGCTGTTACCCACCCCCAACCTCAACAGCCCCATGGACGAATACGACCCCTGCATCATTCACATTGGCACCGACGGCAAGTAGTGGATCATATGACAAACGCTGCAAGTATTGGGTTTCTATTGTTCGTGTTGTTAGCGAACGTCGCTCCGCTGCAAGCCGGCGATTTGAAGAATCCAGGTTTTGAGAAACGCGGCAATTGGAAAATCGTCACACAGGGCGACAGTTTTCAAGCAGGAATTGGCGACGACGCATCCCAATCCGGCCGCAGCAGCTTTGCTGTTTCACTTCCCGGGGATTCCCCCACAAAGAAGGAAGATTTTGCGGGGATTGTCCAGGTCGTGGAATTGACCAAAGCTGACAAAGGGATCTCCTTCTTCGTCAAAGACAACTACACTGGAAAGACCAGCAGATATCATTGGATGGAACTACTGCTTGACGGAGAAGTGATCTGGGAAGCAGACGTCGCGGGCGGCGATACCGATTGGAGAAAAGTGACGGTGGATCTCACCCGTTACTTGAAAGAAGCAAAACGCAAGCGAGTTGGGCGGAACACGTATCGGGAAGATACGAAATACGAAATCACCTTCCGCGTTTTTGACAGAAGAAGTGTCACCCGGTTTGGAATTCAAGTCTGGGCCGACGACTTCAAGTTGCTGAAAGAAACGCCGACCGATCCGCAAAACTGCGACAAGAAAAAAGTCATCCCGCTGCTCAATGAGTTGCTGGTCTATGACGACGAAGCCGGCCTCTTCCAGCCGATTACTAAACCGGAACATTTTAAGAAAAAGCGTCAGCAAGTCATTGCCGGCATGTTGCAGGGCATGGGGCGACTGCCCGCGCGCCCCATACGGCGCAGCCTGAATGACTTCAACATTCGCGTGATCAATACGCAGGTCCGCGGGCGGTATACCAAAAAGACCATCAGTTTTGATGTGGCCGAAGGTGAGGTGGTGCATGCCTTTCTCTACGAGCCACTCGACAAGCAGCCCGGCGAAAAACGGCCCGGCATTGTCGGCCTGCACCCGACCAGTCAATCGGGCAAAAGTAGCTTTGAAGGCTGGCCGTTGTGCAATTTCCCCATCGAACTGGCCATGCAGGGCTATATTGTTATCGTGCCGGACTACCCCGGTTTTGGTGATTCCAAAAACCACAATTTCGATACCGACCGATACGACTCCGGGACGATTAAAGGCGTGTTCAACCACATGAGTTGTGTCGATTTGTTGCAACGGCATCCCGATGTCGATCCCAACAAAATCGGGGCCATCGGCCATTCGTTGGGCGGACACAATGCGATGTTTCTGGCTGCCTTCGACGATCGGGTTAAAATCGCGGTTTCCAGTTGTGGCTGGACGCCGTTTGAGTATTACGAAACGAAAAAAGGCCGGCTCAAAACCTGGGCACTGCCGACGTACATGCCGCCGCTGCAAACGCGCTACAACTCAGATCACACAAAGTTCCCGTTCGATTTTCACGAAGTGGCCGCCGCCATCGCGCCGCGTGTGTTCTTTTCCAGTTCACCAACTGGCGACGGCGTCTTTCCCGGTTGGGGACCCAAAGCGGCGGCACCGCATATTGCGAAATTCTTCAAGGCCCGCGGCGTGGAGCAGGCGTTTCAATTTCACCAGCCCCGCGCCCAACATCGATTTCCGTGGGACGCCCGCCAGGCGGCCTATCGGTCGATGAATGACACGCTCGACTACCACTTTCACGGAAAGCTGGGATTGCTCGCCGAACGCGATGGCAAGGCTGCCATTCCAAACCTGAAGCAATCGCTCGCCGCTGCCGATCCCAAGGTGCGATGGGCTGCAGCCGACATGCTCATCGGGCTGAACGATGCAAGCGGCCTGCAGCAGATGCAGCAAGACCTCAAGATCTTTTCATCCGACCGAAAACAGGCCGAGCACGCCCTGGAGATTGCCCGGGTGCTGGCCCAGCTGAACGACAACAGTGGCTACGAATTGGCGGCAGAGTTAGCCGCCACCGGAACCACCCCCGGCCAGCGCTGGCGTGCAGCCGTTGTGCTGGCCCATATCGCCAACAGCGACAAAACCACCCTGCAAGTTGCCGGCATGGAACCGGTTGCCGCACTGAAACGCATGGCCGCCAATGAGCAGCACGAAGGCGTGTTCTTCGTGTTCGTCAATCAGGTCCATAAAATCTTGAAAAACCGCACCGACATGATCGACATCTTCGCCATCGCCAAGGACTCGAAGCACCACACGCAACCCTCGCCCGGAAACCGTTTTCGCATGGCCGAAACCTTTCATTCCGTTGCGGTGCGGGACAAGGACAAAACCTGGCGTTAGTCGCGGCAAAAACCAGACACGCTGTAGGGAACGCCCGCTGTGGCGTTTCACATTCTCGGCGCGATCGCGGAACGCCAGGGACGGCGTTCCCTACCGGCATTGAAACATCCGCCCCGGTCACCCGACCGCAAAGGATTGAACCACGGATTTCACGGATCACACAGATAAGTTGAAGTGGCCCACCAGTTGGCATTCCGGTTTTTTATCGTCGCCTTCAATGTGGTGATTCTGCTGATCCGATTGCGGCAATGCGAGCCGCCTCTGGAATTGCTGACTTCAAGGTTTCGTCTGGTAGCTTGACACAACAAGAATACTCACAATCGATGCAGTGAGTTGCATAGGTCCGGGTGGCGCGGACATCGATCAACCAGCCAAGTAGTGTGCGTCAAGCTTTTGCGCTGACGCACCGCAGTCGCATTGGCGTGTGGAATTCTTACTTTGGCCGGCCGGCTCGGATCGATTCAGTTGCGAGCATTGTCGTCAGGTGCAACGTGGTGCGTCGGCGCAAAGCCTTGACGCACCCGACATCTGAACAACTCCCGGCGGCGGGGCGATGGACCACACACAGTGTCCCGGAAACGCAACTTCTCGCCGCAACTCACTTGACGCCGACGCACGAAGATGTCACTATTTGGTGACATGTTGACATCGACCAACGAAACTGTCTGGCGAGCGCTTGCCGATCCGGTGCGCCGCCAAATCCTGGATGCCCTCGTCGATGCGCCGCTGACAACCGGCGAGATTGTCGAGCGGATCGACGGGCTTTGTCGGACCGCAGTGATGAAACATCTTGATGTTCTGGTCGCCGCGAATCTCGTGGTCGTTCGCCGTGAAGGCCGGTTTCGCTGGAATCATCTGAATCCTGTACCCATCGAGCGGGTTTGTGCGCGTTGGGTCAACCGACATGTGCAACGTCTCTCCTCAGCGATGAATCGTCTGAAGGACGTCGTCGAATCGACTGAACCGTAAACCGATCAAGTCAAGCGAGAATCACCATGCCAGACCGTGAAGTCGACGACGTTCGAGTCGTTTCAATATGAACTTGCCATTTCGATCGATGCGCCCCGACAACGTGTGTGGCGGGCACTGACCGACCAGTTGAGTTCGTGGTGGCTGCCGGATTTTCATATGCTTGGACCGGACTCGCTGGTCACGTTGGAACCGCGTGCTGGTGGTCGTTTGTACGAGCAGAATGGAAACCAGGAATTGCTCTGGTACAACGTCCTGGCGATCATGCCAGAAGAGTCGATGAGCCTGGTCGGCTATTGCACGCCCGACTTTGGTGGCCCGCTGACAACTATGCTGACTGCAAAACTCCGTTCAGAGAACGAATCGACAGAGCTGTCGATTACCGATGCCCTCTATGGCCGTGTCACGGATCAACAAGTGGAGTCGCTCCAATCAGGCTGGTCTCAGCTGTTTACCGCAGGGCTGAAAGGTTTTGTGGAGTCGTGACCGCCGTTGAATGCACCACTGCTGCTTGAGAAGCGGTGCATTCTTCCGTCATTCACATGGCTTCACCCTGCATCTGAACGACTCCCGACGACGGAACAACAGGCCACACACAACAGAAAAAACCGGCTTGACATATCGTGTACTAACGTATATTTTCGGGATGTCTCCCCTGTGGATGTTTGAAATGCCTTTTCAACGTGTCATTCCATGTCCGGCCCGACAAATCACAGTTCGGCGATTCAACAACTGACGCAACAGCTGCGGCGGTATGAGCGCACGCTGCAGCCAACCGCAGACGGAAACCGGGTACTTTCCACCGGGATTGCTGCACTGGATGGGTTGCTGCCGGATGGGGGGATTTCTCGTGGCATGCTGCTGGAGTGGCTGAGTGAAAAAACGGGCGGCGGGGCCGGGACGCTTGCTTTCACGGTGGCGGCCCAATTGATGCGGGCTGACGGAGCCTGTGTTGTCATCGATCCGACCGCGTCGTTTTATCCCCCCGCGATTGGGAAGCTGGGCGATCATTTGCAGCGGATAATTGTCGTTCATCCTGCCAACGGCGGCGACGCCTTGTGGGCGTTGGAGCAATCGCTTCGCTGCCGTGGTGTGGCGGTGGTTGTTTGTCGGCTCGGCCAGGCGTTTGAGCGTCAGTTGCACAACCACGCTTATCGGCGGTTGCAACTGGCTGCCGAAACCGGCGGGGCCATCGGCCTGCTACTGCGGCCCGCCCGTTATCGCGTTCACCCCACCTGGGCCGACGTGCGGCTGTTGGTTGAACCGTTGCCGACGGCGAATTCTTCCACAGGCAGACAACTGCAAGTTGAACTCATCCATTGCCGCGGTCGTAACTGCGGCGGAATTGTGAAGTTGGAAATTGACGATGAAACGGGTGATGTGCGTCTGGCTTCCGAGTTGGCCGCTGCAACGAATCCAGCACGCCGCGCCGCCGGCGCATAGAAAACGGCCGCTCGTTCTCTACGCGGAATCCCGGCGAGGTGGGTTGCAGGTTGTGGTCTGTTCCCGACGGGCTACCGAGCGGGGAGTTGTTCCCGGCATGCCGTTAGCCGAAGCCAAAGGGTTGCTGGAAACGGTATCGCGTTCACAGTCGATCCCAGCCACCCATCCACGGCTCGTTTGCCATCAGCCAGCGGACGACATGCAGGCTCTGCGGGAGTTGGCCGTCCGCTGTCAGCGATTCAGCCCCGTGGTGGGGATTGAGGAACCGGACAGCCTGCTGTTCGATTTGACCGGCTGTGCGCACTTATTCGGCGGCGAACGAATGTTGTCTCGACAGGTCCAGCGATCTTTTGGGCGGCGCGGGTTCTTCATCAGGACGGCCATTGCCGACACCATGGGAGCGGCGTGGGCCGTCGCTCATTTCGGCCGACATCAAACCGAAATCGTTTCGGCCAGCCAACACGAATCGGTCCTGCGACTGCTTCCGGTCGGAGCTTTGCGGCTGGCGGGGACTGTGATTGAGACACTGGCCGCACTCGATGTTCGCCGCATCGAGCAACTGCTCGCATTGCCCCGTGCCAGTTTGCCGTCGCGCTTCGGGCCGGAAGTCATTCTCCGATTGGATCAGGCATTGGGGGATGTCTCGGAACTCATCACTCCCATCCGGCCCCCGGAACCGGTGGTGGCAGGCCGAGAGTTTGAACATCCCACCGGCGACCATCGCACATTGGAAGTGGCGTTACAGCAACTCGTCGAGCAGATTGTGAGCAGCCTGGTACAGCGGCAGCAAGGGGTGCAGCGGCTGGATGTGGGATTGAAGATCGCAGGGGAGAAGAGAGAGAATTTCGGATTGCAGATTTCGAATTGCGGAGTTTCCGCAAAGTCCGATTCCAGAAAATCCGCAATCCGCGATCCGCAATCCACAATATGCCCCCGCTTCACCATCAACTTCCTCCGCCCCTGTCAGTCGCTTTCACATGTGATGGAACTCGTTCTTACGCAATTGGAACGGGTTGTCCTCACCGAAAAGGTTGCCGGTCTGCAGGTGCAGGCGGTTGCGACGGCGCTGTTGGAATCACGGCAGACGCAACTGTTTGCCGCCGATGATGACCCCGCCGCCCAACGCGAACTGGAGCAGCTCGCCGATCGGATGAGCAATCGTCTGGGGAAGCAGCGAGTCGTCCGATCCCAACTCCGTCCCGACCCCCAACCGGAATTCGCCAACCGTTGGGAACCACTACTCGGCGAGAATGAGAGGGGAAATGGTGGCAGTGTCAGCCTTCCTGTCCTCCCCTGCTCTGCCCGACCGCTGTGCCTGCAAAAAGAACCGCAGGCCGTTGAAGTGACGTCGCTCGCTCCCGCTGGTCCGCCGAGTCGTTTTCATTGGAAGCAAACCCTCTACGCAGTCGCCCGGTATTGGGGGCCGGAACGAATTGAGACCGGCTGGTATCGCGGCCGTCACGTGCGCCGGGATTATTACCAGGTCGAAACGGAATGCGGCCTGCGATTCTGGTTGTTCTGGCGAATTGGCCGCGCGGATTGGTTCCTGCACGGTGAGTTTGATTGAGCGAAGCTCTGCACGGTGATTTGACGCAAAGGCGCGAAGGGGCAGCGTTTCGCGAAGGATTAAAGCCAGGAACACTAATCGGCGCTAATTTGCGCTAATCTCAGACACCACGCACAGAGAAATAAGTGACATGTAGCGGAAGTTAAACGACAAATTTGCGTTACTGTAGACGATATTGCTTGAATAAACAGTAGTAAACATTAAGTACCATTCGCATGGAATCGGTCCTCAATGAACTGATCGAACCTTTCAACCTCGTGCATGAGATCGTCAAGAATTTGAGGCGACGTTCCCAATGATTCCTCGCGTGGGATGATCGTCTTAACCACGGCCAGACGAAAGCGAAGTGCTGTTAGAGCATCGCAGAGAGTCGAATCTGGAATGAGTCTAGAGTCCATCGAAGGTTGGCGTTCCATGTCCTGTTGGCCGTGGGCGCCAGTCCAGAATCCGCTATGAAGCAAATGGGGGGCTCAGGAAGGTGGGAATCATGCAGGGGGACTGGTTAATACCAAACAAATACCCCAGAGGGAAGTGTATCGCCGTTTTTTAAAGGGAATCCCCTCAGGAGACGCATCAACAGTTACTGAAACTACCCATTCGATAGGGCAAGGAGCGATAAGTGAATTGGCTGTTCTTCGGCGTGTTGCCGCTGGCAGTGGTGTTCTTGATGTCTATGGCGACGGCAATCACATTTTCGAGCGGCGGGCCAACATTTTTGGGATTCGCGTTCATCATCGAGAATGCCATTCATCCAGATGTGTTCCAAGTTTCTTTGCGCAGCTTTGCCTCTTCGCGTCTTTGCGTCAGAAAACTCGAAGTATGTTGTCTCAGCCATGCCTGATCCGCAACCCGAAAAACGACGCCCCCTTGATTTGCCGGCCGGTGAACGACCGGTATCGCAAGGGGCAAATACGGTTCCCTATGCCGAGCTGCATTGCCGGACCAACTTTTCGTTTTTGGAAGGGGCATCGCATCCCGATGAACTCGTTCATCGGGCGCAGCAACTGGGACTCGCGGCGCTGGCCATCACCGACCGCAACAGCGTGGCCGGTGTTGTGCGGGCGCATGCGGCGGCCAAGGACGTCGGCCTCAAACTGCTGATCGGGGCGGAAGTCACACCGGTCGATGCACCGGCCGTTGTGCTGTTGGCGACCGATCGGGCCGCTTACGGACGGCTCTGCCAACTGATAACCACCGGTCGTCGCCGCGCCTCGAAAGGCGAATGCGAGTTGACGTTCGACGACGTGGCAGAGCATGCGCAGGGTTTGTTGGCGTGTGTTCCGTTGGTTGGAAGTCAGAGGTCAGAGACCAGAGGTCAGGAGTCAGCGGTCAGAGATCGATGGGCGGCCGGGGCTGGAGCGACCAACGGGAGGGAAGCCCCGGCCACCCGGCGGGCTTTACTTCAACAATACAAAGATGCCTTTGGCGACCGCTGTTATGCGCTGGCGGAATTGCATCGCGGGCCGGATGATCGTCGGGTTCTGCGGCGGATGATGGACGCCGCCACGAAAGCCTCTGTGCCTCTCATCGCGGCCAACGATGTTCACTACCACGTACCCCAGCGCCAATTTCTGCATGAAACACTCACGGCCATTCGTCACGGGTGTACGATTTCTCAACTTGGCAGTCGTCTGTTCCCCAACTCCGATCGCCATCTGAAATCATCGGCGGAAATGTTAACGCTCTTCGCCGACTCCCCCGCTGCCGTTGCTCGCACTGCCCAAGTCGCCGACCGCTGTCAGTTCTCACTCGACGAACTGCGTTACCAGTATCCCAGAGAACTTTGCCCGCCGGAATTTACTCCCATCGAGTATTTGAAACGGTTAACAGCGGACGGAGCCAATCACCGGTATCCGCATGGCATTCCTGAAAAGGTTCGTCGACTGATCGACCACGAATTGCAATTGATCGAGGAACTCAGTTACGAAGCCTATTTTCTAACCGTCTGGGATCTGGTCCGCTTCGCCCGCAGCCGGGACATTCTCTGCCAGGGACGCGGCTCGGCGGCCAACTCGGCAGTCTGTTACTGCCTCGGCGTGACGTCGGTCGATTCCGAACGCATCGACGTTTTATTCGAACGGTTTATCAGCAAGGAACGCGACGAAGCGCCCGACATCGATATCGATTTCGAACACGAACGCCGCGAAGAAGTCATTCAGTATCTCTACGAGAAGTACGGCCGCGAACGGGCGGGCATGGCGGCGACCGTCATCACTTATCGGCCTCGATCAGCCGTCCGCGATGTTGGCAAGGCGCTCGGCTTGTCGTTGGATCGGGTCGATGCCATTTCCAAATCGCTGGAACGGGCCCACGGTGAAGAGGAACTCGCCGGTCGGTTACAGAATGCCGGGCTGAATCCCACTTCGAGCGTGGGCCGGCAATTGATCGGCCTGGTCGGGCAGATTCTCGATTTCCCACGGCATCTGTCGCAACATGTTGGCGGGATGGTGCTGACCGCCGGACCACTCTGCGAGATGGTTCCCATTGAAAACGCTGCCATGCCCGGTCGCACGGTCATCCAGTGGGATAAGAACGATCTCGATACTTTGGGCATCCTCAAAGTCGACTGCCTGTCGCTCGGAATGTTGACCGCTATCCGCAAATGTTTCTCGCTGATCGAACGACACGACGGGCGAAAGCTCACGCTGGCCACCGTCCCGGCGGAAGACCCCGCAGTGTACGAGATGGTCAGCCGGGCCGACACAATCGGCGTGTTCCAAATCGAATCGCGCGCCCAGATGTCGATGTTGCCGCGTCTTCGTCCGCAATGTTTTTACGATTTGGTGATCGAAGTGGCCATCGTTCGTCCCGGTCCGATTCAAGGCGACATGGTGCACCCCTATCTGCGGCGGCGCAGCGGAGAAGAACCGGTCGAGTTTCCCGACGAACGTATTCGAGCCGTATTGCAAAAGACGTTGGGTGTTCCCATCTTTCAGGAACAGGCGATGCGGCTGGCCGTCGTTGCCGCCGGCTTCACGCCGGGAGAAGCCGACCAACTCCGCCGCGCGATGGGGGCGTGGCGGCGACGGGGCGTGATCGATAAGTTCCGCCAGAAGCTCATCGACGGTATGGACGCCCGTGGCTATTCGACCGGATTTGCCGAACGGCTGTTTAACCAGATTCGCGGTTTCGGGGAATACGGTTTTCCGGAAAGCCATGCCGCCAGCTTTGCGTTGCTCGTTTACGTTTCGGCATGGATGAAACGGCACTACCCGGCAGCGTTCACCACCGCGCTGCTCAACTCGCAGCCAATGGGATTTTACGCACCGGCCCAACTCATTTCCGATGTGCGTCAGCATGGTGTCGAAGTCCGCCCCATCGACGTGAACCACAGCAATTGGGATTGCACGCTGGAGGAAGAGGCCCGTGATCAGAGATCAGAGGTCACCAAAGCCCGCAGACCACGTTCCGCGGGAACATTGGGTGACAACCCCGCATTGCGATTGGGGTTTCGCATGGTACGCGGGCTGTCGTTTGCGCACGGGAAAGTAATTGCCGAACGGCGCAACGGCGGCCCGTTCACTTCGTTTGACGATTTCACACACCGCACCCGGCTATCGAACGTGGTCTTGAAAAAGCTGTCGAGAGCCGATGCGTTTGGCACATTGGGATTGAACCGCCGTGCCGCCCTTTGGCATTCGCTACCGGAACAGAAAACGTTGCCGTTGTTTGATGGCACAACAACCGAAGAGCCGGCCGTGAATTTGCCACCCCTTTCGCAGAAAGAGCAAGTCGTCGCCGACTACCAGACCGCCGGCTTGTCGCTGCGCGGGCACCCCATCCAGTTCATTCGCCCGTTGCTGGATGAATTAAAAGTCGTTCCCAGCAGTGAATTGTCCCACTTGCCGGTCGATCGGCGCTATCGGGTCGCCGGAGTCGTACTACTCCGGCAGCGCCCCAGTACGGCCAAGGGGATCACTTTCGTCACACTGGAAGACGAGACGGGAACGGCCAACCTGATTATCCGACAGGATGTGTGGGAACGTTACCGGCCCATCGCATCGCGCGCCGGCGCGATGATTGCCCACGGCCACCTGCAACGGCTCGATGAAGTCGTTCACCTGCTCGTCGATCGGATCGAAGATCTGTCGCGGCGGCTGGAAGGCCTGGAATCGCGATCAAGAGATTTTCGCTGAGCCTCACACGCCACAATTGCTCGCTTGCGGATTCGCGGCACTCAATCGTTCCTGGTTCATTCAGCATAAACCGGATCAGTCTTCGTCATGTTTGACAACCGCACGACCAGCACGCGCTGTACGCGGGCGTTCTCACCGTCGCCGAGAAAAAAGTGCCCGCCGACGGATGAGGAGTTTTCGCCGTCGGTGGTGACGACGGCCATTTCGCCCACGTTCAGCATCAGCGAAAACCGCTGGCTATACAGTGGGTAAACATCTTGAGATGTTCGCAATTGAAACCCAGCACCGCCCGGCACGCGACGCAGCCGATATTCCCCGTGATGAATCTCCGGCAGAAACTCGATCCGCGCCCAACCATCCTGGTCGCGCTCCGCTTTCAGGCGAAATACAAACCGTGCATTCTGGAATTCCTTAGACTCGGGCTTGTTGGCTCCGGCGATATCGACCACGCAGTTGGAAAAAATTGCACCGGCCTGCACCTCCGTTTCGCCACCCGACGAAAGAACGATGCGGCGTCCAATGAGGTTTTTCTGTTGATCGGATTTCGGACCACCTGCAGATTCTGACTTGAGTTCGAGCATTCGCTCCAAAGCACGCGGCGGTTCCGAACCGGTGTGTCCAATCCGAAAACCATTGCGGCTGAGTGCCAAGCGGGTTTCCGGCTCCAGCGAACCGACCTGATCGACTTCGTTCCAAAACGTATCACCCAGCAACGCATCGCCAACCGGACGTTCAATCAGCAGAACTTCCAACTGTATGGCATCGCGCGAGGTTGGAATCGGAGGTAATTGCGGCGACTCTCCTTCGGCGACCTGGCTTCGCTGCCCGAACAAACCCGCCCCATCCTTGAAAAACGAGCAACCACACAGCGCAGCGCATAGCACGCACAGTAGCAACAGCGTAGCCGTTTGATGGTGACGGGACATCGAGATCTGAGTGATCCTGAAACTGCGTGGTATGCGAAAAAGAAGGTAACCCAGTTGCTGCCCAGCATATAAGCGAATGCATACGCGGGCTGAACACGGCGGGAGTGTATGTCAACATCGAAAACCTGTCAATTAGTGTCTGGTCCACCTTCGGCACTGCTCACGTTGTCAGCATTCACCGACAAAGTTATGATGCGACCGCGCGGGTCGCTCGGAGTGAAACTTTGCCAGCGATACGTGAACAGTTGCCAATGCTTTGCCAGTGCGATTGGTGCCATCTCGGTGGCACCTGCAAATTTGCGCCCCCGCCTGAAGATGACAGCATTAAGAGAATAGAGGAAACACTGCGTGGAGATGCGGATTGGTTTGGGACACGATATTCATCGGTTAGCGACGGGCCGGTCGCTGATTTTGGGTGGAGTCCCAATTGAATACGACCGCGGCCTGCTGGGACACAGCGATGCCGACGTGCTGCTGCATGCCCTGACCGACGCTTTGCTGGGAGCAGTCGGACTGGGCGATATCGGCGAACGCTTTCCCAATACCGAGCCACGCTGGGCCGGTGCCGATTCGGCACTGTTTCTCAGCGACGCAATTTCGGCCATTCGCGAGTTGGGATGGAATATTGCAAATCTCGATTGCACCCTCTTCGCCGAACGCCCCCACCTCACACCGTACAAGCCGGCGATTCGCCAACGGCTGGCCGAACTGCTGGAGATCGATAAAAACCTGATCAACGTCAAAGCCAAATCTGGCGAACAGGTCGGACCGGTCGGCCGTGAAGAAGCAATCTCCGCCGATGCGATTGTGCTGCTGATGCGAGATTGAGCCGATAACAACATTCAGCAAGAATTACGAACACAAGAACAGCAGACGGCCCTGATTCGCCCCGACGGGCAGTCAAGAGACAAACGACCACAGAAAGACCAATCACCCTCGAATCAATCGTTCAAGCCGGACTCCAACACATGGCCCTACGCGTCTACAACACTCTCTCGAAGCAAAAAGAAGATTTCCAAACCGTGCAACCGGGCAAAGTCGGCATGTATTTGTGTGGGCCCACCGTCTACAAGCCGTCGCACATCGGTCACATGGTCGGGCCGGTGATATTCGATACGGTCAAACGGTACCTATCTTACAACGGCTACGATGTCACCTACGTGATCAACATCACCGATGTCGATGACAAGCTCATCAACAGGGCACGCGAGAACAACACATCCATCGAAGCGCTCGCTGCCGAAATGTCAGCGGATTATTTCGACTGCCTGAAAACCATCGGCGTCGATACCGTCGACGAATTCCCGCGTGCCACCGAGTACATCGGCGAAATGCAGGCAATCATCGGCAAGTTGGTTGAGAGTAACAACGCGTATCCGTTGAACGGCGATGTGTACTTCGAAGTGACTGCCGATGAGGATTACGGGAAATTGAGTCGCCGCAATGTCGATGACATGCTCGCCGGGACCCGCGTCCAGGCGAACGACCAGAAGCACAACCCGGCCGACTTCGCGCTGTGGAAACGTGCCAAGGAAGGTGAGCCGGGATGGGACAGTCCGTGGGGACGCGGACGCCCCGGTTGGCATATTGAATGCTCGGCGATGAGCATGAAGATACTCGGCGAGTCGATCGACATTCACGGGGGTGGACTCGATCTGTTGTTTCCGCATCACGAGAATGAACTCGCGCAATCCGAATCGTGCACCGGCAAGCCGTTCACCCGATACTGGATGCACAACGGGCTGATGCAGTCGGCCGATGCCAGCAAGATTGGCGGTGCACACGATGCATCCGGCGATGCCGTCCCCGACCAGCAATCGCAGGAAGCCAACAAACTTGCCGGTAGTTTGGGAGCCGAATCGGTCAAGACGGCCGTCTTTGCAAAGTTCGCGCCAGAGACGGTCCGCTTCTTTTTGCTTTCAACACATTATCGCAGTCCCATTCCGCTCAGCGAAGACAGCCTCACCGACACAGGCAAGAGCCTCGAAGGTTTCTACCGCCTGTTCGATGCCTACGAACGAGTGACCGGCCACAGTTTTTACGAAATCGATGCAGCCACATCGCGCGATCAGACGGTCTCGCTGGATGATGGCGCCGCCGACTTCTTTGGCGAGTTGTCCCATTTGCGGGATCGCTTTCTGCAGGCGATGGATGACGATTTCAACACCGGTGGCGGCATCGGCGTTCTGTTTGAGATGCGCAAGTGCATCAACGGTTTCGTTGTGCAGCAGAAACTCGATGCGGGCGGTCCACCCGACGAGGCAGCCGTCGCGGCTTGGACAACCGCAATGACATTGCTTAAAGAGCTTGCCAGTCTGCTGGGCGTCTTCCGGCAACCGCAGGAAAAGAGTGGACCGGCCGACGATGCATTCGCCGGACAACTCATGGATCTCATCATTGAAGTCCGTGCCATTGCCCGCAAAGACAAGCAATTCGACATCGCCGACAAGATTCGCGACGGGCTGACGGCGTTGAATGTCACACTGGAGGATCGCCTCGACGGAACAGACTGGCGACGCGAATAGGCTGAGTTTTGTTTAACGGCGGGGCAACGCCTCGCGTGCTGTTTGATTTGGGGAATCTCGGTTGTGAGCGATCCAGATACAGGACTGACAAAGCCGACCAAACAGCCGTTGCCTCTGACGGACGGCCTGTATCTCGGTATCGACCCCGGTCTGGCTCGCACGGGTTACGCACTGCTCGAACGGTCGAAGAAAGGGCCGGTACTCATCGAGGCGGGCGTAATCCGTTCGACGCAAAAGCTTTCGCTGGCCGAGCGTGTGCACGAAATTGGCGACAGCATGCGCGAACTGTTCAATGATTTTCAGCCGCAGGTCATGGCCATCGAACAGGTGTTCTCGCTCATCAGAAATCCAAAGTCGGCCCTGTTGATGGCGCACGCGCGGGGCGTCATCTTATTCATGGCGGCCGACCGAGGTGTTCCGGTCGTCCATTTCACACCGACGCAGGTCAAACGCATGCTGACCGGCAGCGGCCGCGCTCCCAAAGCCCAGATTCAGCACGCCGTCAAACGAGAATTGGGATTGAAGCAGATTCTCGAACCCAACGACGTAGCCGACGCGTCAGCAATCGCGCTCTGTCTATACCACAGCGTCCGTTTCGCAGCGTGAGAACAGAAACGTTGCCGCTCCCAATGCGATCGCCGCAACCAATTGCTTCAAGTAGCACAACACACAGCAGGATCAAGACACCATGATTACCAAAATCACCGGCAAGCTGGTTCACTTGAGCGAAGAGGCAGCCACGCTGGAGATCGGTGCGTTTGAGTACGAAGTCTTCATTCCCGAATTTGTCCGGCGACAATTGCAGTCAACGGTTGGAAGCGACGTCTCACTGAAGACGATCGAATTTATTGACGGCAATCCGCAACGAGGCCGTTTGGTGCCGCGACTGATTGGTTTCATGAACGAAGCCGAACGCGAGTTCTTCGATTTGGTTTGCTCCGTGGATGGTGTCGGCGTGAAGAAGGCATTGAGGGCGATGGTTCGACCGGTCAACGAAGTTGCCGCCTCGATCGAGGAGCAGGATGTGAAGCAACTCACCACACTGCCGGGCATCGGCCCGGCGGTTGCCGAGCGCATTGTCGCCAAACTGCGCCGCAAGATGCCGAAGTTCGCGCTGATGGTCGCCAGGCAACTGCCTCCCGACAGTGCAACGGACCACGATGTGTTTAACGACGCCTTTGAGGCCTTGCTGAGCCTGGGCCATTCGGCCGGCGATGCACGCACGAAGATCGAAATGGTCACCGAAGACGGACGCAAATTCAAAACGGCCGAAGACTTGCTCGGCGAGATCTATCGGCACGAACGAGGCGTGTGAGATGATTAGAATTTAACCGCCCGCGAATGCCACTTTGGACAGAACAGTGTAGCGTGGCCCCGCCGAACCCAATTCCGATTGGTACAATTCGACGGACGCGATGTCGGCCGATCCGAATTCGGTCGATTGTTCCGTTTCCAATAGTGTCGCCAACTCACGGGGTGGCTTGCTGCGAATTCGAGCGACTGTGACGTGCGGATGAAACGCGCGACGTTCTTGCTCGAAACCGAGCGGCCGCAATCGCCGTTCCAATTCGCTGGCGATTTCCACCAGCGGATCGGCCCCCTGCAAACCAACCCAGATGACCGACGGGCGGCGAGCGTCCGGAAACGCGCCGAGTCCAACCAGCTGCAGTGAAAACGACTCGTGTTCAATCGCAGCCGCTTCAATGGCATCAGAAATCTGAGGCGTGAGAGTTAATTCGGTCTCGCCCAGAAACTTCAGCGTGAGATGCAGATTGTCGGCATCAATTGGTTTGACGATGCGGCCCAACATTCCCAGCCGCGCAATAAGTTTCTGCAACGGTCGCGACGGCAAGATCTTCACTGCGATAAACAGTCGAGCAGTGTCTGGCATGATCACGTTGTCGAAAAAAGCTGACGGCTGATGGCTCTACGACTCATCCGGTTTGAGCATTGTCAGTGAAACGCGGCGGCGTTCGTGATCGATCGACAGCACCCAGACCGGAATCACGTCGCCGATTGCCACGACTTCGTGCGGTGAACTCACAAATCGATCTGCCATCTTGCTGATGTGTACCAGCCCGCTCTCTTTCAGGCCGACGTCGATAAATGCACCGAAATCGACGACGTTCAATACAGTACCGGTCAGTTCCATCCCGAGGCACAGATCATCCAGATTCAACACGCCCTGTTTGAAAACCGGACCGGGAATACTCGTCCTCGGATCGCGTCCGGGACGAGCCAATGCTTCCAAAATGTCGCGGCAGGTCGGCGTACCAATCTGAAGTTCGTCGGCGAGTGATTTGGGATTCGGAATCAGTTCCGTCAGTTTCGGTTTGAGCGCCGCCAGATCCGGCGATCCAACAATTCCATCACGCGTCTCCCCTGTTAAACGGTTGAGTATTCGGTTCGCAGCGGGGTAGCTTTCCGGATGGATCGGCGTGCTGTCTAGCAGGTTGTCGCCACCGGAAATTTTCAGAAACCCGGCCGCTTGCTGAAACGTCGCCGCTCCTAAACCGGGGACATCGAGCAACTGCTGCCGGTTCGTGAAGCGGCCGTGCTGATCGCGCCACTCCACCACATGCCGCGCGACGCGTTGGGTGAAACCTGAGACGTGACGCAATAACGGAGCGCTGGCAGTATTCAGATCGACGCCAACGTAGTTGACGCACGATTCGACCACACGGTCCAGCGACTCCTTTAACCGCTTCGGATCAACGTCGTGTTGGTACAGCCCGACCCCGAGGTGCTGCGGATCAATTTTGACTTGTTCACTCAGTGGATCCTGCAGTCGGCGGCCAATCGAAATTGTGCCACGAACCGTCGCGTCCAGATTGGGAAACTCCTCGCCGGCAACTTCGCTCGCCGAATAAATGCTTGCCCCCGCTTCGTTCACAATCACATACCGGGCATCAGGCCGGTCCGCTGCAATCATCTCCGCAACCAATTCTTCGCTCTCGCGGCAGGCGGTTCCGTTGCCGATGGCCACAAGGTTACAGTCGTGCTGTTGCAGCATTCCGGCCAGCTTCAGGCGATTCGCCGCTCGCTTTTCGGCAGGTCCAGTCACGAAGATCACGTCGTGCGCCAGAAGATTGCCACAGTCATCCAGCACGGCAATTTTACAACCGGTGCGAAATCCCGGGTCGATCGCCACAACGCGTTCGCCGCAAAGTGGTGGCTGCAGTAGCAGGTGCCGCAGATTTTCGGCGAACACATCGACCGCGTGCCGTTCGGCTCGCTCGCTTAACTCGCGACGAAATTCACGCTGCAGGCTCGGTAAGATGAGCCGAGAGACGGCGTCGGTCGCACACTCCGTCAAATACTCCGTCTGGCGCCGATGTGAAAGCTCGAAGTAGTCGGCAACGACTCGTTCGATGCGTGCGCGATCACATTCAAACTTCACTCGCAGTGCACTGGCGTCTTCACCTCGATTGATCGCCATCACGCGATGCAGCGGAATTCGCGAAATTGCCTCGCTGTAGTCGAAGTAATTGCGGTATTCCTGCCCTTGTTCCGCTCCTGTTTTCGTCACCGACACCGACAGTCGACCGGTACTCCAGGCCAGACTCCGCACGCGTTCCCGCAGATCGGTCGAGTCGCTGATCCGCTCGGCAATTATGTCCGCCGCGCCCTGTAAAACTTCCACCGTACCCGGCAAATTCTGCGCAGGGTCGACGAATTCACCTGCCGCTGTTTCCAACGGCCCGAGTGCCGGGTCGTCGTTCCAAATGCGGTCGGCCAACGGTTCCAGGCCGCGGTCGCGCGCCTGAGACGCCCGTGACGCGCGTTTCGGACGATAAGGCAGATAGATATCTTCCAACCGCTTCAATGTTTCGGCTTGCGCAATCGCCGCCTGCAACTCGGGCGTCAACTTCCCCTGCGCCTCAATGAGACGCAGCACGGCTGCCGACCGTTCGACCAACTGCCGTAACAGATCGACGCGCTGCGCAATATCGCGAATCTGTGTTTCGTTCAAATCGCCCGTTTGCTCTTTGCGATAACGCGTGATAAACGGAACGGTATTCCCGTCGTCGAGAAGCGACATCACTCCATCGACCTGACGGATCTTCAGTCCCAATTCATCCGCAACGTGCGACAGATCAATTGCCTGTGATTCTCCCATGGCCCCTCGACTCAACCTCCCTGCAACGCCTACACCATCTCGTCAATTCACAAACGCGGCTGCCGCAACCATTTGGTGGCGTCGCGCGACGAGGTATGATCGGCTCATCGTAGCGAAACGCCAACCACAGAAACAATGCTGGACGGCCATGCCATGAGAAGCCGTTGGGAGAACGGTGACGCGGAGCTCGTCTCTATCGACCCACGGCTTACCAATGCACGCCGCTTTCTTGTGTCGTCGCATCCGCTCAGACACCGGCGACCATTTGAGTCGATGAGACTCCCACACCGTCTCTCGTTCCACCGGCTGCCTACGGTTTTTGTTTCGCGCAGGCCGACGTTATGACAACCCGACGTCAAGCAGGCTGAGCACAGCCTTGACCGATGTGGTAATCGGCGCTGTGAACTTCGCTACCTTTTCAGCGGCTTCGATCAGGCCGTCTGCGGTGAGATTGAGCATCTTCGGTCGCGGCTTCGTTTTCGTCGCTTCCTTCACAAAGGATTCGAGGTCGTCGCCAAGCGTCTCGCAGGTTTCTGCATCTGCGACTTGACTCATTTCTTTTTTCAATTGTTCAACCGATGTGACCAACCCGCGAAGCGCATTCTGGACCTCAACTGGCTGGCTCGATTGGTCAATCATGTTGAAGCTGTCGGTGACCGTCTGGTTTGTGCCGACTGCACTGTTTGTCAATTGGCTGTTCTTCACATTGGTCTTGTCACCCACGTCGATCTCCTTTGCCTGATAAACGGTACTGTGATAGTGATGCTCCACAGCGCGCTCGCCAGCTAATCGCTGTGCCTCGTCCGAAATTGGCAGCCGGTAACCGTCCAGCATTTCATCGACCCTGACTAAGATCGCCAAATTCGTTGGTACGAATGTTTGCTCCCCCATCTGTTCGAGGTTTCGCAGATGCTCGTAACCTACCAGCACATCCGGATGTCCCGGCACGGGGACCAACTCCGCTGCCTTGATCGTGTCGCCGTGGATTTCTCGTAGCTGGCAGCGAATGGCCGCCAGCAGGTGTCTTCGACCGGCCTGATGTCCACGGACTCGAATCACCAGCCGATTGCTGTTTCCGTCCGCACGAACGTGGGCTTCGCTGTCACCTTCGGCGAACACCGCACCGGTCCGCCAGCAGATCTGCTGGCGGCCGTCTCGCAGCAAATGTTCGTGCATGCGCATTGTCAGCCGCGAGATGACCGCAGTCGGCAACAGGTCGTATTGGTACACGAGCAACAGCACGTCGTCCCAGTCACCGCTCTCCGGTTCCTCGAAGGGGAGCAGGCCGGGGATCAGAAACTTGTCTCCCTGATCGAAGGAAAAGCACAACTCAAACTGCTGCATCATTCCCAAAATGAAGTCCTTCGTCTGGGGGGGATACTCCTCATCCGGCAAGAGTTGATCGAGCCGTGCCCGGTCCAACACGCCGTTCGACTCTGTGAGGTCTGCGTCGATGATTTTGTAGAATCCGCCGGTCACCCACTCCGGCTTGAGCACGTTGGTCTCTTCTAGAGTCCGTGTGCCTTGGTAATGCAGGGCGATTCCCAAATCGTTCAGCAGCCGCAGCAACTGCTCCTGGCTGGCTTCATCTTCGATCCCCTCCGCAATGCAGAGTTCTCGATAGTGCGGAAATGCCTGGTAGTTCGCATTCTCGTCTTCGAGTCGCGCCTTCACCGCAAACCAACTGGCGGGCAGCGCTGTCTCGACGTGTTCGAGCTGCGTCACCTGCTGCCGAATCAGTTGTTCCGTCTTCGGCATTCCCTCGCCTGTCTTGCACGAAGCCCGTTTGATGACGCCGCGAATGGCGGGGTACTGATGCTGGAGATTGCGCCAGTCGATCTCCACCGCGTGCTGATCGCATTTATTGGCGACGATGATCACCGGGGCATCGTTCGCAACGTTTTGGATCGTCTTCAGCCAATAGTCGATCCGCGTGTGCGCTTTGGAGTCGCGGGCACTGACGAGCAGGACGTACAGACTCCGCTTGGTGAGGAAGAATTGATGCGTGGTATGATAAACGTCCTGCCCACCGAAGTCCCAGATATTCGCGCGGATTTCCCGATCCCCTCCTGCAACCGCCATTGACGAATGCGAACACCACGGGTTTTCGACTCGTCAGCATCGAACTCGTCGTCCATCAACCGCCGAATCAGCGAGGTCTTGCCGACTTCCCCATCACCGACCAGCAGAATCTTCGCCTCGTTCAGTGGTTTCTCGGTCTCACGGAGCCGGGAGAAGTAGAAGTTCAGGATTGCGGACGGATCACCAACTTGAGCAGCGATTTCCGGCGGCAGACGCAGGTCGGGATTGTTCCGAAGGTCAAGCCTTCGCAACTGGTTGAGCTGGTCCAGCCACTCCGGTAGCGCCGTCAGTTGGTTGTCGAAAAGGTTTAGCTCCTGCAACTTTTTGAGCTGGCCCAGCGACTCAGGCAGCGTCGTCAGCTGGTTGCCGTAAAGGTCAAAGATCTGCAACTGCGTGAGCTGGCCCAGCCACTCCGGCAGCGCCGTCAGTTGGTTGCCGGCGAGGTGAAGCGCCTGCAACTGCGTGAGCTGGCCCAGTGACTCCGGCAACTCGGTGAGTTTCCTAGAGCTGAGAAAGAGAGTAGTCGCTTCACTACGCAGCGCTTCCTTGATCTTCTCTTCCGCTCTTCGATAAGCCGCATCGCGCGCCATGACCAGCCCCGACTTGTGAGAGTTCATTTGCAGGCGTGCAGTATACGGAATGTCGCGTCACTTTACTCACCATTGTGGAGAATTCCTCGACGGTGGTTGGTGGACACCCTCGGCTCGCTTTGGGACATCGCTGTGCATTCTCGGCATGCGTGCGGTAGAATGTTTGGCGGAGACGACGGATGATTCTGCATGTTGACATGGATGCGTTTTACGCGTCGGTTGAGGAACGCGACCGGCCGGAATTGGCGGGGAAGCCGTTGATTGTCGGCGGCACTCCCGAGGGCCGGGGTGTTGTTGCGGCTGCGAATTATGCCGTGCGGAAATTCGGCGTTCATAGTGCCATGCCGACGGCAACCGCGCTCAAGCGATGCCCTCACGCCATTGTCTTGCGACCGCGGATGGATCGCTATGCTGAGGTGTCGGCCGCGATTCGTGAGGTGTTCGTCAAGTACACGCCATTGGTTGAGCCGCTGTCGTTGGACGAAGCATTTCTGGATGTCACCGGCAGCGAAGGACTGTTCGGCACGGCCGTCGAAATTGCCAAACAGTTGAAGCAGGAAATTCGCGAGTCGTTGCGGTTGGTTGCTTCGGTCGGCGTTGCGCCGAACAAGTTTCTGGCGAAGATTGCCAGCGACCTCGACAAGCCGGACGGATTGACTGTCGTCGATCCCAATCGCGTGCAGGAATTCCTCGCACCGTTACCAGTGGGACGGTTATGGGGCGTGGGGCGTGTGACCGGCCGCGCGTTGGAACAGTTGGGAGTCGGCACAATTGGCCAACTCCGTCGGCTGTCGCTGGATGAACTGCAGCAACGGTTCGGGAAGTCTGGAGAGCATCTGTGGGAACTGGCCCACGGCATCGACGATCGCGCGGTGATTCCTGATCGGGACGCGAAATCGATTTCGCACGAGACGACGTTCCCCGCTGATATCGAAGATCCAGACGTTCTGCGGGCCTGCCTGCTGGATCTGACAGAACAGGTCGCTCGGCGTCTGCGCCAACAATCGCTGCGCGGACGGGTCGTTCAGATCAAATTGCGTTTCGCCGATTTTCGGACGATCACCCGATCCAGGAAGCTCCCGCAGTCGACAGATTCGACCGATATCCTCTGGCACGCTGCATCGACATTGCTGGCCACAAGTTTGACTGGTCCCCGCCTTCCCCTCCGTCTGTTGGGCATGGGCGTGAGCGGAATCGAGCATTTGCAACTTTCGCAGGGGACACTGTTCGATGATCCGCAGGACCACTCGCAGCTCGATGCTGTTGCCGATACGATCCGTGACCGGTTTGGAACCGATGCGATCCAACGGGGGAGCAGTCTCGGTGGCGGGACCAGCTCGGAAACGGAGACTCGTTGAAACGCCAAACCGTTCGGAGTATCCTGAAGTATTGCGGCGTGGCCGTGAGTCCGCCTTGAGATGCGAGTTGGCACCGGCCCCGAAGTCCTTTTACTTGGTGAAGAATCGTTGAGACTGATGAACCGCATTTTCTCGATCAACACCTTCAGATTTGTCGCTTGGACGGCGGTCGCGTGCCTATCGTTGATTCTGCTACCGCCCGCTATCGGTGCGGATGGCAATCAAGAAGAGTACTTCCGTACGAAGGTCGAACCGATTCTGGTACGGCGATGTCTGGAGTGTCATGGGGCTGACCGCAAAGGCGGCCTCGACTTGCGAACGAAGGCCACCGCATTCAAAGGTGGCGAGAGCGGTGTGGCAATCGAAGCGACCAAGCCGGACGAAAGCCTGCTGTACCAATACGTTGACAGCGAGGAGATGCCGCCCAAGAAACCGCTGTCGGCCGCGGAGATTTCGGTTCTCAAACGATGGATTGCCGACGGTGCGTTTTATCCCGACAAGTCACTCGACTTGTTTGCGGCCACGAGCGATCACCGCGCTGGTCACGACTGGTGGTCGTTACAACCGCTGAAGAAAGTTGTTCCGCCGACCGTGCGAAACAGCGAGCCGGTGCAAACCGTGATCGACCGATTCATCGTCGCGCGGTTACAGCAGCACGGCCTGAGCCTTTCGTCGCCGGCCGACCGTCGCACGCTGATCCGCCGCGTCAGCCTTGATCTCACGGGACTGCCTCCCACGTACGAACAGCAGCAGGAATTCATCAACGATCAGCGTGATGATGCTTACGGGCGGCTGGTGGACCGTTTATTGGCGAGCCCACATTACGGCGAACGGTGGGGGCGGCATTGGCTCGACGTGGTCCGGTTTGCCGAAAGCAACGGTTTCGAGCGAGATCGCATTCGCGAGAACTTCTGGCCTTACCGCGACTACGTTATCGGTTCATTTAATGCCGACAAACCCTACGATCAATTTGTCCGCGAGCAACTGGCTGGCGACGCGTTGAAGGCCGAGAATGCCGACCAGTTGATTGCCACCGGTTTTCTGGTTGCCGGCCCCAAAAACGACGTTGGGACGGTGAGTGAGCTGGAGAGACTGCAAACACGCCAGGACGAACTCGACGAATTCGTCACCGCCACATCGACGACGTTTCTCGGTTTGACGTCCGGTTGCGCCCGTTGCCACGATCACAAGTTTGACCCGATCAATATGCGGGACTACTACGCATTGACGGCAGTGTTCAGTGGATTGGACCGTGGTGTCAATTCGGTCGCGTCAGCCAAAGACAAGGCTGCACGTGCCACAGCTGTTGCTCCTCTTCAGAAGCTGATGAAAGGGACAAAGACGCAAATCGATTTGCTGTTACAGCGAGCACGCAAACGATTTCTTGCCAGCCGTCGAGAACGCAAACCGAATTCGCTACGCCCTGCCGTCACCGCCACCAACAACGAAGATGTGTTTGGCGCCGTCGAAACCCGTTTCGTTCGGTTCACAGTGACGGCCACCACTGGCAACTCACAACCGTGTCTGGATGAACTCGAAATTTATGGCGAGGATATCAAGAGCAATCTTGCTCTCTCGAAGACCGGCGCAAAGGCGACGGCTTCATCGCTGTTGCCGGGATATCCGATTCACCAGATTCACCACCTCAACGACGGCCAACACGGAAACTCGCACAGCTGGATTAGTAATGAAAGCGGCAAGGGTTGGGCGCAGATTGAATTGCCCGCAGTCGCAAAAGTCCAACGTGTCGTTTGGGGACGTGATCGAAACGGAAAATACAAAGACCGTTTGCCGGTCGGTTACCGCATTGAACTTTCTCTCGACGGCAAAAAGTGGTCTGCGGTCAGTGATTCGAGCACGCGCGTTCCACAGGGAGAACAAACGCAGTTGACGAACGACGAGTTGATCGCGGCGCTGACGGCGGCCGAGAAGAAACTGCACGCTTCCTTAATTCAAACGCAATCCCAACAGGCAGCGCGACTGAAAGCGATTCCACCGTTGCCGGTGAGTTATTCGGCGCGTGACAGCCAACCGCAACCGGCGTACATATTGACACGCGGCAATGTCCGTGAGCGCGGCGAACAGGTGAAGCCGGCGGCTTTCCACACAGTCAAAGCGCTCGACCCCTTGCTGGTCGGCGTGCAAAGTGATTCCGGCCCAAACCGCCGTTTGCGTCTGGCAGAGTGGATCGTCGATGTGAAGAATCCGTTGACGGCTCGCGTCATTGTCAACCGGATTTGGCATTACCACTTTGGTCAGGGGATTGTGAATACGCCGAACGATTTCGGCTTCAACGGCGACCGGCCTTCGCATCCCGAATTGCTCGACTGGCTGGCAGCCGATTTCATGGAGCATGGCTGGAAGATTAAGCGACTGCACCGAATGATCCTGCTGTCGGCCGCCTATCGGCAGCAGTCGGGGTACAAACCACAGTCGGCAGCAGAAGATGGAGCCAACCGGTTGCTGTGGAGAATGTCGCCGCGCCGGCTCGATGCTGAGTCGCTCCGCGATGCCGTATTGCAGGTCAGCGGGGAGTTGGATTTGACGATGGAAGGACCGAGTTTCCGTTTGTTCCTCTATCGCGATGGCAACGTCCCCGATTACGTCCTATTGGATGAACCCGGCGCGGAAACGTGGCGGCGGTCGGTCTATCGGTTCAACATTCGTACTTTTCAGTCGCCGTTGATGAGCGCCTTCGATTGTCCCGATGCTTCGGTACAGACCCCCAAACGCAATTACAGCACGACCGCGTTGCAGGCGCTGTCGTTGATGAATAACCGGTTTACGTTTCAGCAATCCCAACATTTCGCCACACGGGTGACCGCAATGGCCGGCGAAGGTCTCGGCAAGCAGGTGGACGTCGCCTATCGTCTGGCCCTGTTGCGGGAGCCTACAGAAGATCAGCGACGTCAAGCGGTATCGTTCATCCAGAATCACGGCTTGTTCAGCCTGTGTCGCGTGCTGCTGAACACCAACGAGTTTCTTTACGCGTTCTGAACGGAGCGATTTCGTGACACAAATTCGCCGCACCAATTGCACCGGACACCGGCGTTTCGTCAGCCGACGTGATTTCCTGCGCACCATGGGAGGCGGCTTGGGGAGTGTCGCGCTGACCGACTTGCTGCATGCCGAAGGGCAGCCGACAAAGCATGGCGGCGCACACCACAAGCCGACGGCGAAACGCGTGTTGCTGCTATTCATGTCGGCCGGTGTCAGCCACGTCGATACGTTTGACTACAAACCGCAACTGGCAAAGTTCGCCGGCCAGTCCATCACAGGCAAGGGGAACGTGCAGGATGTCTTCTTTCGCAAGCCGGGCAAACTCATGCCCAGCCCGTTCAAGTTCAAACAGTATGGCGAATCGGGAAAGTGGAGTTCGGAACTGTTTCCGCACGTGAACCGTAAGGTGGACGATTTGGCGTTCGTCCATTCGATGGTTGCCGAAGCCAACAGCCACGGCCCGGCGATGCACGACTTCATGACCGGCGAACCGCGTAACGGATTCCCGTCGGTCGGCGCATGGTCGGTGTATGGGCTGGGAAGCGAAACACAGGATCTGCCCGGATTCGTTGTGATGATGGACCGGGGCATGCCACCATCGAGCACATCAAATTGGGGCAACGGGTTTCTGCCGGCCCGATTTCAGGGAACGGTCTTTCGCAGCAGTGGCGATCCGATTCTCGATCTCGAACCGCCGGCCGGTTACCGCCCAGAGAGCCAACGTGCGAGTTTCGACTTGCTCGCGAAACTGAACGAGGAACATTTGCGTAATCACCCCCAGGATGGCGAGCTTTCGGCGCGAATTGCCGCGTATGAATTGGCCGCGCGTATGCAGCTCAGCGCGCCCGAAGTTGCCGACCTCGCAAAAGAGTCGGCGGCCACCCATCAACTCTACGGCACGCAGCGCAGCGATCCGCAACAGGCCACCTTCAGCCGTCTCTGTTTACGCGCACGCCGGTTGTTGGAGCGCGGCGTGCGTTTTGTGACAGTATTCAGCGGCGGATCGAACAACAAACAACCCAGCAATTGGGACGCGCATTCCAATATCGAAACGAATCACCGCCCCAACGCGATGATGGTCGATCAACCAATCGCGGCGTTATTGGCCGACTTGAAATCACGTGGAATGCTCGACGACACGCTGGTCATCTGGACGGGCGAATTCGGCCGCACTCCAACTTCCGAAGGAACAAAGGGCCGCGATCACAACATCAGCGGATTCACGCTGTGGATGAGCGGCGGCGGCGTCAAACCGGGGATGGCCTACGGTGCGACCGACGAGATCGGTTTTCAGGCCGTCGAAAAGCCGGTAGAAATCGCCGATCTGCATGCAACCATTTTGCATACGTTGGGCCTCAATCATGAACGATTGACATATTACTACAATGGACTGCAACGCCGTCTGACCGGCGTCGCCGGCAATGTTATCCGCGAAGTTCTCTCGTAACAGGCCGATCAGGGGAAGCGACAGCCGATTCTCCTTGTCAGAATTGGTGGAAACAGCGACAATACGGGCCGCTGACAAGGTGTCCGATCAAGCTGGCGTGTGTGTCGGGCAAAACATTTTTGCGGAACAAGCGACGGAGAAAAGTAATGAATTTGACCCGTTTCTGTGCGATGGCTGTTGTTTCAAGTTTGTTGATCGGTATGACAGTAATCGCTGCGGATCCACCAGCCGGATTCACCGAAACGCCAATTGCCGCGCCAACACCAGCAACGGCCACAGATGTTGCCGGCTGGGTGCGAGACCTGGAGAGCAACAAATTCCCGACGCGCCGAACGGCAATGCGGATGCTGTTAAAAGCCGGGTCGCAGGCCGTTGCCCCCGTTGCCGCCGCCGCTGATACGGACGAACTCGAGTTGGCTTCTCGCTGCATCAGCATTTTGAAGACGCTGTATCAATCGGAGAACGCGGTAGCCAAAGGCGCGGCCGAAGAAGCTCTCAAACGACTTTCCAAAAGCGAACGCGCATCGGTTGCACAGCGCGCGACCGACGCGGTGAAGAAACCCGCTCAGGCTGTTCCCAACTTTCGCGCTGGAGGCGTACAGATTCGGGTGCAGCTTGCACCGGGAGGCGGAATTCAGATCGCACGTGCAGCTGGCCTGAACGGCCGCAACGTTTCCATTCGCCAAACTACACGGAATGGGAACCGTGAGACCGATGTCGAAATCGACGGCAAGAAAATCCGCATCACCGATTCGAAGGGGCAGAATATTGTTGTCAAAGTGTCGGAGAAGGTTGGCGGCAAAGCGAAGAACAGCGAATACAAGGCGAAGGATTTAGCCGAACTGAAAAAGAAACACCCGGAAGCTGCCAAGTTATACGAGCAGTATGCGACGGGTCAAAACAATATCGGTGCAGGGATTTTCCAGGGCCGAATCAAAATTATCGGCGGCGCAGTTCCCGTGCTGCCGCTGCCAATTCGGGCCATTCCATTCCCAGGCGGTAATCCCGCCCAACGAATCGCGGCACAGAAGCAAATTGCCGTCGCACAGCAGCGATTGAATCAGGCCGCCACAAAACTCAAAGAATTGGCCGCCAAAGGCAACACCAAGCCGGACGATCTGAAAAAACTGGGAACGGAAATCGAGTCAGCAATCCAGCAATTAAAAGCCGCACAGAAACAACTCGCACGATAATCTGCCCCCGCCGCCCCCGATCAGTCGGTCGCTGCCGTGACACGGTCCGTCACCAGCTGGTAAAGCTCTGGCGGCAGCGGGCCGTTTTCGGCGGACGCAACATTCTCCCCCAGATGTGCCGATTTGCATGTGCCAACAATGGTTGTGTGACAATGCGGGTGGGAGAGCGTGTACCGCAGAATCAGTTCGGCGCGGTTCATGCCCTCGGGCAGTACGTCATCGAGTTTGGCGTGCTGCCAAACGTCATTCAGCGCCGGTCGCTGAATCTCGGCATCGGGGCCGCCTTGCGCGACACCACCACGAATAATGATCCCCGCACCGCTTTCAGCGGCGCGGGTGATCAAATCGTGATGCTTCGGCGCCAGACAGGAATAGGGAATTTGAAAGGTGTCGAACACGCCGAGATCAATCAGACCGGGAAGGTTCGGCAGCGAGCTCGAAGCGCCGATGAAACGGACAACACCTTGATCGCGAAAGTCGTGCAGTAATTCGATCAAACCTTCACGCTTCAGCGTTTCCGCATCGCCGCCGTGAAACTGCAGAATGTCCACGTAATCGGTCCGCAGTCGCTGCAGACTGGTTTCGATGTTTCGCTGAATCACCTCTTTCTTCCAGACATGGTCGATCTCAAGATGATCGTCATGCTGGGTGTAATAACAGCCACATTTGGTCGCCAGATAGAATTCGTTTCGCCGGGAACCGATGTACTGGCCAATCCGTTGCTCGCTGATTCCGTAGTCGGGAGAAGTATCGATAAAGTTGATGCCGGCATCGAGAACGGAATTGAGAAACTCGTCGGCAGCTTCATCACTCACATCGCGCACGCCCCAAGTACGCGGGCCACGAATTCCCATGCTGCCGTAACCAAGCTGTGTCACTTCGAGGCCGGTTCGGCCGAGCGTCTTTTTGATCATCTGAGGATCAGTTCTTGTTGAGTTGGTGTCTCGTCGAATTAACGCTTCGCCAGCGTCAACCAGCGGTCGAGTTGGTTGGCGAATGCTTGTCGGTCTTTGTTGTTGAAGTTGGCCGGTCCCCCGGTAATCTCACCGCCGCCGCGAAGTTCATCGAGCAGATTGCGGTCGGCCAGTCGCTTGCCGACGTTGGCGTCGGTGTAAAGTTCGCCGCGTGGATTGAGTGCCTGCCCGCCGACAGCGACCACATCGGCGGCCAACGGGATGTCGGCCGTAATCACCAAATCGCCCGGTTCCACCAGTTCCACAATCCGTTGGTCGGCAACGTTCATGCCTGCCGTGACAAGAATGCTGTCAATGAACTCGGAACGCGGCGTGCGCATGGGCTGATTGGCAACCAGCGTCATTCGGGTCTCTGTGCGATTCGCGGCACGAAACAGCAATTCCTTAATTTCGCCCGGACAAGCGTCGGCATCAACCCAAATATGCATTTTTGTCAGCTCTCGAACTTCCTTCAAGTTGCAGCGAATCAGGACACCAACAGCCCGGCATCGCGCATTAAATTCTGAATTTCCGTCCTGACGTTTGAGGGAACATCGGGGGTTGGCAACCGCGTCCGCATTCCCTCGAAGCCAAGCAGTTCGAGAGCCGCTTTCACGCCGGCGGCCAGATACGGCAGCATGACGGCGTCGATCTTCTGCACGTGCTCCTGTAACTTCCGCGCTTCGTCATATCGCCCGGCCATTCCCAGCCGCAGCAATTCATCCAAGGCAGCCGGCCAAATGTTGGAGAACGCCGTCGTTGTCCCGTTACAGCCGATCAGTGTGCCGTGCAGGATCAGACTGCCATTGCAGATCCAGAACCGCCGATCGCCCGAAACACAGCGACGAACGCGGGCCTCAAAACGGACATCGTGATCGGTCACGTAGCCAAACACGTTGTCCATGTCGGTGGTCGCTCCGAGGATTTCAGGCGACGCGGCCGGTGCAGCGGCCATACCAAAACGCGCAGGGTCGCATTGATGCATCAGCAATACCGGAACCGGACATCGCGGCAAGACCTGCGCAAAGTACGGTTCGATGAGTGCTTCCTGCCGGGGAAACCGAATCCTCACGACTTCCGCACCAACATCGGCGAACGCCTCTGCGCGCCGCAATGTTTCGGTCACCGACGGACAATCAATTCCGCCCATCAAGAACCGTCGTTCATCCAGATTCTCCTTGACCGTCATGGCGACAGCCAGTTTTTCGTCTTCGCTGAGAGTCCATTCCTCGCCCGTCTGCGAACCGACCAGGAATCCCGTGGCTGGTGTGGTCAGCCAGCGCGCGACGTTTCGAGCCAACGCATCGTGATCGACGCGATCTTCCGCATCAAATGGCGTGACAACTGGTATGTTAACGATCGGATCGGCAACGGGAATGGGCATGAAACTCCAAAGCCAAAGTGAATAAAGTGACGCAAAGTCTGATGGGCGTCATTCTATTGCTTATTGCCTCTCTGCAGTAGCGTCACCATGCCTTTCCCCAACGCAGCGCCGACGAGAAAATAACTCTCGGCATTTCCAAACCAGTGGTGTCCGTGACCCGTGTTTGGCGAAAGTTCGGCCGGTCGTGCGAAGGCCGTTGTGGAAACAAACAACGCACCATCGATGCGTGCCGATGCGGCCTTTTGAGCAGCGCGAATGTCGAGCATATTCTTCCCCGCCTTGGGTCCGCCGTTGCCCAATTCGCCAATGATAATCGGCAGCGCTGGCTGCTGGAATTCTTTGCGAACGTCGGTAGCCAGATGCAGCAGGTTCTCTTCATACTCCGCCAAGGCGTCCTTGTCGAACATGTCGTTCCAACCCTGAAACCAAACGAAACCTGCGAAGTCGTACTCACGATCGCCCAGCTTCGCGATAGCTGCGCGGACTTCTTCGATCATCCTGGAGTAATAAGGACCGACAGTTCCACCAGCACTCGGCGGGCGAAAATCCTTATACAGGCTCTTTCCGCCCCAAGCGGTCTTGATCAACAACACCGGCTGTTCGAGGTGATTTCCAATAACGTGTCCGAATTGCAGTTCCGGGCCGATGTGAGTTTTCCCACCATAGCCAGTGAAACCAATACTCAATGGTCCCGTGCGAACGCCTTTCTTGTTTTTAAAGCTGATGGTCACATCGTCCCGAACCACCCACTTGCCCTCGGCGTTCTTCAGATGCTTCATTTTGGCGATGCTCTTGGAGTGAGCCATCGACCACACCAGGTTGCCTTTGCCCGAGTTGTAATACTTCGGATGGTCCATCTCGACAACCCCCTGCCCTTCCATATTGGACTGGCCGGCGAGGACGAATACTTGCAGCCGGGGTTTGTTCGCTTCCGCCCGCGCGTTGGCCGCCAGACAACTCAGAACCAGCAGAGTGAGGGCAATTGACGCGCGGCATTGAAACTTCATTATTTTTTTGTCCATCAAACAGGCTGCGTTCGAGTCACTATTCACGCTATCATGAATTATCATCACGTGACAGACAGCGAATGCAACAAGAACGCACACCGGGAGAATACAGCATGGCCTTGTTCAGACATCTGTCAATCGTCGTCGCCACCGCTTTCGTCGGCATGTGTCTGCCGCGAGTTGGTGTTGCGCAGGGCATTGAGCATATCAAAGCCAATTATACCAAGTACGAATACCGAATTCCGATGCGCGACGGCAAGCGGCTTTTTACTGCCGTTTACGTACCGAAGGACGACTCGCAATCTTATCCCATTCTATTGAAGCGAACGCCGTACAGTGCGAAACCATACGGCGTCGATCAGTATCCCGACAAACTGGGACCTTCGCCACTGTTTGGCAAGGAAGGTTACATCTTCGTCTATCAGGACGTGCGCGGGCGATGGATGTCGGAAGGGGAGTTTGTCCACATGCGGCCGCATCGGCCCAACAAACAGAGTAAGGAAGAATTCGACGAAAGTACCGACACCTGGGACACAGTCGATTGGCTGGTGAAGAACGTGCACGGGAACAACGGCCGTGTTGGCATTGCGGGGATTTCGTACCCCGGCTTCTACACGGCGGCGGGGATCATCGACTCGCATCCGGCCATCAAGGCGGCTTCGCCACAGGCTCCCGTTAACGACTGGTTTGCCGGCGACGACTGGCATCACAACGGCGCGTTTTTTCTGGCGCACATGTTCAACTGGATGTCGCGCAGCGGGCGCGTTCGCCCGGAACCGACGAAGAAGTTCCGCTTCACTTTCGATTATGAGACGCCCGATGGTTTTGAGTTTTTTCGCCGCATCAAAACACTGCAGGAAATCGACACCAAGTACCTGAAGGGGAAAGTTCCGTTTTGGCATGAGACGCTAAAACACGGAACCTACGACGATTTCTGGAAGTCGCGGAACATCCGTCCGCATTTGAAGAACGTCAAGCCGGCGGTGATGACCGTTGGCGGTTGGTTCGACGCGGAAAATCTGTTTGGCGCTCTCGAAACTTACAAATCCATCGAACGCAACAACCCGGACACGTTCAACATGCTGGTGATGGGGCCGTGGCGTCACGGTGGCTGGTCGCGCGGCGATGGGGCATCGTTCGGTGATATCCCGTTCAATGCGAAGACCTCGGAATTCTACCGCGAGAAGATTGAGTTTCCGTTCTTCCAACTGCACTTGAAAGGTAAAGGAAAAGACAAGACGAAACATCCAGAAGCCTGGGTCTTCGAGACGGGGACCAACCAATGGCGGCAGTATGACAAGTGGCCACCTCAAAAGGCAGAATCGCGATCGTTGCATTTTCATGCCGACCAGCGGCTTTCCTTCGACGCTCCCACGAGCAAAGACAAACAGCAGGCGTTCGACGAATACCTCAGCGACCCCAACAAGCCGGTTCCCTATATGAACAAAATCTCCACCGGCATGACCGCCGAGTACATGATTGCCGATCAACGCTTTGCGTCGCGGCGTCCGGATGTGCTGGTGTACCAAACCGGTGAATTGACCGAGGACGTGACGATTGCCGGGCCGGTGGAAGTCGATCTGTTCGTCTCCACCTCCGGCACCGGCAGCGATTGGGTCGTCAAACTCATCGATGTTTATCCCGATGACTATCCTGATGCCAAGGAGGATCCGAAAGGCGTCCGCATGGGGGGCTACCAGCAACTGGTGCGCGGCGACGTGATCCGCGGCAAGTTTCGCAACAGCCTCGAACGGCCCGAACCATTCGAGCCGAACCAATCAACGCGTGTCCGCTTCACCATGCCCGACAGTTACCACAGTTTTCGCACCGGCCACCGCATTATGGTGCAGGTGCAAAGCTCATGGTTTCCGCTGGTCGATCGCAACCCGCAAAAATTCATCGACATCTACCACGCCAAACCGTCCGACTTCCAACAGGCAACGCAACGCGTCTTCCGATCGACTGCGATGCCGTCGAAGATCAATGTCCGCGTGCTGCCGTGATCGAAATCAACTGACGTCACAAACCTTAGCACCATGACGCAAGGCCAGCACCGGATCGTCCCAGGTGGGGATGAATTCCTGCGCGACGAAGCCGGTGTAGCCGGTTTCCAGAATGGTCCGCATGACGGCGGGGTAGTTGATTTCCTGCGTGTCGTCTAGTTCGCCGCGACCGGGGTTGCCTGCCGTGTGGTAGTGACCGATGACGTCTTTGTACTGCCAGATTCGGCGGATCACGTCGCCGTTCATAATTTGCACATGGTAAACGTCGAACAACAGTTTCATGTTGGGTGAATCGACTTCCTTAATGAGATCCACACAAAAATCGACATCGTCGCCGAAGTATCCCGGATGTCCCTTCATTGGATGCGTGTCGTCGCGGGAGTTGAGGTGTTCGAGACAGAGGCGAATCTTCTTCTTCTCCGCGTAGCCGATGACCGACTTCCACAAGTCGATGCAGTTTTTCGCGCCCTGTTTGTCGCTGATGCCTTTTTCCCGCATGCCGGTAAACGTAATCACGTTTGGGCAGCCGACTTCGACGGCCAGATCGATTCGCTCCTTTAGCATCTTTTCACAGTACTCGTGATTGTCGCGACTGATCGGCCCTTTCTTGAAGCCGTGACTGCTGACGAGCGAAACTTTCAGGCCGAGTTCTTTCACTGCCGGGTAGTCATTCGGAGAAACCCCCTCGATGGCGACCAAGCCGATCTCGCGGCAATGTTTGGCGAGCGTCACTCCGGTCATCGGCTTGAAGCACCAGCCCATCACCGATTGACGAATCTTCCCATGCGTGATGCGATCTTCGCGGGACACTCCATCTTTCGGTAGCTGAGCAACAGCCGCATGCGTTCCAGCCATAATTCCAGCCGCTCCTATCGCTGCCAATGCTTCACGTCGAGTGGGGTTCATCAGTTTGCACCGTGTTAGAAGAAGGAATCAAGTTTCCAGAATGAGCAAACCATCAAGCGCGAATGGCATCAACCGCTTGCATTTTTCGTTTGGCTGGACCCAGCCGGTCGGTTGCTCCCATTGCTGTGAGCATGGTGTTGTAAACGTCGAGACCTTCGGCGCCGACGTCCATAATTTGGCCCGTTTTGAAACGCCCGTTGGCACCGGTGATGGCGTGAAAGACGCCGGACAATTCTCGCTTGACGTTATTATGGCGCCCGTCGCCCGATTCGGTGGAGATGGTGATTAGCGAGTTTTCGAGAATCGTTTTGCCGTTGGCTTCCTTCGATTCGGAATCATCGAGCCGATGCAGGAAGTAAGCGATCTCGCGCATCTTCATGTGACCGTGCGCTCGCAACGCCTCGTTCTTCCTTTTCTCGTTGAACTTGTGCCACCATTCGTGGCTGCAGCCCTTATCGCCGGTCGCGTTTTGCTGGCCTGCGTCGTCGAATTGCCAACGACTCTTGCCGTCGTAGTTGTAGTCGCCCGACAGTCGGATGCGTTCGCCGGCCGCCAGAAACGTTAGCGAGCCAAACCGCACGCGATCCATTTGAATCGCCAATGCGTACAAGTCGGCCATCAGTCGCCATTCTGAGGAGAGTTCATCCAGCGTGATGTCGATTCCCATGCCGCCGGGGTCGGCCTTGCCGCCATGCGCGATGTCGGAGCGTGGCGGCAACTTGGGCGCGTTCGGTGCCTTGTGTTTCATTGCGAAGGCGCGCTGCTCGAACTCCCGAATGCGATCGAGGTGTTCGGCCACCCGCGCCTTCGATGATGCGCCCAGCGGTGAGTTTTTCCCGGTGTAGAACTTGTACTGATCGACAACCGAATCGAGTACGCTCTGTTTCAGTCGTCGACGTCGGGCATCGGTGCCACCGGCCACCGAGATGAACCCGAAGACGCGGTCGAAGAGATCGCGTGGCTTTTCCTGGATGGTTGCCGCAACCGTGCCGTCCATGTTGTAGCTGTGAACGTATCGACCCACACGACTGCGGCGGAAGAACGTACCGCCGATGAGCGTCGGGACCATGCCGGCCGGCAGTCCCTTGGGATAATGCGTCTTGCGAACCACTTGATCAATCGAGGGACCGCCCGATTTCGCTTCACCGTCGGGCGGTTCTGCAGTGAACGCGCCGGCTGCGCCATCGTAATGCGCGTTGATCCCCTTTTCGTCGCAGCGCACCTGATCGACATTCCGCATGATGAGCAGTTTGTCACTCAGCGGTTCAAGCGGTTGCAGAACATCATTGAAACCTTCAGTCTGCAGCGGAGCCGGAATCCCCAAGCCGAAGAATACATTGAATGCCCGCACCGGCACAGCCTTCTCGGCAGCCGCCGTTGCGGTCGAGACCACCATCTCTTCCAACAACGGCAACCCAATGGTGACCGTTCCGAGGCCCTCGAGCATCGTGCGGCGGCTGACGTGCGTCTTGCTCATCGTTTTGTCTCCAAAGGTTCTGCTTCCGTTCGCGTCATTTGTACCAAATCGCTCATCACAATGGCGGTAATTAAGCTGGAATAGGTGCCGCCGCCCTTTTGCGACGTCTTGTGGATCTTGTCTATGGTTCTCGCGTCCGACGCTGCTAGTGGTCGCCCCAGGGCAAATTGTGTGACCTTCCATGTGATCGTCTCGCGGACGCGTTCGCTGCCGGCCAGCAGATTCATCAGTTCGGCCGATGTCTTGTATTTGACCGATTTGGCTGTGCCTGGAACGAGAATCTCGCCGTCTTCGCGCAACGTGTTTCCGTGTTCGTCTTTTTCACGATAGCTGCCAAGGCCGTCGAATCGTTCGAGGCCGAATGCCAGCGGCTCAAATTTTGTATGGCATGCACTGCAGGAGACATTCGCGATACGCATCTCTGCGATTCGGCGCTGCGACAGCCCCGGCTTCGATGGCACGGGTGTCGTGTCGAGGCCGGGCGGTGGATCTTTCACAATGCCTCGTAAGACGCCATGCAGCACGAACAACCCACGAGTCACCATCGAGCCATCGTCGCCACCGATCGTCAATACGCTGCCCTGCGTCAGCAGTCCGCCACGCGCGGGAACGGACGAAAGGTCATACCGCGACAAGCCGTCGCCTTTCGGTTTGAGTCCGTAGTGCTTTGCCAGCCGCGGTGTCGCGTAGGTCACCTGCGCGTTGAATAAGTCCGCCAACGAGCGCTTCTGTTTCCAGGCGACATCCTTAAAGAACGCCAACGTCTCCTCGCGCATGTCGATGGCGAGCGAATCGTTCCACTTTGGAAACCGCTTGCGGTTGGGCTTCATGTTGCTCAATCGATCAAGGTCCAACCACTCCGCGATAAACTGCGCCGATCGTTCAATCGCACGCGGATCTCGAAGCATTCGCGCGACCTGTGCTTCAACGCGACTGCGATCGAGCAACTCGCCGTTGTCGGCAGCTCGCATCAGTTCTTCGTCTGGTGGTGCGCCCCACAGGATGTAACTCATTCGAGAGGCGAGTTCGTATTCGCCCACCGGCCACGCCGTTCCATCGCCGCGCTGGTTTTCAACGCGATAGATGAATCGCGGCGACTGCAGCATGGCCTCGATGAGCAAACTCACCGCTTCTTTATAGTTGCCGCCCGCACTGGCAACCGTCGTCGCGATGCCGCTGTAATTGGTCACCTCGCGATCATCGAGCGGGCCACGCAGCAGCCATTTTCCCATCGCTGCGACGAAGTCTCGCATCGTGTCGTCGGTGGAAAGCTTGCGACTCTTTGAAAACTTTGCAGCGAACTTCAGCACATCCATCCGCGAGACGATAATCTCCGCAAGACGGGCATACGCCTCGACATGTTTGAGGTCGACATTGAGATTGTAAGCCGTGTTGCTGAAACCGTCGGCCCGCAGCTCGGGCGGCAGAATCTTGCGGGCATCCTTGGCAATGTCGATTCCAACGGCGCTGCGGACAGTTTCGATGTACTCCGGCACTGTGAGCCGCTGAATCCAGGTGTTCCCGGTGCCGCCATCGTGGGCGTAAACTACCGGGTCGATCACGTTCACGGTCCAAGTCGCGCCGGCATCGATCCATTGCCGTACCAACAGTTTCTCTTGAGCCGACAGTTCTTTGCCCTCCTCGGGCATCTCGCCAGATTCGATCGATTCCCACAGCAGACTTTCCGAGGCTTTGCCCGGGACAATCGCTTTACCAGTTTCGCCGCCGGCCAGCGCTGCCGTTTTTCGAGACAAGTCGAGGCCGCCTTTCTTCGAGCTCGAATCGTGGCATTCCAGGCAACGCCGCGCTAACAAGGGGGCGATTTTCGTCTCGAAGAGTCGCGCTCCCCGCGAGGACTGGCCACCTGCCAGCTTGATCGGTGTCGCGGCTGCTTTGGCGCCCGCCTTGAAGTTTTGTGCCACTTCGCCTGCCGAGAGCGCCCGCTTATACACGGCGACTAAGTAGAACGTACCCAACCATTGGCGATCACCGGAAGCCTCATTCGCGAGAAGCAGCCGGAAACCATCACCCCAGTTCGATAACCTTCCAGCAACCCGCTTCTTCGTTTGCTGTCGGCCGTTGATGTAGATCCGCGCGTTGCCCGCCGCGTCGCGAGTGAAGACAACGTGTGTCAACACCGTTCGCGCGGAGTTTTTTTCCGCTGCGGTCGAGGGGATTCCGTTTCGGCTGGTCGATGTGGTACGCAAGCGAACGTCGTATCGTTTCCCATCCTGGCCGAGCGTGAAGTTGCGATCACTCGAGCCGGCCGAAAGCGAAACGATTCGCGCCGGACCTTCCTGTGAATCACTTTGCGGTTTGACCCACGCCTCGATGGTCAAGGAACCCAATCTTTTGGCGGCCTCGATGATCTTCTTTGCCGGCCCGGAAGATTGGATTCTTGTTGACGAGCGGACAAGCAGCGAACCGTCCTGCCACTTCACGGCGGCCGGCTTTTCGATTTTCAAATCGAGTTGCGGCCGCACACCGGAGCGATCCTTGACCGTATCGCCACGGCCGGCCTCGAATGTGTACAAAGCCTGAAAATCGCGAGCGACTCGCGGAGAAGCGGCTTGCGATGAAGCAATCGGCAGCAACATCAAGCCAATGGCGAACGTTGTAATAAGGAATGGACTTCGGTTCTGTCTTCTCGACGAAGCGGATTGGCAATTCGCTTCACACGTTGTTGCAAGCACTTTTGTTTCCTTCGTGTTGGTCAGACAAATATTTTGATCCTGATTGGCAAGCGAAGGAAGACCTACGGTTTTGGCAAGGCGATCGAATCGATATCCACCCCCAGCAATTCTACTGGTAAGCGTGGGGATGCGCCAACTCGTGGCCCAAACACGACGGCGCAGGAAGGGCGGTGCAGAAGGAGGAGCCGGGCAGCTTGCTCGGCATTTTCGATGGACCATTTTGGCCCCATCGTTCTCGCCGTAATCGCCGTACGGCGGTCAACCGGCTAACCTTGGTTGCCGAAGAATTTCAACACGTCGCTCGTCGTGATAATCCCCAACCGCTGCTCATCTTTCCCAACGACGGGCAGGCAGCCGATTTTCAGCTTGGCCATCATTTTGGCCGCTTCTTGAATCGGTGTGTTGGGCTGCACGGTAAACGGCCGTTTGATCATCAGATCCTTGACTAAGCATCGAACAGCCTGTTGCCCCTGGCCCCCTGCATTCATGGCGATGTGTTTGAGAAGGTCCCTCTCTGAGAACAGCCCCACGACCTGCCCGCGTTCATCGAGGACAACGAGATGCCGGATTCGATGCTGCGCCAGAATACTCAGAGCCCGTGCGATATTGGCCCGTTCGTCAATCGTAACCAGCCGGGTGGTCATAATCGAATCGACTGCCCGTGTCCCCGATTCCTGGAACGATATCGTGTCTGTCATGAACTTGTTTTCTAACGAAACTCGGGCTTGGGCAAATGAAGCCGTCGCGGGAACTTGCTGGCTCTGCCCCTTCGCGGAGGTATTCCCCCATCCCAGCGCAAATAGTTAACGGTTTTTTTCGGTTCGTTTCAATGGAAAGTATAGCTTGCAATTTGACACCGTTCCGCAGGATGCGCAACAGAATGACGGCCGAATTCAAGGAAATTTCATCCCCCTTCATGTATCCTGCCATTCGATATCCGCATAAACCGAAACTTGAGAGGACCGACTAGCGTGTCCGCCTGACCAGTTTTGTTTGGCCTCGGGGCTCGTCTCCCATCTGATGCAACAAAGTGCCATCGACACACCCCGCAAGTGGGGCGGCTCAATGAAATGTGGCACTTGGCGGGTGAACTATCTCCGTAAATCTCTTCCCGCTGTTGCACTTGGGGAAAGTGGCCTGACTTCGACGGAATCGAAAAGAAATGGTCGCAAGATGTCCGCATTATCGGTATTATCGTGATATTGATAGTATCCATGCCTCGCCGAAGGTCCATTTTCTTGCCGCATTTGCATGTGGATTGGAAGTGTTGCGGTGGTAATCGCCTCTGATCACAGGCGGTTGAGAGAAATTGGAGTCGCTTTGTGAAGACGTAAAAACACGCCGCTTCTTCCGCAGCGGGGGGAAGTCAGGCGGTGGGGTGTGTCAGCGTAGGGAAACAGCCCACACCCCGCCTGTCTCGCGAATGGGACAGGTGTTAAGAAGCCAGTTTTAGTCACTTTTACGGAATGCATGCCGTATGTTGCTTTTCGATTGGCTGATTACCATGAGGCGTCTTTGCACCGGGCAGACGCCACCGCGGAACAGGCGGAATTCTCCCCGAAAACGCGGACGCCCCGCGCCGCAATGGTGGGCTGCAGAGGTTCTCGAAGACCGCACCTTGCTCACCAGCCTGACCGGCATAGATGTTGGCGACAGGATTGATCAGGCCGCCGTTACAGGGTTGGGAACGTCGGCCGGAACGTTCGCCACCGATGAATCGATCAATAACGACGTCGGCGATACCCAGGCAACTGCGCGCGAAACGGGAATTGACACGGCCCTGACCGAAGAGCAGATCGATACCTTCAGCGTTGATACCGGCGGAGCGCAGAACGTCACCCTCGACGGCTTTTGGAATGGCCCCGGCGCAGTCTCCGGTGGAATCGGCACACTGCAACGCACCGGTTCCACGGACAACGACGACGCATCCGATTTCGGTTATGCCCCCGAAAGCCAAGGCATTCAGAATACCGGCCTGAATTTGGATGCCGACTTCGTGCAGACATTTCCTGCCGCGCCGGCAGACCGCTTATTCATCGTTCCGCTGGATGGTTCCAACCAGATCGCCGAAATCGATCCAGTAACCGGAGCGGAATTGAACCGGTTTGCTGCCCCTTCGGCAACAGCCTTCAATACCGGATTGGCGTTCGATGGAACCAGCTTATTCTACGTTGAATTTGTGAATGGTGGCACATCCAACAGACTGTTTGAATTGGATCCCGAGACGGGAGTGCAGCGCGATAGTGATCCGATTCCATCGTCCGGCGGCGCCTTTGAAAGCGTCGCGGCTCTCAACGGTCTGATCTATGTGCTCGATCGCACAAACAACGACATTGTGGTATTTGATCCATCGACGGACACCGTCACGCAAACGCTCGACATCGATGGTCTCAACCCCTCTATCAATCTGATTGGTGGGTTGGCCGGAATTCACAATCCTGATGCACTAATCGCCTTGGACAACTTTGGTGAGAATGTACTCGAAATCGATCCGGCCACCGGGCTTGTCACGAACAGTTTCGCCGTCAGCCGAAATGGCACGGCATATACCGGTGCCGCTGTGGTTGACGGTGAGTTGTACTTAGGTGACTTTTTTGGGTCTCCAGGGATTGACGTCTTCTCCCGTGACGGTTTCTTGCTGCGGAGCCTGACGTTCGGCTTCGGTGTTGCAGGTGCGGGCGGCGACGACGGAGTGGGTCTTGCAGCACAGGTCGCCACAGTCGCATCAGGGCAAATCCTGACGGGTATCGACTTTGGCAACCAGATTCCCACAGGCGAAATTCGCGGGACAAAATTCAACGACGGCAACCAGGACGGACGCCAAGACCCAATCGAGTTGGGGCTTGGCAATGTCACAATCTTTCTCGACACGAACGAAAATGGCCTGCTCGACAACGGCGAGGTCTCCACGACGACAAACGCAAACGGCGAGTACCAATTCACAGGACTTCAAGCCGACACCTATTTCGTAACCGAAGTGCAAATCCCCGGCTTCCAGCAAACGTACCCGCAGAACGATCCCCGGCTGGTCATCACCGAAGTCAATCGAAACACGCCGGATTTCTTCGAGATCCAAAACGTCTCGACCACGGCAATTGACACGACCGGCTGGCGCGTGCTGGTAAGTGATGACACGACGAACATCAACGTGATCAATACGACGGCTTTCAGTCTTCCCGCTTCGGTGGCAGCCGGTGAAGTCATCTTCAGCACCGATGGCGCCGTGAATCCATTCGGTGCCAACATCAATTGGGTCAATACAGAAGAAGCCTGGGTGATGATCGTCGATGATGCCGGCCAGATTGTCGATTGGGTTGGTTGGGGCTGGACCGAACAGGAGATCGAGAGCTTCAACGCCAACGTGGGTGGTCCCGGCAATGTGACACTCGCTGGAGAGTGGGTCGGTCCTGCTGCGGCAGCAACCGGACCAAATGGGGCGACGCTACAGCGTCTCGGACCGGCCGATTCCAATTCGGCGCTCGACTTTGCTTTTGCGCCGATCACCATGGGGAGCCAGAACTTCGGCCTGACGATCCCATTCATCGATCGCCCCACGGTCAACACTGTTGTTCTCGGTGTCGGGCAGATCGCTCAAGACATTGATTTTGGCAACGTCAATCCCGTTACAGGTACCGTGCAGGGAACGAAGTTTTCTGACTTAAATGGCGATGGAGTGCGCAACCCGGGTGAGCCGGGTTTGGCGGGGTTCACCATCTTTGCCGATACCAACACCAACGGTCGATTGGATGCGGGCGAGACTTTCACGGTGACCGATGCCAACGGCGATTACTCCTTAGATGCCGTACCCACGGGAATCGCAACCATTGCCGAGGTCCAACAAGACGGCTTCGAGCAAACCGCCCCCGCCAGCACGGCCACGACACTCATCGAGTTCAATTTCGAAAACGGAACGGAAGGATTTACGTTTGACGGCGAGTGGAATTTGAGTAACGGACGGGGACAGGATGCAGGCCACAGTTCCTCAACCAGTTTTATTTTGGATCGGGCGAGAATGCAGATGGCGGCGGAGCCTATGTGAACGACTCCGAAGGCAGCCTGGTTTCCCCGTTAATTACTCTGCCGGATAACGAACGGGCTTTCCTGGAGTTCAATCACTTTCTTGAAATCGAAGATTTCTTCGACACTGCGAGCGTTGCCATCATTTCGGGCGGCGTGAGAACCGTCATTGCCGACAACAACTTTGCGGGCGTCCTCCTTCCCGATGACACCGGCGTATTTCAGCCGGTGAGCATTGACGTTTCCCAGTTCGCAGGAACTGATATTCAGATTGAATTTCGCTTTGAAACCGACTTCTCTGTCACCTTCGAAGGCTGGTACGTTGACGATGTTTCTGTACGCCTGGGGGCTCCCGACGGTGTGCGGCAGTTCGATTTGGCTGTCGGGGAAGTTGTGTCGGGGATCGATTTTGGCAACCGTGATCTCGACGAGTTCGGCAACTCAGTCGCCGAGGCGACCGCGGTACCCTTGATTGCCAATCAGACTGTCCGAATCAACAGCCTCATCGACAGAGCGGGCGACGTTGACGTTTTTCAATTGGTCGCATCGCAAACCGGGTTTTTAGCGATTCGCCTGGAGACGAACGACTTCGCCATCGATCCGTTCCTGCGCCTGTTCGACAACTCCGGGACACTGTTGGCTATCGACGACGACGGCGGCTCCTTCCTCGCCGTCCCGATCAACGAAGGCGACATTTTCTTCCTGGAAGCTTCAAGCATCAATGGCATTGGAGCTTATGAACTGGAATTCATCAGCACACAGATTCAATCGGCCATCAATCTGTCGCTGATCGGCCCCGATCAGTTTCTCGGAACGGCAGAGGGTGAAATCGTGTCGCCGGGACAAGTCCGAGTTTTCGACTTGACGATTCCCAACAGCGCGCCGAACAACAGTGAATTGGTCATTGATCTGGCGCGGGCCACAAACAGCAGCCTCGATACAATTCTCTTGCTGATCGATTCCCAATCGGGAGAAGTCCTCGAATTCAACGATGACTTCAACGGCCTCAACAGTCAGATTTCCCGATTTGTGAATGCGGGCGAACAGTTCTTTGTCGTCGCAACTGGCTTTGGTGATAGCGTTGGCGAATTTGATCTGACAGTGGAAACCATCCCGCCTGTCGTCGATGACTTCTCCGATGATGTAGCCAACCCCTTCGATCTCGGATTTGTTGACGTGGTGCAGAACGGTGTGATCGACACTGCCGGAGACGTTGACACTTTCCTGATCGAAATTCCGGTCGGCCCTGGTGGCTTATTGACAATCGACTTGGTGCGCGATGTCGGTGCTGGCAGCACTCTCGATACGGTGCTGACATTACTCAGCGAGGATGGACAGGACATAATTGAAGTCAGCGACGATACGTTCTTCCCCACATTCTCGCTGAACAGCCGAATCGAGCGTCAGGTCACCGGAAACCAACGGTTCGTTCTGGCCGTGCGCGGATTTTCAACCAGTCAGGGGGCATACACACTCAGCGCCCAACTCAACAACTCCGGCGACGTCGTCGCCAATAGCATTTCGGCGACAATAACAACCATCGACTTAACCCCCCTTTTCCTCTTACCGGGCGCCGCCGACGTGACTCAGGCGGGAACGATTGACGGCTCAGGCGACCTCGACGTCTTCCGCGTCGTAATCCCTCAAATCTTCTCGGGCAACAGCCCCATCCGCATCAGGCAGAATGCTGTCGGCAGCAATCTCGACCCGTTGCTGCGAGTTTTCGATGCAAACGGCAATCAGATTGCCTTCAACGATGATGTTGGATTTGACCCGGGAACATTTCAATTCAGTTTCAACAGTTCGACTTCGGTCAATGTCGTTCCTGACACCGTGATCTTCGTGCAGGCGGGCGCGTTTGGTTCGAGTTCCGGCGATTACGAACTCATCTTCGATATCGAGAACGATTTCTCCGATAACGTCGGCGATGCGGTACAAGTTCCGGTCGGCATGAACCAAGCGGGTGCCATCCAGGCCATCGGAGACGTTGACGTATTTCAAGTGACCGCCACCACCGACGGGCTGTTGACGTTTGAATTGACCGGTGATCCGGGGGCCGCCCCACTGGCACGGCTTCAGAATCCATTCCTTTCGATCATTCAGGAATTCCGCGACGGCGAATTCCGGGAAGTTGCGGTGAACGACGATTTCAACGGTTCACCCAACAGCCAGATCAGCATTGTGGCACAGACCGGCGACGTCTACTTCGTCCAGGCATCTGCATTCGGCTTCGGGCGAGCCAGCGATAATCAGGCGAATCTCGGCAACTATCTATTGAACGTCACAACGACTGCCGCGACCGATGACTTGGGCGGAACGTTTGCCGACGCAACGCTTGTGTTCGATCCAACCGTTGAAAACCTGGGATTGCCAGTCGGCTCATTCGTTATCGATCCGGAAGACACCGACGCAATTCGGTTTGTCGCCAGCACGACGGCCAATGTTACTGTTTTTCTGAATACTCCGGTTGCAAATACGCTCGATGCACGGTTATCTGCATTTGAGCGTGTACCGGACCCCACCAACAGCAACCCAACGGCTCCAACCGACTTCATTTTCGAACGCATCGCCAGCGATCTTGAGGGGGAACTCCCGTTCCGCGCGATCACGTTCGACGTGACTGCGGGAGAAGAATACGTCATTCAAGTCGCCGGTAACGCAGGAACATCGGGCGCATATGACCTCCGCGTATTCACCAACACCGCCGATGGATCCGACGTTTCCGCCGCCATTGCCGACGACATCGGCCGGGCCGTGCTGGCGCAGGTGAGGCAACGCCTGCTATCGCTGGATCTCGCGAACACCGAATCAGACGTGATTGCCCAGCAACTTATCGAACTGGCAGTTCGAACATTCATTTCAATCTTCGGACTCGATCCCACCACCTCGTTCCTCGTCCTGGTGGCGGACCCGGTTGATTTGACGCTGTCTGACTCCACGAATCGGCGAACCGGTTTTGTTTCCGGACAAGGACAAACCAATGAAACGGGCAACGGATTTTTCAGTGGCGATGGCGTCGTCGAACTTCTCATCATCCCCTCGGATGATCTTCGATTTAATCTCGACGTGTTCACGGTCGGTGCCGATTTCCGATTCGATGCGAGATTAGTGACACCCGGCGGTCCTTCTGGTGGACTCTTGCCAAGGATCACCCAGACAACCAATGGGGGATCCCAACCATTCGTCGGTCGCACGGGCTCTGTTTTGCAAGGAAATCTGCAGCTCGTGTTGAATTTCGAAACACCGCCGCCGCCACCGCCGCCACCAACAACGCCGGACACTCAACAGCCGCCCGTTCTTGCGCTTTCCACCGGTCTGGCCGGTGCGAATGATGGCCTGTTTACAGGCTTGACCGATTCGACATCGGAATTCGCATTTTCTAATGAAGCGGCTGCGGAGTTTGCCCGCCTCGTTCGCAGTTTCAATCAGCTCGACGCCGAAAGTGAATCATCACCAGATTTTTCGCTAAACGATCAGATGATGGCGTTGATTTCCAGATTGTTCGACATTGGGGCAGCAGAATTTGAAAGCACGTTCGGAGTGCCGATGGAAGAGTTGGATCTGGACATGATCATCAAACTTCTATCGGAGGCAATCGACGAGGGTTCCAGTTCTGCATTGAAAATGCGGCAGCAGCTATTCGATTGGGCCTGGTCGCGATTTGATGCTGACATCATCGATCGATTGTGGAACTTGGGTGAGCAACCGCAAGAGACACCACAGGATAACAATCCCGATTCGGATCAAAATGATGATGGCTCGGCATCTCTCTGGAAGCAGCGACTCTATGACGAAATCGCAGCGTTAACTGGTGAGTCCGACGATGTTCTTGCGGCAGCTGAAGCCAAGTTCGCACGGTTCACTCCGTCGAAACTGCTGCAGCCGGTACCGGTGTCCGGCGATCCCAAACAAATTTCGGATGCCGGATCGCATTCAGCAAAGAACGCCGCCACTTCAGCGGATTGACATCGCGTTAAATTCGAAAACATACCGCCACGCTTGGATCGCGGTATTGCAAAGCCGGGACTCCAATTCAGCGCAGCGAACTCCGCGATTGGTTATTTGGATGGCGTCGCCGGAAAGAGCTGTTGGAATTCCGGCCGACTCCGAATTGGATCCAACGCCTGGTCGGACTTCACCGTCTGTGACAGGATTGCAGCGAACTCTGAGCCTGCAACTTCTTTGGCTCGCTGCAACAGTTTGATCGCGTCCGCCACATGCGCATCGATTTGCTTCTTTTTTTCGGTTCTTCGCGCATTTTAGTGGGTGCTGCTTGATTTGACGTGTGGAATCGATCTCGGGATCATGGGGGATTTCCGAGGTCGAGACGATGGAA
>CAUZOL010000007.1:0-50655 GCA_963581435.1 Planctomycetota bacterium
CCTGCTGCGAATCATACTAACCGAACGGGATCGAGAAATCGCCGGTCCCGGATGGTGCGTGAACGCCGCTGGCTTGGGGAGAGAGCCAGCGAGCGATGGAAAACGCACGGCATTGGGACAGATTGCCCAAGAATCAACCGGCTGAGATTACGATGTTTCAGATTTCGGAAGTGCAAGAAGCTCCTGCATTTAACGGTCGGCGGAGTTTTTTGACCCTACGCGGTTAATCGCTGCGTCTCCGTCGTCCTTGACCTGAGAACCAAAGACTCGGAGTCGTAGCGACTTTCATCAGTTCACGCCATTTGAAGACACGTTCTAAAAGTGCAAGACCATGAATGAACCGATGCCAAGCTATGTAAATGATCCCGACGCTCTGGTGACCGCTGCTGGTGTTGGTGACTACGAAGTGGTTGAACAACTCATTGAGAAGGGAGTTGACCCGGATCTGAAGTGTGAATATGGAGATACAGCAATAATTTCCGCAGTCAGAAGCGGTCTCGTTGGTACCGAAACAATCATCGAGTACTTGTTGGACCATGGAGCTGATATAGACGAGGAAGACATCAATGGTGACACGGCGTTAGACCTGGCGAAGTATCACGGCTACGACAGTACGATTACATTTCTGAAGTCGCGCGGTGCGACAGGACCAGACGGACCATCAGCCATTCAGAGGATGGAAGATGAATTCTATGCCCAAGAACCTCGCTACCTCGATGACCGCATGTTTGTACTAGAAATATCACGAGTAACGACGCGTTCGATGACAAGTACAAACGAACGACAACAATGGGCAGTAATCGAGCGACGAAATGTATTCGGTTAATTGCGGCAGTATCGGGAAGGCCGGCCGGGTTAGTTAAGCCACTTACGGAGATGACGACTTACGGCGTGCTGGCGACGAGAAAAGCCATCAAGTGGCGTTGTCGGCGATTAGCTTTTCACGTGGGATCCGGGTTCCCGCGCCCGGTTGTGTTTGCACGAATTGGCCGATCAGTTCCGGCAATCCAGCGGTCTCTGCGGGATCAGTTTGGCCATCCGTACTGGCGGTGTTTTGTTGAGTCTCGTTGGAACTACTGTCGGTATCACTGCCACAGCCGAACAGGAGTGTGATGGCCAGCCGTCGATGCGACTCCGGTACTGCAATCGCGTGGCTGAGATAGAACATCATCTCCTTGACCGACCGCATACTCATGACAATCTCTTCACGCAACTCTGCTGGTTTTTCCCGAGTTCGCCTCGCGTTGGGGTGCTTAAACTGGCCATACGTGTCTCTCCGGAGTCTGTAAAAGTTTTTCTCAGGCGTAACAGGTTTAAGCTCGAGGATCTCTCTTATTTGCTGCATTTCAGGCGAGTCGATCCCATCGGGGGCGATCCGCAACACCGGCGTAGGATTGACGGGGGGCCGAGTCCACAACGTCCATTTCGCATCCTCGCCAAGAATCCACTGATGACCTGTTTCAGCGGCGCGCAGGATTTGCTTGTCATTGACCTTGTCAATTGGCGACGGGGAACGCAGCACCGGTTTGGTGACAGCCATGTCCTCATAAGCCAACTCAGTACGGCGTCCATATTTCTGCAATTCCCGAAACTGGCTCGCGAGATATTCAAACTGTTCATAATCGGGCTTCAACGCGGGAGTCGGCCCGCCGGTGCTGGAGGCATTATCGACGTCATTCATGTTCTTTACCGCCACACGCATGAACCGGCTGATGCGCATCAAGTTAAGCGCATCGACGGGGCGACCGAACGCCTTTCGCCCCGTCACCCTGCCGGGTAAGGTAAGCCTTGTGCAACCTACCGGCCGGATGGGTAAGGTGGGTATCAACTCCGCCGTCGTTTTGGTCCCGCTTGCCGATGGCAAGTGGTCTTGAGATCGTCTTTCAGGTGCGGCCTGTGAATTTGGAACAGCAGATGCCCAAAGCGTCGCATGGCGGCTCACTGCCCGTCGGCCTGCGACGGACTGCTTGGGCGCTTGTGGTGCTATCGATTCTCTGCCGCGTCATTCACTTGCAGTCGCCGCTGCTGGAAATTCATAGCTTTCGCCAGACGCATAATGGCATGGTGATTTACTGGATGGCGAAGAACGGGATTTCGTTTCTGGACTATCAGGCCCCCCTCTTCGGACCGCCGTGGCAGCTGGATGTCGATTTTCCGTTTTTTCAGGCCGCGGCAAGCGTCCTCGTGCGATATGGCGGACTGAATGTCGATCTCGCCGGGCGTCTTACGGGGCTTCTGTTTTTCTATCTTTCGGCGGTGATGGTGTACCAGCTGGGACGGCGGCTCTTTCCGTTCAGCGAGGTCCCGCTGATCGCGCTGCTGTTCTATCTCTACAGCCCGTTGAGTGTGCTCTGGAGTCGGGCCTGCATGATCGACTTCGCCGCGATATTCTTCGCAATGGTCTGGTTGTATTGCGGTCTGGAGTTTCTGCGTAACGAGCGGCGCTTTGGCCTGTTGCTCGTCGGTACGGCTGCGGGAGCTCTGGCGACGGCGATCAAATCAATCGTCATGCCGGTTTTCGGCGTTTTGCTTGCGGTCTGGCTTTGGCGGCGGTGTCGCGCGGAGTGGCGGCTGGCAGGGCTTTCGGGACGCCCGTACTCCTGGCTGATGAAGCGGCGGCTGGCGTTTGCGGCTGGCATGCTCACACTGCTCACGGTTCCTGTGCTGGCCGGCTGGTTTTGGATGCAACATGCAAACGCAGTCAACTTGGCGTCGCCTTACACAGCGTTCCATGCCTCATCCAATATGCGGGAATGGATATTTGGAACGTGGTCACAACGCCTCGATCCGATGAACTGGCTGATTCTGGCCGGTCGGATGGTGGCTTACGCTTTCCCCTATGCGTTGATCCTTTTTCCAATCATTGGGATTCGAGCGGCCTGGAAGATGTCGCAACGACATCGGCGATTCGCCACCGCTGCAGTATTGGGCCCGGCCGTGACAATCTTTACGTTTTTCAATCTGTTCGTTGTACACGATTACTATCTTGTCGCAGCGATGCCGCTCTTTTCTTTCCTCGCGGCGATGGGAGCTTGGCACTTGTGGCAGACAGGGGTGATCCGGTTGCGCATCGGCCTGCTGCCAGCCGGCCTGCTGCTCGGCTCATTCCTTCTCGGGTCCGGGCATTATCTCTACTGGACAGTGAGGTTCGACTACGACTATGAACTCTGTCGTGTTGGGCGGTTGGTCCGGGAGGTCACCCCGGAGGACGAGTACGTAATCGTCACCGACTTCTACTGGCATACGTCTATCCTGTACTACTCCGAGCGGCGGGGCTTCATGGTCGTTGCCGACCACGACGTCGAACCCCCCTGGGACCAGTTCCATCGGTTACCTTACAGGACAATTGTCAGCAAGCAGGACCAGCCAGACCTGCTCCTGCATTGGAGCCGGCACCGGCTCGTTGGCCGCGTGGGGGACTTTCGCGTATTTCGCGTTAGCGGTCCGCAAGCTGTTTCAGGCGATTGACGATCGCCTGTGCTGTTACTTCGTGCCCACGGGGATTCCAGTGCGTGTCGTCACGATGAAAGAGCAGTTCCCGGCCCGCGTACTTCTGCATAATGGGAAGCAGATCGAGCGTCTCAAAGTCGTGCTCCTGGGCCAGACTGAAAACAAAATTGGCGAAATGGGGCGGCTGCAGCTCGGGGAAGTCTTCGAAATGCGGCCCGTGTACGCGGGGAGCCGAGGGAGCGACGACGACCAGCACTCGGGCGCCGAAGCCTTCGGCAACCTTCTTCATCCGGGCCAGCGCTTTCGAAATCCGCTTTCGATTGGAATGGCTCTCGACGTAATTGAGAGATGCCGCCGCCCGCGTCACATAGGGAGGATTGAACAGCTTGTAACCGAGACTGTTCGACCGATAAAGTTGGCCTCGTAAATGGATTCCATCGACCGTCTGGTGCGAATCACCTCCCAGCACGTAAAGCTGCCCGCTCAAAGCTCGGCTGAGAACTGAGTTGTACCGCACCGCCTCGATTGCGGTCATGACGCCGTCGAACACCGTGCCATCAATGCGGGATGATGAATCCGGCGGGAGGAAGGGATCGACGCTGTCTTCCAAATCGTTGCCATCAAACACCAGCCAGACAATCCACTCAAGGGATTCCGGCATGTCCTCAGACTCGGCAATCTCATCCAGCTGTTGGATCTGTGACGGAAGTCCACAGCCGCAGTGACCAAGATTGTAGCACGCCGTTTTCTGCACATTCATCTTGTGCACAAAACTGTTGGTGGAGAACACGCCGTTTCCCCAGGCGAAGGAATCGCCCAGCAAAATCATTCTGGCCTTAGAGAGCGGAATCGACTTTCGGTAGCCGTGCTGATCGACTTCGATATCCATTTCTCTAAACTCGATCACTTTCTCCCGGATGGTCGCCGACCGCAGGTCGGACGCCGCACACAGGTCGCCGTAGACCTTCGCCACGTAGTAACTGTGGGGCTTTGTGAAGACAAAGGGATCCCGTCTCATTTTGGGGACAGCGTCGTGGAATTCGACGACGGAGATCTCGGGGACGGAGACATCACGTCTCTGTTCGCCGCTCGGGCGAATGACTGTGTTGTAGTACAGCCCGTACAGCACATCCATTGCAAGTAGCGTCAGCAGGACCGACCACGTTACCAGTACGATTCGCACGAAAGGGCGAGATGTCACGTCGCGATTTGCAATTGCGTGCTTGGCCCAATACGTAATAGCAAGCCAGGAAACCGCAACCGCAACTGCCCAATAGCGCAGCCGAAACCCGTCGCCAAATAAGCTGTGAAGCGCCAATGACAAATAAACGACCAGCGCCACGCCACCCCAAACGGCCAGTCGCGACCATGCCTTCACATTGGCGGGACGGCCACGACGGAGGTTGCCCAAGTCGGGAATCTGATGTGTTTCAGTTGAAGACATAGCGAGGACGTTGAACCGCGGAGAGTGCGCGAAGCACAGACAATTGACTCTCGATTATAACCCCGACGCGTACCGGCGTCCATTGCCGATACCCAGGCGAGAGAATCGCGTCTAGCGTCCGTTCGGCATGGTCCGCGATGGTTGGGTCGGGCAGTTTGGGATTACCATCGGGGCTTGCACCCTGAGTCGCTTGCAAGCAGTATGGCTGTGGATTAACCCGAAGAGGATGCCATGAAAAGTCTGCTGACGATTATCGTTCTTGTCGCATCGGTGGGGCGGGTGCAGGCGGGGTTTATCACATACTCCGACCGAAGCACGTGGGATTCTTCCGTTGGAGGACCAATCCTTGTTGAGGACTTCAACGGATTCACTGTCGATACAGAATTTAAGAGCCAACCGCTTGCTCTGAACGGTATGGAAGTAATCGCAGATGTCAAATAAATTGATCGATAGAAACTGCCACAAACACCCCACAAATAGACCGCGAGACCTGTGATGGTGATATGAGACTTTGGATTATGCATGAAAACAGGGCGCAGGAACAGTGAAGTGCTTCACAAGGCGGGACTTTACAGCAACTCTCCCGGCAATTCTAAACCGCGTGCCGAACAGCACTGGTCCAAGACTCGATGTTCCTATTTCCCCATTTGCCACCGTGGTTAGAACCTCGTGACCGAGGAGTTCCTGGACGCGGATTCGTCCCGAAATACGTTGGTTTTTCCGAATAGCGGCTGAATCACTCGACGCACCCCGTGATCTGCACGAACTGAATCCGTTATTGCCGTCCGCGAATTCAAAACACGCGATTCCCGTCAAATCAGAGGTTTACCGTACTGGCACTCTCAAGGCTGAGGAGCCGCATAATTCGTGAACCAGCGCGCTCCGGTTCTTTCGACCGAGAGCAGTTTGCGCGGCTGAGGGCGGCCGAACGGTGTCGTCATTCCGACTGCGAGGAATGGTAGGGTTCCCCCGGCCCCGCACGTCGCGCAGCACCCATTCCAGATAGCCGGTGGGAACCGCAGAGATGGGCTTGCCGCGCCAGCGTCGGCCGATGGGCATGAGGCCAGCCAGCACGGGTGGGTTTGGCTCACTGCGGGTCCCCTGTTCGACGTACCGCCGCCGGTCACCCCGATAGCTGTCTGGGCATTCCACTGATTGTTGTGGACGGCGCTGGTGGGAATTCCAACTCATGTGTTGTCTCCAGATTCGGGGGAACGGGGGAGTTGCGATTGGTGGTATCGATACACGGCGGCCAAGTGATTCACGTAGTCGCCGGGTTTAACGAGGTCCAACCGTCCAGATTTGACCAGTCGCTTCAGCCATCGCGCAGTTGTACGGTGTGGCGAGCCAATCACGGCCGCCGCCGCCCGACAGCGTGTCGAGCGACGGTTGGCTCATATTGATCAGATTCCACCTTCCGTGCGGACTGTTGTCGCTCCAATCGATAACGGACGGAAGATGTTTAACTGGTCTTCGACGTCTGGTTTATTCGTCTTCCAGTACGCTGGATGCGAACTAACAATTGGCCGATCGTTTTCACTGTCCCACCCTGTCTGCACCAATGGAAACGGAATCACCGAGATGTCACATGTGACTAGAGCCCACGCCAGAATCTCTGTGCACAGCGGATCGTCAGGTCCGCAGTATTCGAGCCTCTCTGCTTCGGTCCATTGGTCCTCGCGGGACTCATCTAGCGTGTACTGGAGCAGCGTCTTGCCATCTGCAAGGATGGCAAAGCACGCCTTTTGCACCGCAAGATTATGCCACTCCTGAATTGTCAGATTGACGTCCCGCTCAAACACCTGATTCTTCGTTTCTGCCATGTCCTTGCTCCGTAAAAACACATTCTTAAAAACCAGCGAACGTCGCCGGCGTGGTAAATGGTCAGTGGTTTCGCCGTCACCATTCGTTGGAATGTCTATGTCATCCCAGGAAAATTGGTCGCTCGTTTTTTCTGGTTCGGTCACCGCAGTTACGCGGGTAACTTCGTCATCTTGTGTTTCACCATTTCCAGAATCGCGGGGTCGTCCTTGAGGTGTTCGTTCAGAACATCGTCAACAGATTCGCCGGTTAGCTCTGCCGCCGCTGTTGCCGACTCGATCATTTGTTGCATCGAAGCGTGTGTCCCTTGTTGGAGTCCGGCTGTTGGTCATAGGCTTTCCAGCGACTTGCGAACGGTCGTCTCTATCCGCTCGTGGTGCTGCCGTACCTGTTCTTCGGCCTCGCGTGTGGTGACGTCGCGCCAAGATTCAGGTGCGGCCTCGATGCCCCATTCCGACACGCTCGACTGAATGGTGGCGCAATCGACGAGACCGTCGATCTCTTCTGCGGCGCGGTCCAACAGCGACTCGATATTGATTATCTGTTCGATGGTGCTTCGTGCCTGTTGGCGAGCGGCCAAGCGTACTGCGTCATTGGCGGCACTCAGTACAACGTCGTCCGGTGGAACGAGGTTTTTCGTGAGGCCGTGCAACTCCAACTTGGCTTCAACGAAGTCGATGAAATCCTGCGGGATGGCGGCCAGTGCGTTCAACTCAATGCGCTGGCAGCGGAACTGCTTCTTTCCCTTCACGACTCCCGCATACTCGCCTTCCCAATGCAGCCGCTCTGTGTCCGTCAGTTCGAGGTCTTGGGGCAGACCCTTCACTCGGTGGAAGACTTCGAGGTCCAGTCCCATTTCAATCGCTTCGTCCAGACTCATGCCGATGTCGATGACGGTAATGTTGTCGCTGCGGAGTCCAGCCTTTTCGAGATTATGGTGAATGTTCTTACCATCGGGGTCGGCATCGTGCAGACACAGGAGAGTTATCGGTTGCCCCTCGGTCGCCTTGGACATCAGCAGCTTCGCAGCGTTGGTGGCGTACCCTTCGGCGGCAATGATCGCGATGTCGAACTTCTCTGCGATTCCGGACTTCCTGAGCAAACCGGCCATGCCTTTTTTTTCGATGTACAAAACCGTGTGGAACAGCCACGCCGGCACGGAATACGCTTCGACGTTCCGCGTTCCCAATGGAATGATGTTGCCGGTGTGTGGCTCGATCAAATAGCCGCGCGGGTCTCGCATCATTAAGTCGATGACGCCGTGAACCTCTTGGTAGGTCTTGAGAACCGCATCTAGGTAGCTCTGACTCAGAGAGGCCTCCGTGTACTGCTGAATCATTTTGCGAATTTGGTAGTAACATGTTCGGCCGTCGAATTCGTATTGTCCGGTGATGATGTCGTCGCGGAGTCCTTTGAGTCGTTCATCAGAGAGTGCGGGGCAAAGGTTTCGGAATTGGACGTTGATCTTCAGATCGTCAACAGAAATGTCATTGCCAACATCGGTGCCGGGTGCCATAATTCGATCTCTCCTTGGTTTATGAAACCGCCGGGTGTTTTGTCGCGCTCCGGCGGTATGGTGGCCACGATGCCCATGGTCCACCCCCTGCTGGTCGTCGGCGCTCGCAACTACCACGCCCAGCCGACGTAGGTTTTCCAATGCTTGCCGCTCCCGCTCCCGGTCGCCGTCAATCCGGGCCCGCTCCCACACCGCGAACCACGCCGTAGCACAGTCCTGGGGCCGCGGGGGATGTTTGGGGCTTGTCTTCACTTCGCACCTCACTTTCCAGGTCAGAAAAGTAACTCTGGAAAATGGGCGAGTGTCGGCAGGGTGTCGGCTCAAGAAATGAGAAAACCCCGCAAAAAACGGGGCTTCTGCAATTCGAGTGTCGGCAAAAGTGTCGGGTGTCGGCTGGGAGTGTCGGCTACCGCCAAGCCTCTAGATTACCGTCATCGTCCTTGGTCCCTCGGGGCTTTTGTCCTCGCCCTTGCCTCAGGGCCTCTCGGGCTGCCATGTACTTCGGCCAGTCGTACAGCGTCGTCCGGCTACACGGCACAGACTTGGCAATTGCGGTGTCGGTCCACTCGGGGTGCTGCACCAGCAGTGCCAGGGCCTTTGCCTCCCTGGTAAGTTCCACCGGCTGCTCGTCGCCGTCCTTCTTAACGTCTTCCAGCCATCTACGGACCGAATCGGCGTAGGCTTCCCTCAACGCGCTGGCCGCCCGCATCAATACCAGGTACGACCCGCCCTCACCCCGCATCCATTCCGTTAAGGCCACCAAGTCCTGATCATCCTCCGGTAACGGCCACGGCATAACCTTGTCGCCACTCAAGTCGAACACGTCATGCACGGCACTCAAGGCCGCCCACTTCTCGGCCAATGAACGCGGGCGATGGGATGGCGGAAGCGGTAACTCGGGGAGCTTGGGATCGCATAGCGCCTCTTTCAGTTGCCAGTCGTCGGGCAAGTTATCCGCGATCAGGTTCAGCGTCGAATCTTCGGGGTAGTGGAGGGCTTGCCGGGCGCACGCGAACTTCTGTTGCCTCGCGCCCTCTGCGGCGTTGACCCGGGCGGCCCAATCCGATGCCCATTCCCGGACAAACCCCTGCACCTTCCCCAGTCCTACGCAGTCCCAAATGGCCGCGTGAATCTCATTGGTAATCGGGGACCAGACTGGGTGAGGGCCACAAGCGAAGGGGAGAATACTCGACATGCTGCACCTGCCTTTCTTCAGTCGGGCCGATCCCAGCGCGACGATGCGAAAGGCGAAGCATCCATCGCGCCAGGGACCGCTTGGCCGCCGCGTTTCGAACCGCCACGGCCGTCCCGATTGCTTTAGTTTACCGCCGAAGCTCACGCACCAGCGAGATCAACTCATCCCGATCGAATTCCGTCTCGAATCGCCCGCCCATCGCGGGAGTCTTGCCAAATCCAACAAATTCCGTCCCGGTCAATTTCGTAAAATGGACATCTACGGTCAACCTTGCCGGGCCTATCGAGACCGGCGATGGCATTGAAGCACGATATTCACCAGTCAACACTAATCTGCATCTTCGGACACAAGTCTTTGAAAATCACACCGCCGGCCACAGCCACTGACGCACGGTTTCGACAACCGCCCGCAGCCGATCGTCGCTGATGCGTTCGCGGTAGACAGCGGCCATTGATTGGTCAGCGTGTCCCATGACGGCATTGACGCCGACTTGATCCTTGCTCTCGCCGGCGATGGTCTCGAACGTGTGCCGCAGGGCGTAGAAGTTGCGCTTTCCGTTTATGTCCAGCTTTACCAGGATCTTTTTGAACGACTGTGCTAACGAATCAACCCAGGCCTGCTTCTCGCCGCTGCTGTTGCGGACGAAACGCAGGCCGTTGCGAGTCAGAAACGCCATGCCGTCATCGTCAGCGCTCTTGGCTCGCGGACGCGATGCGATCGCTTCCCGCAACGCCTCGACCGTTTCCGGCCACAGCGGGATTCTGCGCTCGACTGCGGTCTTCGGCCGTGGATAATCCAGCCAGCCGCCATTCAGGTCGAGTGCCGACTGCGGAAGGTTTGCAAGGTCAGTTTGTCCGAGACCGCCGTTAATGGCCAGCAGAATCATTGCTCTCATCGGCTGCTGTGCGCTGGCCAGCATTTCCCGCAGTTCATCGCTCTCGAACATCCGCTTTCCGCTGGCGTGGCGTGCCTGACGTTTGATCCGCTGCGACGGAGCTTTGAAATCCGGACCAAACCAAACCGGCTTTTCGATCAGGCGGGCATCAGAAGCGTACTTGAACACAATGCGGATAAGCAGGATGTCCTTTCCTAGCGACGACGGGGCACGCCTGCCTTTCGGGCCGATCGCCAGGTTGGTGCGAAGCTTATTGAAGTCTTCGACCGTAACATCATCGACAGGACGATTCCGACCGAAAGCATCGATAATTTTGATGCAGGCGCTACGGTATTCATGCCAGCTACTTAGCTTGATTTCGCCGGTATCAACCCGCTCCCGCTTCGCGGCGAGAAAGCGATTGCACAACTCGGCGACGGTGAGCCGATCAGACTTCTTTTGCAACGGTCGGCCGGCGTTGAGGTCGTCGCGTTGCTCGTTGAATTGGTCAACGGCTTGTTGAGCGGCCTCGCGGACGTTATCAACTTTGACGACCTTACCGCCTTGGCTCGTTCCCCAGCGGCCAAAATAATAGAGCTGGCCGTTGATGCGTTTGCACCAGCGGCCAGTCGCATGCGCGGTGAGAGGAAAACCGGGGTAGGGCTTTGCAGGCTTGTTTGACGTGCGGGATTTGGTAGCTTTAGACATGGTAGCACCTTCGCTTAAGGGTTTAGGTGTTGCTCGACAACCGGGGACGCACTCCCCGGTTGTCACTTTTGATTTACCCTAGAAATTGTCAAATCAGTTGTCAACACACTGTAGCATAAAGTCGATATTTTCAATAAACACCGTAAAAAAAAGACTTACACTCCGATTTAACACCGATGCAGTGAGTTACGTTCGTGAATGACCTGCAACCAAGCGACGAATTGGGCCGAGTGCTCGCCCTCGAATTTCTTGAAATTGCGGACTGCCGACAGCAGCGTTTGTTGAACCAAATCTGACGCATCCGCTCGGACTCCGATTTGAGAATCGAGTGACCGTTGCGCGAGCAGTCGCAGATACGGGCGGTGTTGCTCGCACAGTTGCCCCAGAGCGCGTTCGTCACCCGCACGAGCTTGACGAAACAGCTCAGCCAGCGACGCTTGCGGCTCATTCATTCGGGGCCTCGACAGGACAGTCGTAATGCGACTTGAATTGGGGCGCGCAATCTGAAGAGAAATGTGAATTCGCAGTATATCGCAAGTTGCAATCGAGCCGCTACTAATTGAAGTGACGGGAGATACGTCGGAAGATGGATTTCGTGAGTGTCGATGTGATTCTCCGTTGCGATGCGATATCGTAGATTTTCGAAGGGTGATGCAGAATTAGTCGAGCTGCAACGATGGGCGGCGCTGCACAAATTTCTTTTGAGATAGATTATCCGATGAATCCTGAATGTGTTTTGAACTGCTTATCTGCGGACGAACGCGAAGCCTTCGATTCGCAGGGCTATTTGATTGTCAAGAATGCGATTGACGAAGCGACGTTGGATCGACTGCTCGAAGCTGTTGATCGCATCGACACCCGCGAACGAACGGCCGAAAACCGCGACAAACTTCTGTCGGTCTCGAATATTATCCATGAAGACATTGCGTTCGTCGATCTGATCGATTGCCCAACGATCTTTCCAAAAGTGTGGGGCATTTTGGGATGGAACATTTACTCGTATCATTCCCATCTCGACGTGACGCCTCCGGCAGACCCGAACACAATGACCTGGCAAGTGGCGTGGCATCAGGACAGCATGCGCGTCAACGATGAAATCGAATGCTCGCCGCGTCCTCGGTTGTCGCTCAAAGTTGGATTCTATCTCAGCGATGTCAGCCAGCCCGATCACGGCAACACGTTGGTTGTTCCCGGTTCGCATCTGCAGGATGAAATCGATTTGCCCCAGGATGGCGTGTCGAATCCAGACGGTGCCATACCGCTTTGCCTCGAACCCGGATCGGCGGTGTTTCTCGATCGCCGAGTCTGGCATTCGCGCAGCGCCAACCTCTCCGACGTGACGCGCAAAGTCGTTTGGTACGGCTACAGCTATCGTTGGATGCGGCCGAAAGATGCAATGACCGTCGCGCATCTGTATCCGGACCTCGATCCGATCCGTCGGCAGATCTTGGGCGACGGCATATCGGCCAACGGCGTGTACGATCCGCAAGACGGCGACGTTCCGTTGCGCGATTGGCTTAAGCAACATGGCCCCGACGATGCGAACTGGTCTCATCACGGCCGATCACAATCGCGTCCACCGGCGATGGTTCGCGGGAAAAACGTGGGGCGACAATAACTGCCAATCATCCGAGCGTCGCGAGGAATTCGCTCATTTCCCCTTCGGCGTGGGCATCGCCCACTTGCCGGGCGACTGCCACGCCGCGCGTGAGAATCTCGCGTGCTTCGTCCGACCTGTCTTGCCCGGCGAGAACCTGACCCCGCTGGAAATAGGCCGCGACGTACTCGGGATGTTGGTCGTTGACATCCGCGAGCCGCTTGAGTCCCTCATCGGCATCGCCTGCCGAAACGAATTCCAACGCCAGCGCATATTGCAGGAAGACATCATCGGGGTCGGACTTGAGCAGTTCTTCGAGTTGTTCGCGGCGTGACATTGTGCTGAGTCTTGTATTTGATGGCGTAACGGTTGACCGAAGTTCGATTGCGGTTTCGTGGAAAAGAGAACATTCTGACGCCGCGAAACCGCAAGCGGAGTTTCATCGCGTTACAGATTTCGCAGATTGGAATTCCTACTGTTCTTGAATGCGGTACAGGCTTGTTCCGGTGCGAATGAACAACGCAGAATCGGCGATGCCGTAGGATGCGAGCGTTCGTTCGCCGGGGAATTGGTTGCGGGCCAGTTCTTCGTATTTCAATCCCGGCTTGATCACAATCGCTTCACCCTCTTCGCTTTGAAAATAAATCTTTCCATCGGCGTAAACGGGCGAAGCCGAGAATCCGCCGCCGACGCGTTTGGTCCAATGCGACTCGCCGGTCTTGGCATCGACGCAGGTGATAACTCCCCGGTCGCTGATGAAATACAATTCATCACCCACCAGAATCGTTGACGGTGTGTTGGGCACGCTGCGTGGTGTTTTCCATTCAACGTGCGATTCGGTGACGTCGCCGGTTCCGTTCGGACGGATTGCCAACAGTTTTGGCGGACTCCAACCCGTGCAGATATAAACCAGCCCGTGACCGAAAACAGGTCGCGGCACAACCGAGTAACCATCGTAGGTGACGCGCCAGATTTCCTTGCCGGTCGCCGGTTCGTAGGCGGCCACAATGTCGGTTCCTGAACTGATGAGTTGCTTCTTCCCTGCGACTTCGATGACCAACGGTGTTGTAAAGGAAAACTTGCGCGGGTTGGGAACCTGCGGCCGCGAGGTCTTCCAGCGAAGTTTGCCGTTATTGCGATCAAGGGCAGCCACGTAGTCAATGTCGGAACCATCGCAACTGACGATGAGCAGATCATCGACGATGACCGGCGAGCCACCATTGCCATGATTGGGAGCATAAACGAGTTCGGTTGTCTTCCAGACAATTTTCCCGGCGAGTGTCAGACAGGCCGTGCCGTGCGTTCCGAAGTGGACGTAGAGATGTTTGCCGTCGGTAATGGGTGTGGAACTGGCGTGTGTGTTCTTTCCATGGATGCGCGTGTTCCGCCCGTTGGGCTGCTCGAAAGCCTGGGTGTTCCAGATGGTACTCCCATCGTCGGCATCGAGACAGAGGACGCGCAACGAATGGCCGTCGGCACCGTCATCGCCTTGTGGAACGGCCGCTGTGAGGTAAACGCGTTTTTTCAGAACAACGGGCGACGACCAACCGATACCCGGCACTTCGACTTTCCAGGCAACATTTGTCGTAGGGCCGAATTCGGCCGGCAGGTTCTTCTCGGTGGAATACCCCTGCCCGGTTGGCCCGCGAAACTCAGTCCAGTCTTCGGCTTGTGCGACACTGGAAAAGGCAAATGCGATAGCGACAGAAAGAGAAACTCGTAACATGAAGAACTCCCTGGGTTACAAACTGCCAGATTCTTCGCTCGGCAAAAAACTTAACCGCGCAAAAAACCGAAAAAGCGACCATGTGTGTCTGGATGATTCAATTCGATCAAGTTCTGGAACACTAATCGCCACTGCCCACCGCGCTGCACTGGCGACACGCCAGTGGCATCTGCGCGGGGTGCTGTCTTGCTATTCGATCGCGACGATTTCCATTTGCAGCTTGCCGCTGGGAATTTCAACTTCGGTCTGCTCACCGACCTTCTTTCCCATCAGCCCCTGGCCAATCGGGCTGGACGTCAGAATCTTCATGATTTCGCCATCGTAGTTTTCTTCACCCGGCCCGACTAATTCGTACTGCTCTTCCATGTCGTCGCTAAGATCGCGGACGGTGACCAGCGAACCGAAGGCGACCACGTCGGATGTTGTTGACTTCTCAACGATTTCGCAACTGCCGAGTTTGCCCTTCAGTTGGTTGATCTTGGCCTGCATTAAGCCTTGCGCTTCGCGTTGGCCGTGGTACTCGGCGTTTTCGCTGAGGTCTCCCTCGGCGCGGGCCAGCGCAATCTTTTCGGTGATGATGGGCATCTCGTCTTCTTGCATCCGGCGAATATCCTCGCGGAGCTTCTCGTAGCCTTCCCTGGAAATGGGATGCCGTTCCATTCGTCTGTCCTCCTGCGATCACCAACAAGAAAGTTGAGCGGATTCATAAGGGACGCCGCCATCATGTTTTGGCCAGATGACCAAAGATATGCGGGCGGCGTTGTCCGGATGATTATAAACGTTCAGTCGCAACAAACTCTAGCCGACGTCTAATTTCTGCTGAAAACCCGGGTGCCACTGGCGTGTCGCCAGTGTTTTTCACGCCAGTGGCAGCCATCGTCAGAAACATGTTGCGACGATACGACTCGAATAACAGATCGACCAGATGTCAGCCGACCTCGGTCCATTTCCGTTCGCGGGCGCTGTCGAGGACTGCATCGCAGACTTTTTGCGTTTCGAGTGCTTCGCGGAATGAGGGAGAAACGGCTTCGCCTTTTTCGTAGCCTGCCAGAAAATCGGCCACCTGATGGACGAAACTGTGCTCGTAGCCAATCTGCAAACCGGGGACCCACCAATGATCCATATAGGGATGGTCGCCATCGGAGACGTGAATCGTTCGCCAGCCACGCAGGGCCCCTTCGTCGCGATGATCGAAGTAGCTGAGCCTGTGCAGGTCGTGCAGATCCCAGGCAATGGAAGCGTGCTCGCCGTTAATTTCCAGCGTGTACAGCGCTTTATGGCCACGGGCGTAACGCGTCGATTCAAACAGCCCCAGCGATCCATTATCAAAATGGCAGAGGAATGAGCAGGCATCATCGATGCTGACGGCCTGCTTTTCTCCCGTGTCGGAATGCACGCGTTCTTTGATAAACGTCTCGGTCATGGCGCTGACGTCTGTGATGCCGCCGTTAAGCCAGATGGCCGTGTCGATGCAGTGAGCCAGCAGATCGCCGGTGACACCACTGCCGGCCGCCGCTGCATCCAGCCGCCATAAACCGGCTCCCCCTTGGGGCAGGTCTTCCGAGATCGTCCAATCCTGCAGGAAGTTGGCACGGTAGTGGAAGATTCGCCCCAGTTTGCCTTCGTCGATAAGTTTCTTGGCGAGTGAGACTGCGGGGACACGACGGTAATTGTACCAAACCATGTTGGCGAGGCCCGCCTTCTCGACGGCCGCGCACATCTCTTCGCCTTCGGCAGCATCCATTGCCAGCGGTTTCTCGCAAAGAATGATCTTCCCGGCATCGATGGCCGCCAGCGCAATTTCCTTGTGCAAATTATTCGGCACGCAGATATCGACGGCGTCGATGTCGTCGCGCTCCAGGAGTTTCCGCCAGTCGGTCTCAATCGACTCGTACCCCCATTGGTCGGCAAAGGCTTTGACCGACTCAGCACTGCGGGCACAGGCGGCTTTCAAAACCGGTCGGTATTCGAGTTCGGGAAAGAAATCGCCGACACGCTTGTATGCGTTAGTGTGAGCACGGCCCATGAAGCCGTAGCCGATCATGCCGATGTTGAATGGTTTGGTCATGGCTGGCGAGTCCTTTGATATTGGGATGAAAAAGCGGAAAGCGGAGTGGGGAAAGCGGAACGATGTGATTCGCTTTTCCTCTCATCAATCCCATCCGTGAGCGTTGCGAACCTTAATCATCACATCGAGGATCGTGTTCCAGGTCGCTGGCGTTTCCAGCATTTCGTTGGGGAACATGCAGCCGTCCCAGCAGATGTGTTGGATGCCACGCTCGGTGGCTCCTTCGAGCCAGTAGTTGGCGCATTCGACGATGTCGAGTTTGCCGTTGGGGTCGTCGGCGGGGCAGTGTTTACCGGTTTTGTCGTGGCTGCCGGTACCGTGAACCGAACCGTCGTTCTGGGCGATGTGGAAGTCGATCGTCCAGGGACGCAGCGCGTCGGTCATGGTGGTGTAAGCCGCCTTGAATTCTTCGTCGCTGTAACCCTCTTGCAGCAGGGCATGCTCGGGCGCGTTGTAGCCGAGCAGGTAAAGATACGTGTGTGCCATGTCGGCCTGGAAGCCGACGGTCTTGGGCATATCGACTGCTTCGAGCAGGTTGAGCATGTCCTTCCACGAGTGCATGCCGGCCCAGCAGATTTCGCCTTCGGCAGCGAGGCGTTCACCGTAACCCTCGGCAACTTTGGCCGCCTCGCGGAACGTCTCGGCGATGATCTTCGTGTTGCCTTCGGGATCGGCGGCCCAATCGGCGGGACTGCCGGCAGAGTCGATGCGAATCACGCCGTACTTGCGAATACCGTGTTCGTTGAACACCTTCGCAATTCGGCAAGCTTTCTCGACGGCAAGCACAAACTTCTTGCGGGCTTCTTCGTCGCCCATGGCCGAGTCGCCAACCGTTCCCGGCCAAACCGGCGCGACGAGTGAACCGACGACGAGATCGTGCGCGGAAATCTTGTCGGCAATCGCCTTGAGTTCATCATCCGAGGCATCGGGATCGGTATGCGGATGAAAGAGGAAATAGTCGATGCCGTCGTACTTGACGCCGTTCACCTCAGCGGCAGCGGTCAATTCGAGCATGCGATCGAGGGACATGTCGGGCTCATCACCACCCTGGCTCTTCTTACCGACCAAACCGGGCCACATAGCGTTGTGTAATTTCGGGGATGCGTGTGTCATGGTTGTTGCTCCTTTATCGGTGGCGGCGCAGTGTTTCCTGTTCGCGCCGACTATCGACACGCGGGACTGCAAATCCTTATGAAATCATTTCTTCAGAAACAAATCTCTCACCGCAACGCAAAAACCCGGTAGTTCCGGTTCGGCAGTTAAATCCTGGCTGGCGTTGCGTAGAGTCGCGTTCGCATTGGCCCGGTGAATCGTAACCGTCCGCAAATCGGGGTCGGCGATCCAAACTTGTCTGGTTCCAGTGGACAAGTAGCGGCGGATTTTTTCGACGACACCTTCGTGAGTATCGCTCGGTGAAAGGACTTCGACCGCAATGATCGGCGGGCCGTCAAAGAGAGAATCTTCTTCGCACTGCCGAACCGCATCCTTACCTTCATAGTAGACGACGTCTACGCCGACGATCAGATCTGGGTCTGTTGCCAATCGGCAACGTACCTCGCCCGAAGCAACGACTCCGTCAGTCTCCGCTTGTTCGTCCAGCCAATTGTCGAGCATCTTGCTGATGCGGGTTACCGCCTTGGAATGCTTTGGGCTTCGTGTCGTCACAGGTCGCTCCACTAGAACGCCGTCGATCAATTCTCGCGTCACGCCTTCTTCGTCCGCTAGTTGTAGGAACTCGTCGGTTGTCATCGGCCGGGTTGTGGCGTCGGTAGCCATCGGCTTATCTCAACAGGGTGAAGAAGAACTAAAATCGCACTGCCATGTTCATGGTATTCGACGTGACGAAAACGAACCAGCCGCTTTCGACAGCAAGCTGTCGGTTTGGGTTTTCGTGCGGCTGCGACGCCTTACTTTCTGTGATCGCCGACGGCTGGGGCGTTTGGTTGTGCGCCGGGGCCGAAGTATCGCAGGCCGACCAACGGTTCGGTGCCGGTGTTTTCGAAGGTTACGCCTTCGTTGGCTTTCTTGCAGGTGACGAAGACTTCGTCCTCGGTCATTTCGCCGAAGCGGATCATGACGGGGGATTGCAGGGTGAGGTTTTCGACTTTGCCACTCCCTTGCGTGGTGATCCAGCCGTAGGCGCCGCCATCTTTGATGGTGCACTTCGCGCCGGGTTGGAGGGTGAGTTCCTTGGCGGTGAAGAGTTGATCGCCGTTGACTTTTCCGTAGACGACCCAACGGTCGCACCAGTTGTCGCCCTCTTCGGAAACGATCGGTTCGAGGTAGTTGGAATCTTTGTAGTTCGGATCGACGTTCTTGTCCCAGTCGAGGGCATCGACCAGGTAGGTGTTGTCGTTGTGAAACTCTTCCGGGAAGTCCTTCGTCAACAGCGAGCGGGGAACCATGCGGCCTTCGACCAGCGACTGGTACATGCCGAAAACATCGCTGCCCCACTGCGGCTCGTAGGTGACGAGCGAACCGGGCGCGTGCAGCACGCATGGCGGAATGAGCCAGCCGGTTCCCGGTTTGAGACGGTATGCCTTCGAGAGATCGAGAATGCCGTTGTCGCCGTCGTTCCAGCGGTCGAGACAATCGACGACATCCTGTTTGCTGGTGCCAGGTTCGAGGCCCATGAACGTGTAGGGGAAGTTGTTGCCAATGGCGTTCATTTGCGGGGGGAAGTAATAACTTTCCGGCTTGCCTTCCTGCCCGACCTTTGCCGCCTGTTCGGCATTCTGGTGCATGTGGTGGGGGATGGGGCCCATGTTGTCGAAGAATTTAGAATAGACGGGCCACTTCTGGTATTTGTCCCAGATATCGTTGCCGATGATTTCGCCCCCCAAATCGGCGACGGCATCGCGGAGTAGAAAACGTTCGCCGTCCAGCACGCAATACGAAAGCCCTTCGTCTTCGTTGCGGTTTTCGTTGGCGGCTTCGGTCGTCGAACCGAACCAGCGTTCGTCGATTCCGCCGCGATGCATGCCGAGCGCGTAGTAGTCGGCGGGGTGCAGTTTCAACCGTCGGCCCGGCTGCAAGAACGAGCGAGGGACCCAGTTGGGAGCGAGCCGAAGAATGCCCTCACCTGCGGAGAGAGCGGACGTTGCAAGTTGATTGATGCTGGTCATGGCGTAACAGCTTTCCTCGTGTGAATTTGGAGCGATGTATTATGTTTGACTTATGGTTTCAGCGGTTGAAATGACCGGAATTGGGCCATTTTGGCTCGATTCGAGCAGAAAAGCAACCGGTCAGAACTCGTGGACAGGGCTACTTAGTCTTTCAACACGAAAATGACGTATGGGTGCCTGGGGTCGAAGCGACGTTTTCGGAGCGCAGCCCGCGGTTTTGAGAATTGAAAATTTCACGAGCGCTCGCTGTGGCATCGAAGACTCTGCCACAGGCACCCTTTTGCTCTGACTGATAGCCAACGACCGATTCGCACCGCGATGGTCATGCTTGTCGCACGCGGCCGAAGGTGTGTTGGGCCGATGGCAGAAACAGGCAGGTCTCCGCGCCACCGAGCAAACGCGCCGCTTCCTTGCCGTTTGCCAGCGGTGTCATGAACAACTCTTCCACAACATCGCCGTCCAGTTTGCTGAGAAGGTAGACGTCGGCCCAGTCGGCTGCGGCTGCGAGTTGCGTGGCGGGAGTCAGATCGGGGGGGAGAAATGTGCGCAGCGGCTGAATGGCATCGCCCGGCGTTTCGCTCTCGCGCAGCAATTGCATGCCCGGCCCCGTTTCGGCCGACAACTCCGAGAGGATCACAATCTTGCCGCCGTTATCGACGAGGTTGCGGGCCGACTCGAGCGCTGCACCAACTTGTCTCCAATCGTGTCCGGCGGCGTCACAATCGATGGCGGCGATGACAATCTTCGGCCGGGAGTCGAGTTCGACGAGCCAGAACTCCGTGAGCAACTGTTTTGCACGGGCGAAGACGGAATCGATTGCGCCGGCGAGAATCTTCGCGGCACCGTTGCCGACCGAGGCAACCACTTGGATAGAGAATTGCGTACCGAGCATCCAGCCGACATCGTCGATCATCTGCCGCAGTGGACGATCGTCGTCGGGGCCAAGCTCGCGGTGTCCCTGTCCGTGGGCGAGTCCGAGTGCTTCGGTGTTGGAAAGCCCTGGATAAAATGCGCTGTGAGTACCGCGAAAGCCCAAGAGAGAATCAAAGGCCACTTCGCCAATTGAAAGGACAACGTCGGCCTCGGTCACATCACGAGCGAGGTAGACTCGCTCACCGCTGGCGGTGGCGGCCAGATAACCACAGACTTCCGATTCGGTGGGGTCGTGAATTTTCCATTCGACGAGATTCTTGATGTTTTCAGGCAGGACAGCCCGCGGGTCGGATTGTGAACCGGAACACAAAGCGGCCGGTTGCAGAATGGTAACGTCGGCCGGATCGACGTCGCGATGGGAAAGCATCGCCCAGATTTCGCCGATGATTTCCGCTGCCATCGGCGTGTCACGATCAAGCACCAGCAGCACCCGGTCGCCGGGAATGACTGCCTGTTCGAGCGGCGGAAAATCGAGCGGGGCCGCAAGCACAGTGCGGATTTCGCCCACGACATCCGCCAACGGTGCCGGCGGTGTGGGAACTGCGACGACGCGACTCGCATCGATTTCGCACTCGAAACTGGCGTCTGCGCCAAAATTCAGTTGGATTGTGGTCTTGGTGGTCAGGGTTCCGGTTCTCGCGATGTAATTTTTCGGTGATTGGAGTTCTTTTAAGTCGGTGCGTTAACTCGTTTCGTTTCGGGCCGACACACATTATGATTAACAACCCCCACCATGATTGACAACTAAAGTGCAAAGGGTCAATGGGAGCCGCTTGATGACGGAAGACGATCAACTGATGATCCGTATCCAAAGCGGTGAGGCGTGCGCGTTCGAAGAATTAGTGAACAAATATCAGAGTGCATTGCACGGGTTCTTTTATCGCAACACGCGCGACGCCCAGTTGGCCGAAGACCTGTCGCAGGAAACGTTGCTGCGGGTTTTCAATCAGTCGTGGGATTACCTGCCAGTGGGGCGATTTCGCGGCTGGATGTACCGCATTGGCCGTAATCTGATGATCGACAACATCCGACGGCAATCGCACGATGCGCTGGTGCGAGCGGTCAAAGGGGCCGGAAAAGACGAGCAGGACATGCTGGCACGCATTGCCGGCGAGTTTCTGTCGCCGGAAGAAAAGGCCAGCCAACACGAGTTGGCGGCGATGGTGAATGAGTTACTGGAAGAGATACCAGCCGAGCAGCGGCTCACGTTCACGCTGCATCATTTTTCGGGTCTCTCGCTGCCGGAAGTGGCCGACGTCACGGAAACGACGACCGCAACCGCTAAAAGCCGATTGCGGCTGGCCCGGGAAAAACTGCAACTGAAGCTAAAACGACGCGGGCTGCATGCCCCAAATGTTGGACGAGATTGATAATGTCCCAATTGATCGGGACAACCGATTGTTCGGGACGACCGATACGACTTTCAATACAACAACGACAATTTTCCTGAATCGAATGATCCCCGGCGAGCATTTGCCCGTTGGTTAGATTGAACCCGATGCCGGAGAGACGCAATGAGTTATTTCAGCCGGTTGACAGACATTGTGACCTGCAGCCTCAGCGACATTTTGGCCAACGAAGCCGACCCGGCTTCGGCGATTGGGCAGATCATCCGCGAGATGGATGAGGGCCTGTCCGGCGCAACGCGAAGTGTGAATACGGCTGCTGCGAATGCCGAGCGGATTCGCAAGGAAATCGACGAACACTCCTCAAAGGTGGAGTTCTGGACGACTGAGGCGAAGGAGAAACTTCAGGCGGGTGCAGATGACCAGGCACGGTTGGCTTTGGCCCGCCGGCGCGAGGTCGATGACCTGATTGCCGGCTTGGATTTGCAACGCAAGGCGGCGCTGGCAACTCAGGAACACCTGACGACGACGCTGCATGCGCTCGAAGCCCGATTGGCCGATGCCCGACGCCGACAGCAGCAGTTGACGACAGGCGAATCCGGGGAACCCGAAGCGGCACCCACTGCGGACGCATCGGCGACGGTGCCGAGCGAATCACGCGCCGCCGAAATCGAAAGCGATCTGGAAGCGCTGCGACGCGAGTTGGAACAGTCGTAGTGTGGCTGCGCCACACGCGGAGAGCTTAGAGTCGAGAGCCAAGAGCCAGAAGTTTGTTCCGGCTCTCGACTCTTCGCTCTTGTCTCGGGACTCTTGTCTCTTCGCCTATTGCAGTGACTTTTCGATGCTGGGGTCGAGGGCGACGGCACGTTCGAAGCTCTTGCGTGCCTGTTCATCATTGCCTTGGCTCTTGAGTGCTTTGGCCCGCATCAGGTAGGCTTGGGCAACAGTCGCATCGAAGCGTTTGGCCTTGACGAAATCAGCAATGGCCTTTTCGAAGTCGCCTTTCTTCATCCACACGTCGCCACGAATGGAATAAGCTTCCTGGTGTGGTTGGATGGAGATGGCGTTTCCGCAATCGTCGATCACGCGGTCCAACTTACCCTTGCTGAACCAGTACGCGGCGCGGGCGGACAAGGCTTGGGCGTACTGTGGATCGGCTTTGACGGCACGGTTGAAGTCTTCCAGCGCGGCCGATTCTTCACCGCCGTCGAGCAGGTGGTGGGCGCGTTCAACATACTTGGCAGAGTTCCGCGGTTGGCGGGCGAGAGCAATATTCAGTACTGCCAGTTGTTTCAACCAGTTGAGCTTGTCCCCGTCTGCGTCGGCCTGATTCTGCATGCCCAGTTTCAAGTAGGCTGCCTGTCGCTGCAGGTAGAAGTTGGGAGTGTTGGGAGATTTTTCGATGGCCTTGGTGAAGCTACTCGCTGAACTGCGATAGTCTTCCATCGCGAAGTAGGTCAGCCCCATATTGTTGTAGGAATTGACCGATTCGGGATTGATCTGGATCGCCTTCTTGAAGTCTTTCAGTGCGTTGTCAAACTTCTTGGCTTGCAGGTACGTGAAGCCCCGGTTGTTGTAGACATCGCTGCTGTCGGGCTTAATTTTCAGCGCCTGGTCGAACGCGGCGATGGCCTGCTGGTATTCCTTCTTGGCAACGTGTGCCAAGCCCAGGAACTGAATCGGTTCAATCTCTTTGGGATCGAGTTCGATCGACTTCTCGAGATCGGCGATCGCCTTGTCGGCGAGTCGGCGGGAAAGGAAGAAGTATCCCCGCGAGTAGTAGAGGCGGGCGCGTTTCGGATCGAGCCGGATGGCTGCACTGTAGTCGGCCAGCGCGTTGGCATCCAGGCGAGCCAGTGCGTGGGCGCGTGCTCGTTGATAGAAGGCTTCGGAATTCTCCGCGTCGAGACCGATTGCCTGACTGAGTGACTCGATGGCTTTGCCGGCTTGCCGCTGTTCGATGTATGCCTTGCCCCGTTCCACGAGCGCAGCGGTCGTTGCTTCCGTTTTCGAGGCTGCCGCCTTCTTGCCACCATTCTTCGAGGCGTCTTTAGACGAGGAAGACTTGGCGGCGGTCCCCTGTTTGGAATCCGCTTCGCCGGCCTGGTCGGTATCGGAGCCGCAACCGGCCATCAGCATTACAGTGAGAAGCAGCGAGATCTTGCGCATAGTGAGACTCCCGAGTGATTCGCTCGAGTTCAGCGATTCAGATTGGATGGGTGGCGAGAATTTTGAACGCGGAGGTGAGAGAGGCGGGGTTGTAGCGGCAGCCGGATTTCGTGTCAACGCCGATTCGCAGGAGACACGTGGATCGGGAGCACACTTTGCGCGCTCGGTTTGAACGCAAAGGACGCGAAGAAAAAGAACAACAAGAAATCAGGAGCCTGAAGCGCAAGCGAAGGAGCGGAAGGAGTTCGTTCACCTACCGTCATGCTCCTTCGCTTGCGCTTCAGGCTCCTATTTGCGATCCTTTGCATCTTTGCGTTGAGAACAAAACGCGTTGCGTGCCCTGCGGAAAAACAAAAAGCCCGGCTCCTTCACAATGAAGAGAGCCGGGCTGTATTCGCAATTAGAGGTTCGTAGTGACCGCATTCATGCGGTTCGAGTGTTTCCCCGAAACCGAATGCTCTTGATACCAGTCACCGCAATCCTGGTTACTCAACAATTTCCAGCAGTTCGACCTCAAACACCAACATGGCGCCGGGAGTGATCAGGCCGCCCGCACGCGGGTTATCGCCATAAGCCAACTCCGCCGGCACGAACAACTTGTACTTCGCGCCGACCTTCATCAGTTGCAGCGCTTCCGTCCAACCTTTGATAACGCCGGAAACCGGGAATGTGGCCGGCTGATTTCGTTTGTAGGAACTGTCGAATTCCTTGCCGTTGAGCAGTGTGCCGCGGTAGTGTGTTTTGACGGTGTCGGTCGTCTTGGGCGACTTGCCTTTTCCTGCCTTCAGCACGATGTACTGCAATCCGCTTTTGGTGGTGACGACGCCTTTAGCTTTGCCGTTCTTGGCCAGAAAGGCGACGGCTTCTTTCTTGTTGTTGCCGACTGCCGCTTTGGCGTCGGCCGCTTTCTTGGCACGCATCTCTTCCTGGAACGCGGCCATCGCTTCGCGGATCTCTTCGTCTTTCAACTTGGGATCGACTTTCTTAAAGGCGTCAATGAGACCTTGGGCCAGCAGATCGAAATCAACCTTGAGTCCGTCCTGCTCGAAGCTGCGGGAGATGTTACGGCCGATATTCAGCCCCAAGCCGTAGCTCGCTTTGTCTTTCGTCGTCTTGAACGGAGACTTGGAGTTCTCCTCTTTTTTCGCAGCGGGGGCTTTCTTCTTGGTCGTTTCATCCTGAGCATTCGAGACGCCTGTCAGCAGCCCCAACAAGCACAGGGCGATCGCACAACGTTTCATCTGATTCGGTCCTCTTACGGATAGCATTCGGGTGGATCGGGCAACTTCAGGCCCGGCCGGCCCCCGGTTTTCGGAGTGGCCCTCTCCACTGACTATAACACGTGAGACAAGCCGATTCCCAGCCGCACGCCGCCTACGGTCCCGTTTTCGCGCGAACACATGTTACGTATGCGGGAAAACGTTGAACGTTTCGGGCGAAATTGCAAACGCCGCCGAACGCCACTAGAGTGGATGTTTGGCCGACCACCTCGCGTCAATCGGCCCGTCGAGAGTTTTCCAGAACCATTTTCATCGCAACGAGAAGTTTTGATGCATGTGCCCGATGGGCTGCTCAGTCCGGAAGTTTGCTTATACGCCGGCGCAGTTTCGCTGTGTTCGTTTGGTTTCAGTCTGTACCGGTTGAAAGACTCGCTCGTTGAACGAACCGTACCGATGACCGGTATGATGGCGGCGTTGATCTTTGCCGGGCAGATGATCAATTTCCCTATCGCGCTCTTCGGCATTCCTTCGGTGTCGGGGCATCTCATGGGGGGCGTGTTGGCTGCCGCCGTGCTCGGTCCGTGGGCCGGCTGCATTGCAGTGACGTTGGTGCTGATTGTGCAGTGCCTGCTGTTTGCCGACGGCGGACTGCTGGCGTTGGGCGTGAACGTGTTGAACATGGCGGTTGTCGGCTCGTTAGGGGGATATGCGGTTTTCGCATTCGTGCGTCGCTTGCTGGGTGGCGGAGCGCGGGGGACGCTGGCCGGCGGAGTGATTGCGGCCTGGCTGGGCGTGATTGCGGCCTCCGCATTGTTCTGCCTCGAATTCGGCCGCTCTCACTCCGGCGGCGAGATGTTTGAAGTGCGGCGACTGTTCGCGTTGATGGTCAGCGTGCATTCTGCCATTGGAGTGGGTGAGGCGTTGATCACCGGTTCCGTCCTCGGCTTTGTGCTGTCTCAGCGTCCCGATCTACTCTATTCGGCCAACGAGAGCGATTCCGGCCGCGCCGTTCCACGTGCAGGGCGGGCGATTGTCGTCGGTGTGATGTGCGCGCTGTCGGTCGCGGCATTTGTTGCTCCGTTCGCGTCCGGCTTCGACGACGGACTGGTCGCAATCAGCAAGCAGATGGACTTCAACAAGCTGGAGCAAAGTCGTACGCTGCTCTTTGCCGACTACGATACGGTGTTGCCCGGCTGGCAGAAACTGTCGGTGTCGCTGTCGGGAATCATCGGCGCATTGGCGGTGCTAATAATCGCGTTTCTGCTTGATCGCTCTTTGAGACTGCGGCAGCGCGCCGCAGCCGCCGATGTGACGCATGAGTAACTACCTCGACCGTTACGGCCGTAATCGGTCGCTCTGCCACCGCTTGCCGCCGCGGCTGAAACTGCTGCTGACACTCAGCATGGTGCTGGCGGGCGTGTCGATTCCCGTGAGATTCTGGCCGGCGTACGGCGTGTTGATGTCGCTGGTGTTCATCGGCCACAGCGTGGCGCACGTGCCGTTGCCGTATCTGGCGCGGCGTGTGGCGATCTTCATGCCCATGGTTTGCATGCTGTCGTTGTCGGTACCCATCTCGCAGGGATTCGCGGCCGGGTGGGAAATCATGGCGGCTATTCTGTTCCGGACGACGTTGTCGTTCGTCGCCATGCTGTGGCTGGTGAATGTCATGCCGTTCGATCAATTGCTGGTCACGCTGCGCCGGCTGTGGGTTCCCGCGATCATCGTCGCCATGCTGTCTTTCATGTACCGCTACATTTTTGTGTTGTGGGACGAACTGGACAAAATGCGAGTCGCACGCCGTGCGCGAAGTTTCGGCGGCGTCAGCCTGTGGCATCGCTGGACGTCGGCCGCGCAGTTGCTTGGCATGTTGTTGATTCGGGCGATGGAACGTGCCGAACGCGTTCACGGGGCGATGTGCGCCCGCGGCTGGGACGGCCACATGCGAACGATTGACGACGAATAAATCGGCAACAACCTCGCAGCGCTACCAGCCCGCCGCGCTACCAGCCCGCAGCGCAAGCAAGGGTTTCCGTTCGCAATCGCCGTCTCGACCGTCACTTGCGCTTTTTGAAGTTGCGCATTTTAGTGTTCAGATTGGTGAAAGGACTAAAACCCCCTGTTTATCGAAGCCTGAAGCGCAAGCGAAGGGTGGTTCCAGGGCGATGCTAGCAAGCTCCTTCGCTTGCGCTTCAGGCTCAAATACTTGGGGTTATTGTCTCCCGTCAAGCCAAGTGCGCAACTTCAAAACTTGCGCTGCGGGCTGGTTTCATGTTCCGATTTGGCGATCCGCAGACCGGTCTTGGTGCAGAATGCCGCTTCTGCTAACCTTCGCGGCCCCTCATTACTCTCAATCCAGATTTTACATCCTGAAACAGTCCTCCTCGGCGGTTCGTGCACTCAATGCGTGCAACCGTTCTTTGGGCGGATCTTGCGCCGCTTGTCTAATCGGTCTTGGACAGTTCACACATCTTTTTCAGAGAGGTGGAGCGATGACGATCGTTCGCCAATTTGCACGTTTCGGGCTGGTTGCAGCATTTTGTCTGCTGGTGGTTGGTTGTCAGCAGGTGCCGCTATTCAGCCGACTCCCATCGCCAAATCTTCCCGATGTCCGCAAAATGCGCGTGCCGTCGTTCGGCGAGATCGCGCACGAATTGAAGCCGCATCGGCTGCACCGCTGGAACCGGCACTCGCCGCCGAATCGATCGTCCGACTGGTAGACGATTCGTCGCCGTAACGGGCAGATCACGCGAAGAAACCCGGTTTGTTGGAAAAACCGGATTTCTCGAATGCGCGCTGACTCGCCTCAATCCGAATCGTTCAGGTTTCGGTTCTTCGTCCCAAACAGGAACCCGTTGAAGGCTCCCGCCTTGTGGGCGCTGATGAGGGCGGCCAACAGAAAACAGGCCGTTCCACACAACAAGGGCTGGATGACTTCGGCGCCCATCTGATCCCGCAACTGCCGAAATGCCATCCACGAAATCCCGCCGCTTCCGCCAGCCACATTGAGCAAACCGGCAGCCAGATACCAGCGGTGGCTTGTGAAGAACCAATGCACGAGCGCCAGCCCGGTCATGCCGACGAGGTAGGCGAGCATCGCCGACTCGGCAACGCCGACCGTCTGCATCGACAACGCCGTCACCACACAGGTGAGCGGCAACGCGGCGATACATCAATAGTTCTGGCTGCCACATCAAGGCGGTGAGAACGGCAGTGGCACACAACGCGCTGACGAAAGCGTGAATCGAACGCCGGCGACCAATTGACAACACCAATTGCATGGCCGCCAGCGCGGCCAATGGCCAAAGGACGGGCAGCGTCAGTGACGACATGCCTAACGTCTTCGAACCGACAACGGTTGCCAACAGCAGCGTCGTCACCACTCCGGCTTCAGCCACGCGAATGCCTCGCAACCAGGCGTAGAGATAAAACGCCAACAGGCCCAACAGAGCCAGAAACAACGGCGATGCCAGCGCTCTAACAAACGTCGTTTGAAACTCGGCAAATGTCGGGTCGAAACCGCGCAACGGCAACGCCAGCAGCAACAACAAACCAGCAGCAGCCATCACCCCCATGCGCAGATTCTGTTTGCCCTCGACAATTCCAATCTCAAGCAGCAAAACGAGTATCGCGAGGAAGAACGGGATCAGAAAATATCCGCCGAACAGGCTGTTCATGTCGGTGACGAGGCCGACGGAAGTGTCGAAAGAGATGCTCAAACTGTACGAGCGACCACAGACGGCCAGCGCCAGAAAGGCGAACAACGTCCACGGAAACCAGGGCCATCGCCACGGTGTCCCATTCCGGGAAACGTAGGCTGTTCCACGCCGAATGGCAAATATCAACAACAGCGAAATCGCCCCGGCAATGGTGGGGAAAAGTGCAATTCGCCAGCGAGTGGCGGTCAGCCCCAGTCCGGTCACTTCGTGGGAAACAAACACCGGATAGAAAAAGAACAAGGCCAGCATCAGGTAGAATGGCATGCGAAATAAGGCAGGAAAACGGATGTTTAGACTTCTCAACAGCGCCTCGGTCACGATGACAGAAAAACAGAATCCCAATGTGAGCAGACCGATCGCTTCGGTGGAATAAATGTTCAATAATTCATCGAAGCTGACAGACATCGCCAGGAACATCAGCACCAGGACCAGCACAATCGAGCGGGCGTCTTCCCACACTTTGCCGAATCGCACCACGACCCATGCGGTGACGGCGGCCAGCATGGTGAATCCCGTCAGCGACGCCATTAACGCCCAGGGATCGATGTACCCCATCAACTCGGGCCGAAATGCTCTCTTGATCGCGTACAAAACAAAACAAGTGCTCAACAGGTAAAACGGATTGTGCGTGTAGAGAGACTTGAAAATCGACGGAAACTTGCTGTTTCGTTGCATGTCGTGCCTCCATCACTTTGTGAAAAGTTGGAACTTGGCCGTTCACCGAGAACGGGCCGACAACGATTCTGCGTGCAACAACACAATGGGATGGGAAAGCAGAACGGAGAGGTGGCCCGCGGCACGGCAGTTGCGTGTCGGTTTGACCATTCAAGATGCAACGGCGGCGATCACTCATGAGAGATGACCTGAAATCCGCACCCACAACCGGCGGCAATCCTATGCAGCAAGTTGCGATCAGAAATGAAACAGCGAAGTGAGACTGCGGATTGATTTGATAGATGTGAAGAATCATCAACCCACAAGCCCAATTCTCACCGAAAGCACCCGAAAAGGCAAGACGTTTGCCGCTGTATGTGTGGCAACGGCGGCGATGTTCGTTAGGCAGGCTCGTAGTGACCGCATTCGGCGGTCGATCGACGAACGAGCGCATGATGGGTTTTCGTAAGTTTTTTTAGTGCAGCCAACGCCATTCAGTGGAACCGTGACTTGGTTTTCCTGCGCAAATACTGAATTCAATGACCCTTACGGCACACAGTTGCGACTTGACGCCACAGTGAAAAACTTGCGACTTTCCTCTAGGCACAATCTCGCGAAGCCGCTATAAACGCCGCCGACTTCGATCCGAGTCCTGTTCTCCGCACACTCACAACGGAAGCAGGCGGTTCAAAGTCTCCCCTCTCTCAACACACACCAAAACATCACAATCGATCGCTGCATTGTCACTCGTTGGGCAATGTCTGTTTGCAATTTGGATTCGGTTGCTCCTGCCTCCGAGCCTCTTGCGAGCCGACACTCTGTCTGTTTCGAGCGACGCAAAGGAGATCCTTCATGTCTGCCTCGATGCGCACATCGCTGTTCTGTTTCGTCGGGTTGTTTGTCTGTGGACAAACGGCGTGCAACATGGTGCCTTACCAGCACTATCAGGCGTCTCAATTGCAGGCGTTCGATCTGCATCAGCAGAATCAGGGGTTGGCTGCCCAGCAGCAACAGTCGCAGCACACGGCTCAAAAGCTAGCGGCCGAAAACCAGGGCTTACGCTCCAGTCTCGAAACGGCCAATCAGCGCGTCAATAACCTCAAGTCGGGCCTCTCGTCCGCGCAAGAGCGCTACATCAGCCTGCTGAACAATGCCCGCAACCAGAAAAGTCCGCTTTCCGATTCGGCAACCCGTCGATTCCAGGAACTGGATGAGAAGTACCCGGAATTTGAGTTCGATCCACACACCGGCGTCAGCAAGTTTCACTCCGACATTCTGTTTTCTTCCGGCAGCGCGCAAATCAATCGCAATGCATCCCCGCTGCTCAACGAATTCGCGAGCATTATGAACGCCGAAGACGCCAAGCGACTAAATATTCTCGTTGTGGGACACACCGACGACAAGAAAATCGTCAAGCGTTCAACATCCAGCAAGCATCCGACCAACTGGCATCTCTCGACAAACCGTGCCAACTCGGTGTTGCTCGCATTGTCGAAATCGGGCATCAACGAAGCCCGCATGGGTGCCGCCGGCTACAGCATGTTTCAGCCGGCAACTCCCAACACGGGCGAAAAGACACGTGCCATGAATCGCCGGGTTGAGATCTACGTGCTGGCTCCCGACGCCGTCGTTGCCGGCTGGGACCCCGCGACGAGCCGCAATTAATACACGGACGGAATCGAACCGCGCCGGTGGATTTCACCCCGGCGCGACTTCAACCCTTGTGTCCACGAAATCCTGAAGTACAAGCGAAGGAATTTCCTTCATTTGTGCTTCAGGATTGTTTCGTGGGAGTCACGCCGCCGCCGCCCTCTCGTCATCGGATTCCAATTGAGGCTCGATTGCGACATCTGCCGCAGTGTCTTCCGACATCGACAGTGCGCGGATGCCCAGCGAACTGAGTTGGTATGACATGCCGCTGGTGATGTCGCCCAGTTCAAATTTGAGCAGCCCAACCGCAATCAACCGCCCGTGCAGTTGAGATAGCTGCTCACCGTCGGTTTCGATCAGCGATCTGATTCGCGGAATCCAGCCCTCATGTTCGGGATTGGCTGCGCGCTCTGCCAGCTGCCGTTCGCGGTAGGCGGATAGCAGTGGTTGCCAATGGGGTACGTCGGCCAGTTCTTCAAGGGCGTTATCGATCATGCCGGTAATATCGGTTCGGCCGGCGCGCAGAATCAGTCACCGTCGATCCGCCGATACATTCGTCATAACCGGACCTTCGAACCGGGGAAAAGCGGTCCGTCAGAACAGTTCCTGCTCAAGTCGAGCGATGCGCGAGGCAGTTCTGAATGCCGAATTGCGTGCCGCCAGTGGCACCCATGAATCAACACGTATCAAAACCGAATGAATGCGGTCACTACGAGCCTATCGTTGTGATGCGCCGAGTTTCGACTCGCATGCCGTCACCACGCCTTGAACCGCTGCATCCACTTCTTCGGTTGTCAACGTGCGGTCGGGCGCTCGGTAAGTGATGCGAACGATGTACGACTTCTTGGATGCTGGGATCTGCTTGCCGCGATATTGCCCTCCGAACGAAATCGTTTCAAGCAACGGGCCGGCCGCTTCGCGGACCACGTCGTCCAACTGACTCCAGGCGACCGAATCATCCAGCATGAAGTTCAGGTCCCGATCCATCGCGGGGAACTGAGGCAGCAACGTGTAGGTTGGTGTCAACTCGGCGGCTGCTTCAATCGCGGCAACATCGAACTCGGCCACCGTGACCGCGTCGCGCAAATCGAGTTTGTCGGAGACTTCGCGATCCAGCTCGCCCAGCCACCCGCACACTTCGTCGTTCAACAGGATTTCGCCGCCACGGCCGGGCGCAAATTGACTGACATCGGACGGGCGAACATCGAAGCTCGCCGAGCCGTTCATCCGTTTCACAACCGCCTGCACCACCCCTTTTACGTCGGCAAACGAACGTCCGCTGACCAACCCCATCATCTGCGGTTCGCCCGGTTGAGACCCAACAACTTCCGTTCCGGTGTTGGTTCCCGCCCCCGGTTCGGCCTTCAAATAAACGTGGGCAATCTCGAACAGTTCGGCGTTGGGCGTTCCATGCCGTTCGTTCTCGCGGCGGGAAACGAGCAGACTGGGAATCAAACTCTGGCGGAGGACGTTTTCGTGCTTACGTGAGGAATGCTCAACTTTCAGCCGGGGGATGTCGCCGCGCGGTGTGAACAAATCGCACAGATCATCGCTGACGAACGACATCGTGATCGCTTCAAAAAAACCGGCGGCCGTCAGCGTATCGCGAACGGTGTCGGCGACACGGTCGCGACGCGTCTTCGTACTCAGCATCAGCGGCACCGGCACGTCGGCGGGAATCTCGTCGTAGCCGTAAATACGGACGACTTCTTCAATCAGGTCAATCTCGCGTGTCAGATCGCGCCGCCAAGGGGGTGCAACGAAGGCGGCGCTGTCGGCGGTCGCTTCGCCCTGTTGTGTGAGTCCGAGTTCCTTGAGAATGCGGATCGCGTCGGCGGCTGGAATTTCGATGCCCAGAATCCGTTTCAATTGAGCAAATCGCAACGTCACCGCTGGCGTAGTTTCATCGACCGGTTTTCCGGCAACTACCGGTTCATCCAGAAGTTCTCCGCCAGCGATTTCAAGAATCAACTGGCAACAACGGCGGCTTCCCCAGTCGAGTCCGGCCGGATCGACGCCCCGCTCAAATCGGTAGGATGAATCACTGTGCAGGTTCAGCTTGCGGGCCGTATTACGAATCGACAGAGGTGCAAAGTCGGCCGTCTCGATGAGCACGTTGACCGTGCCGTCGCCAATTTCCGTATCCAGCCCGCCCATCACACCGCCGATGGCCACCGGACGGTCCGCATCGGCAATCACGCACATCTCGTTGTCAAGTTCGTACTCGCGCTGGTCGATGGCGATGATCTTCTCGCCCGGCTTGGCGCGACGGACAACAATTCGTCCGCCGTGCAGCTTGTCGAAATCGAACGCGTGCAGCGGCTGGCCCGATTCCATCAGCACGTAGTTGGTGATATCGACGACGTTATTGATCGATGCAATGCCAAGCGTCTCCAGCCGATCGCGGAGCCAGCCGGGACTGGGACCAATTTTGACACCACGAATGACACGGGCGAAATACCGTGGGCAAAGGTCGTCGCATTCTATTTCGACCGATGTGGCCGACGCGGTCGTTGCGTCGGCGGTCGACGGTTGTGGATCGGGCTGCATCAACGGCAGGTCGTACAACGCGGCAATTTCCCGCGCAACGCCAATATGTCCGAGACAATCTGGTCGGTTACTGGTCACTTCCAAGTCGATCGCCAGATCGTCCGGCCGCTCTTCGGTTCCTTCCAGGTTCAACCCGGACATTGTCAGCCGCAGCGTCAACTCCTCGGCCGACATCTCGAGCGCAACATACTCTTTGAGCCAATTCCAACTAACAATCATCGATTTTCCGCGTCGAGTGGTGGCAAGATTCAGTCAAACATCTCGGCCTACTCTAAACGGAGGGCGAAAGGTTGAACAGGGCTCGGCATTTAGTCAAGCCGTGACCAGTGGTCGCGCCTTCCTCATTCCGATGCATCGCTGGCGGCCGCTTCGGCTGTGAATGCCGACATGATCTTCTCTTCGGTCGCGCGGTCTGCCTCGGCACGTTTGACGTCGCCCAGCTTGTCGTACACTTTTGCGCGGCTGAAGTAATAGTCGGGATCGCCCGGTTTCAGCCAGATGGCCGCATTGTAGTTTTCAATCGCACGATCGAATTCGCCCAATTGAGCATAGGCGAATCCACGGTTATTGAAGTAATCGGGGTCGTCTTGCGCCAGACGAATAGCACGGTTGTAATCGGCAATTGCTTTCTTGAATTGTTTGAGACTCGACCGGGCGTTGGCACGGTTGAAGTAGTAATTGGGCGCGTCCGGTTGAATCTCAATTGCGCGGTCGTAGTCGGTAATCGCATCCTGAAAGCGGCCTAATTCTTCATAGGCAACACCGCGCCGATTGTAAGCCCGCGGTTTTTCTGGATACCGATTGATCATCGCCGTCGCACGGGCAACCGCAGGATCTTCGCTGTCACAACCGCAACAGCAGGCGGCAGCAACCAACAAAGCAACGACATTCCATCGTCGGGCGGTTATCATGTGAGTAACGACCTTGTCTGCGACTCTGTGGGCCGCATTCACGCGGTTTCGGTGTCCACAAAGGGAGGCATCGGCGGCGCAAACGCCGAACTCAAGCCAAATTGATGCAATGACCGTCGTTCCGTGAGATTCCGGGAGATCCGAAAAATGAACGAAGTGAATCGTCGACAATTTGTGCGAGACACCGTGACGACTGCAACCGCTGCATCAGCGGCGCATCTATTGACGTCATCGACGCTTGCGGCCGAGGGGGATTCCAGCGAAGCGGCAGCGCAGCCGCCGGTCGGCGCTTTCACCAAAAGTTTTCAGGACCGGTCGATTCCGGAGGTCTGCCGCATCTTCAAAAATATGGGGCTGGACGGACTCGACCTGACCGTCCGTCGCGGCGGCCACATCGACCCAAAACAGGTCGCCACCAAATTGCCCGAAGCCGCGCAGGCTGCCAAAGCCGCCGGCACGAAAATCCTGTTCCTGACGACGGGCATCACCGATGCCGACGCCGATGCTGAACGGTTACTTGCCACTGCCGCGGAGGTTGGCGTCGATCGGATCAAGCTGGGCTATTATCGTTACACCACATTCGGCAAGCTGTCGCGCGAGTTGAAACAGGTTCGCCAGCGAATCGCCGGCGTCGTCAAGCTGGCCGGTCGTTACAACGTATTGCCCTGCATCCACATTCACTCGGGCAATTTCATTCCCTCGCATGGCACGCAGTTGTTCCAGCTCATTGAAGACTTCACGCCGGAGGAAGTGGGTGCCTATGTCGATCCGTTGCACATGGCGTTGGAAGGAGGCCGCGACGGATGGCGGCAGGGGCTCGACCTGCTCGCCCCGTGGATCGCACTCTGTTCGGTCAAGAATTTCGACTGGACCAAGGACAAACGCGACAAGCACGGGCAACAGTTGTGGCGAACGCGCACCGTGCCGCCGGCCGACGGTATCTGCCCATTGCCGCAGTTTGTCGATGCACTGAAAACGCTTAACTATAAGGGGCCGTATTCGCTGCACAGCGAATACAAGAGTTCGCATAGTTTTCGCCGACTCGACACCGATGGCTGCATCGCGCAGACGGCGACTGACCTGAAGTATTTCCGCACGCTGTTGTGAGATTTGATTTGTCGAACCCTCCCGTGAGACGTGTTCCACGTTCCCACGTTCCCGCGCGGGAACGCAAGTCTGCGACGCACTGCGTCGCGGCGTGCGCACTCATCGTTGCGGTGATCGTCGGATGCGAACAAGCGAACCAACCGCAAGCGAACTCGACGCCGACGGCCCCCGTCGAACCCAACCTTGTACCCAACGTCGTGCAATCTCCATCCGATCCAGCCGTCGCAGAGACAGTTCGGCTAACAGAGACTCAACCGACTGAAGCCGAACGGCGATACGACGGTCTGACTCTGGCCGAATGGCGGCAGCGAATCAAAGATCTCGACCCCATTGATCCAGCCGCCGCGAAGGCCGTAAAGGGATTGATAGAGATCGCGGCTGATTCCAAAGCCCCCTGGTATTCCCGACGACAGGCGGCGCTGACGCTGGGCCGCATCGGACCTCCCGCCAAAGAGGCCGTCCCGTTGTTTGTCAAACTGCTCGACGACACAGGCGACGACGAGGATGCCGCGTCGCCATGGGCGGCCAAGGCGCTGGCCTTGTTCGGCCCGGTGGCGAAGTCGGCTGCACCGGCACTCATTGTCAGGCTGAAGGACAAGTCGGCCCGCATCGCCGATCGGCTCGCCGCGATCGATGCCCTATCGCAAATTGGGATCGCAGATGCGGCCGTCGTTCCCGCGCTGATCGAGGTGCTGAATTCCGCGAACGAAAAACTCGAATTGCGCACGGTAACAGCAGAGGCGTTAGCATACATCGGGCCGAACGCCTCCGCAGCCGTTCCCGCACTGCTACGCGCCACCGGCGAGGCGAACGAGAACCTGAGACGTGCAGCAGCGGCCGCGATTGGGGCCATCGGGCCGATGGCCGACGTTGCCATCCCCACTCTGGCCGAACTGTTGGTTTTCGACGAATCGGCGGCGGTTCGCGATCAAGCGGCCGACGCACTTTCCCGGATTGGTTCAGCGGCGACGAAACTGTTAGCGCGACTGCTCGCCGATGAAGACGCAGAGGTCCGCTGGCGTGCCGCACAAAGTCTCGGCAAGATTCGCCCTCCGGCCAAATCGGCCGTCCCGGCACTCACAAAGGCTCTGGAAGACAAAAACGTCGAAGTGCGAATGCACGCGATGGAATCACTGTGGGCCATCGGCGGCGAGGCGAAACCGCTCATCCCGTTTCTGCTTATCGAATTCACCAACGAAGACCGGCAGATTCGCGTGCGGGCCTACAAGTTGCTCATCGCAATGGGCAAGGACGCGCAACCGGCCATCGAACGGCTGCGAGAACTCGCCGAAGACGAGCGCCCCTTCGTGCGGCAAATCGCTCGCAAGGCGTTAGAGAGTCTGACTGGTATCGACGGTTAGCAAATGGGCTGCAGCAATTCAGCCTTGAGTTTCGGTCCGGTCGCGGAATTCGTCGATGACGGCATATACGCCGCACAGCGAATCGTCTGTCGAGTTAACCAAAGTAGTTGTAATCGTAACCGGGACTTGGTCAAATGCATGCACGGATGGATTTCGTTGCAACGTAGCGCGCCCATCGTACGCCAGCTTCGGTGATTCTGCCGATTCGCTGCCCACGGTGCAACCGAGGTATCTGCTCGAAGAACGGGCCGAACCGCGAAAAAATCCCTTCTGGTGAATTAGCTGATTCGATGGCCGAACCGTCTGAAAAACGCAAATCGATCTTGAAAGAGTTCGGCCGCTACCAGTTGTTGCGCGAGTTGGGCCAGGGTGCAATGGGGACGGTCTATCTAGCCCGAGACGTGCAACTTGACCGGCAGGTCGCCCTGAAGATTCCAAAGTTCGACGAGAACGAGGACTCACACCTGCTGGAGCGGTTCTATCGCGAGGCGCGGTCGGCGGCCACGCTCAGGCATCCAAACATCTGCCCGGTGTACGACGTCGGCGAAGTGGACGGGGCGCATTACCTCACCATGACCTACATCGAGGGCCGCACGTTATCCGCCTACGTCAACCGAGAAAAGCTGCCTGCGGAACGCCAGGTGGTCGGCATCGTCCGCAAGCTGGCCTCGGCACTCGATCACGCGCACAAACAGGGGGTCGTGCATCGTGACTTGAAGCCGCCGAACATTATGATCGACAAACGGGACGACCCACGCGGGACAGGAATACTATCTGTATCCTGCCCCGGGGGCAGCCGACGCGTCCATTTCTCTGTTTCTGCCCGATAGCAAGACGCTGGTCATCGGACCTGAAGTCGATGTGAAAGCGGCCATCGAACGGGGAAACAAGGAACAACGTCGCGAAGATATCGACTTCATCAACAACAAACATCAACTGCTGATTGTCGTGGTTTCCAAAGACGTCGGCGGACTAACGAGCCAGGACAACGAGTCGCTGGCGATGTTGCCCGATCAAATAAAGAGGCTCACGGAAACACTGGACGGAAAAATCGTTGCGACATGCATTGGCGCGACGTTTACAGACGGTGTTGAACTTGAATGGCAGAGCAATTTCAATCAGGCAGCGGACGCGGAGACCGCTCACAAGGAAATTGGCAGACTGCTCGAAGAGGGACGGCAAAAACTTTCTGAAGCAACATCCAGTTTGCCACCCGGCGCTGCTGGCGTGTTCAATGTCGCAAAGTCGATTCTCGGCAAGGTCAAAGTATCGGCCAACGGCACAACGTTCGCCGTCAACGCGAGCGTGTCCGGTTCGGACATCAACACCATTTAGGAACAAGCCGGACCGTTGATGATGGCGGGGTTGATGGGCGGAATGGGTGGCGGCATGCCGGGAGGAGTCCCCGGCGCGGTTGTTCCAGGCGATGGAAACTTCCCAACAACCGGCAACCCAATGCCGAGTACCGGGATCAACAATCCGCTTGTCCAGCCACTCGAAGCAGCGCACCGCGCCCAGTGCAAGGACAACCTGAAACAGATCGCGTTGGCAATTCACAATCATCACGACACGTTTAAACGATTCCCCAGTGCGGCCAGTTCGGACAAAGATGGCAAACCGCTGTTGAGTTGGCGGGTCCACCTGTTGCCGGTTCTCGGCCAGGCTTCACTTTACGAGCAGTTCAAACTGGACGAACCGTGGGACAGCCCGCATAACTTCAGACTGGTTTTTAAAATGCCAGCAGTGTTCGCTTGCCCCGGCGGAAACCGGAAACCGGGAACGACGACGTATCTGGGTGTGTCGGGCGAAAAGGCCGTGTTTAATGGTTCTCAGAAAATCGGATTTCGGGATGTGACCGATGGGACGTCGAATACTCTGATGGTTGTCGATGCTGATTATTCACGCGCGGTCACCTGGACGAAGCCGGACGACTTTACTTATTCCACCGACAACCCGATGCAGGGTCTGGTGGGGCATCATAGCGGTGGTTTCCAGGCAGTGTTCTGTGACGGACGCGTGCACTATTTCCCAGCAGACATCACGGCCGAAACGCTCAACGCCCTCTTCACAAAAGCGGGCGGCGAGGTTGTCAAATTGCCATAATTGCCAAATACATGTCCGGCCCGTCACGCCAAATCATTCAGCGGAAACAACGGCCGTCGGATGTGCTGGAACGGAAACGTCTGCAGATCGCTGGAACATGGCCCCGGTGTATCTACGGTGTAGCTGGCCGTGATGATTTTGTCGTATGCCTGTCGGTGGGCGACGGCCGCTTTGACACCGATGACCGACAGCGATTCCGGTTCGATGCCCTGACTGCGAAGTTGGCCGAGATCGAACGGCGGCGTCTTGCGGCTGGTGAGCAGAATTCGCACACCGCTTCCTTCTGTCTCCAGATTATGTCGCACGGTGGCGCAAGGCCCCATGTCAATCTGCATGCCGGCCATCGATGCCAGATGACTGTGCGGATCTTCCAGGCGAAAGTGGCCATCGCTCGTCGAGAGCAGTTCCACCTCGATGTTGACCGGCCCCTCCGACAAACGGCTTACCTTTCCACCGAGGGAAACCGTCGCCCGTTCGCTCGGCGAGAGTTTCTGTAGCGCGGCAACAGCGGCCGGATCGTTGATGATGACGGCCGAGTTGTCGATCTGGTGTTCGATGAGCGCCCGCAGAATGCTCGTGCCGTCACCCGGTGCGGCTCCGCCGATATTGTCGGAGGGTTCGACGACGGCAATCGGGCCTTCCCCGTTCGCCGCCCGGTCTCGTATCTCGTCAATCACGTCGGCCAACGGCGTGTCGCGCACGTCGCCAGCTTCACGGTTGGCGACGGACCAGTCACACAATTTCTGAAGTTGGTGCCGTGCGATGTCGGGGTCGCCGAACGTGACGGCGGCAAAGCTGACGCCGGTCATCGGCGTGTCGGCGAACGAATAACCGGCCATCACATTGACGGCGACGATATCCGGATCGATCTGTTCGATCTCGCGTGCTTTCGTTTCCAGTGTTTTCATTGGGACGTCGCCGGTTGCGACGCCGGTGGGCGGCCACATGACCGGCGGCTGCGCCCAAACCGAGACTGGTTGGCAGCCTTCGGTCAAAATTCGGTCGAGCAGTTTCGCACCGTTCACGGTTGCTTCGCGGGCATCGGTGTGCGGATTGCAGCGATAGGCGATGAGTCCCTGCGTTTGCTCGATGCACGACTGAGAAATGTTGCCGTGCAAATCGAGGACGCCGCAAATGGGAATGTCGACCGCGTTTGGCAGGGCGCGAACCCGCTCGATCAATTCGCCTTCGGGATCGAGAATCGTCTCGCATGCCATCGCGCCGTGCAGCACGAGAAAGACGCCGTCGATTCCCTCGTCGAGTTCTCGTTCATAGCCGGACCGAAATCCATCCCAGAAGCAATCGAAGACGGCATCGTCCACCGTTGCGCTGGGCGTGGCCCGCATGTCGATTGTTGGAATCACCTTCCAGCCCGATGCGTCGGCCACTTCCAACACACCGGACAACGGCGAGCCGTCACCCCGCGCACTCAGTAATTCGTCGCCGCGGCGAACACTAAATTCATCCAGCGGTGTTGTGCCTTCGAGGAACGTATGCGTCTCGTGAAACAGTCCACCGAGCAGAATGCGTTTGGGCATGGTGTTGTACCGGTTGCAGGTTCTTGAATCGCTTGACTCGTGTTTTTCCCACCGTGAAAACACGGCGGGCGGTGTACCATTTCATTTGGCGGGCGACCGTTGTGCGAATTCCGCGCCGGCCCCGTGTGTCTTCACGCGGGGCTAAATGACTCACACACAATTATGTCGTGGCTTCATGGGCGAAAACGCGGTCGTAGGATTCTGCTGCAATCCCTCCCAGTATCCGAGCGGCATCGTAGTATCCCTGACGTCGGTAATCCCAGTTCTGCGAACGCTCGACCTGCTCCAGCCAGTCGCAAACGTGGATCGTGCACAAGTCGTGGAATTCGTCATCAGGCAGTTCGGACTCTTCCTCCGTGCAACGATCGCGAAAGTGATTTGGCCCGTCGGCATTCGCCACGGTGCTGTCGAACACCGTGCGATCCATCACGCAATTCAAGTACGCCAACCGCTCGGAGCGTTCGCCGATGAGTGCTTGCACTTCATCGCGGCGATCCAGCGGAAAAACAAACTTCTGGAACAATTCGGTGCCGTAAATCGAGTGAAACAAACCGGCATCGCAAATCCCCTCGTCACAACCCCACGCCTTCAAATCGTTGTAAACGCCAATACCGTGCGCCATGTAGGACTTTTCGGAATGCTCGATATCCACGGCACCAACTTTGTGGAAGAAGTCTGTCATCTGCTTAAAATGGTTTTCCATTGCATTGTCCCGGCTGAGAGATGTATTCATTTTTTACAATTTTCGTCCGCTGGCCGTTCATCGTCAACCGAGCGGGCCAGTAGCGCGGCGAGGCGGTAAGATGATGTCGCGTTGGGTCCGCCGGAAAGGCTATACTGCAGATGTAGCAATGGGCAAACAAGACAGGAGCGACGTTATGAAATTGATTCCGACCTGTGTTTGGAGCGTCATCGCAGCGATGTGCGCGTGTTGCGGAACGAGTGTGCATGCCCAGCAGCGCGATCTGATGACCGAACTGCGACAGAAGATGGTGGAGAATTACCTCGTTAAAGAAGGCATTAAGAACGAGCGGGTGTTGACCGCGATGCGGAGAGTGCCGCGACATGAATTCGTTCGACGCAGTCTGCGCGTTCAATCGTACTTTGATTCGGCATTGCCTATTGGCTACAAGCAGACGATTTCGCCTCCGTTCATCGTCGCCTACATGACTGAGACCATCGACCCGCAGCCGAAGGAAAAGGTACTGGAGATCGGCACGGGAAGCGGCTACCAGGCGGCCGTGCTATCGCATTTGTGCGAGGAAGTTTACTCGATCGAAATCGTGGTAGGGCTGGGACGGGCAGCGGGAACACGACTTCGGCGACTCAAGTACCGTAACGTCAAAACCAAGATCGGCGACGGATACAAGGGATGGGCCGAACACGCTCCATTCGACAAGATTATCGTCACCTGCTCGCCGGAAAAAATTCCCGCGCCGCTTGTCGAGCAATTGAAAGAGGGCGGCCGGATGATCATTCCGCTGGGCGAGCGGTATCAGCAGGTGTTCTATCTGCTCGAAAAGAAGGATGGCAAACTGGAACAGAAGCGATTGCTGCCGACACTGTTCGTTCCCATGACCGGCATTTCTGAAGACAAACGCGAAGTGAAACCCGATCCCCTGAAACCGCGAATTGTGAACGGAAGTTTTGAATTCGACAAGAACGAAGACGGCCGCGCCGACAACTGGCATTATCAACGACAAACAACACTCATCAAGAAGGATGCGCCCGATGGTGAGCGTTTCGTCTGTTTTGAAAACGACAGCGGCAATCGCATCGCGCAGATGTTGCAGGGTACGGCGTGCGACGGCAGCAAGTTGAGCGCGTTGACGGTCACATTGAAAGTGAAGTACGACAACACGGCCGAGGGGCCGCGACGGTACAATCGACCGGGGCTGATTATTCACTGTTACGATTCCGTTCGCCGTCCAGTCGGTGACTTGTTGTTCGGTTCGTGGTTGGGGACGAGCGACTGGGAAACCGTTTCACGCAAGATGACACTCCCCAAAGAGACGCGGGAGATCGTCATCCAGGTTGGCCTGAACGGTGCCACGGGGAAATTGTGCGTCGATGATTTGAAACTCACCCCCGCCGAACGCTAATGCCGCGTCGAGCTTCGACCGACGTTGGGTGCCACTGGCGTGTCGCCAGTGGCACCCAATACTTGATGATTGAAATGACCCGAATCGTTTGATATTCATTGCCGCCTACGAAAGCCAACGGGTCGCTCCCCGTGGGATCACATACCACCATGACCGACACGCACCACGATGACCACGCTGCTGCTTTCTTCAACTTGACCGGTCGCGCCCAAATCGAATTGACGGGCAGTGACCGGGTCAAGTTCCTGCACAACTTCTGCACGAACGACATCAAGCGTCTCGGCAATGGCGAGGGCTGTGAAGCATTTATCACGAATATCAAAGGCCGGGTGCTGGGTCACATTTTCGTCTTCGCGACGGCCGATTCCTTGTGGATCGACAGCGTGCCGGGAGCCGATGAAACGCTGCTCGCACATCTCGACCGCTACCTGATCACCGAAGACGTGACATTGAATTCGCGCACCGACGAATTTTGCGAGTTCTTTCTTAGCGGTTCATCGGCCGCTGATGCGTTGAGCAAAGTGCGAATTGACGCGGGCAATCTCGGGCTCAACGGGCATTCGAGTTTGGACGCCGGAGAAACGTTTACCGCAGTTCGGCGCGTCGATTGGCTGAATGAACCGGGCTTTCTGCTGCTGGTTAATCGAGACAAATTGGAAAACGCGCGGAACGAATTGACCGCAGTCGGTCTCGTCGAGTCAAGTCCGGAGACATTCGAAGCGAAGCGAATCGAGTCGGGCTTTCCGCTTTACGGCCGCGATATCAGCGATGAAAACCTTGCACAGGAAGTCGGCCGCAGCCAGGCGGCGATCTCATTTACGAAGGGGTGTTACCTTGGCCAGGAACCCATTGCCCGGCTCGATGCGATGGGCCATGTCAACCGGCAACTTTGCGGCCTGAAGCTGATAAGCGGGCCGGTTCCGGAACCGGATTCTGCGATCGTCGCCGATGATGGTGACAAGGAGATCGGCCGCGTGACATCGGCCGCCGTTTCGCCCACCACGAATTCGCCCGTCGCGCTGGCCTACTTGCGCAGCCAGTTCCTCGTCCCCGGTACGAACGTTTTCGTTCAAGCCGCAGGAGAGACTATCGCCGCGACCGTTAACAGTTGCGAGCCGCAATAGTCTCAGCGTCTGAAGCGGTTGCCGTCAGACGATGTCGGGCAGCTCAAAGCCTTTTCTATGCTCGCGGCCGACGTATTGGTTTGCCTCTTTGTCGTCGAAGGTTTCCGTCTTGGAATCGAGTCGCAGCTTCTTTCCCGTCCGCCAGGAGATGTTGCCGGCGTGGCACATCACGGTGCTGACGTGACCGGAATAGATTTCCTGGTTCAGCGATTCGCGTTTACGGCTGCGAATCGCGTCGAGGAAGTTTCGGATGTGCGCTTGCTGCCCCACGTCGCTGCTGCCCTGCTTGACGAGTTTGCCGGCGGCATCGTAAGCCTTCCATGAAGAGTTGCTCACCACCACCCAGCCGTTCTCGCCGTAAATATAGGCCCCTTCGCCGGCACCGTGTATTTGAGGTTTCGACCACAGCAGCATTTCGTACTGCAATACTTTGCCCGGGTACTCGTAGTTGACCAACATGGTGTCGGGCCATTCCTGGTCGTCGTTGAAAAAGAACTTGCCGCCGGAACAGGAGATCGCATCGGGCATGCCGTCCAGCCCCATCACGGCACGGCAGTAATCGATGCGGTGGACGCCGTCGTTGCCCAAATCGCCGGTGCCATAGTCGAACAGCCATCGCCATGCGCTTCCAACGGTTGACTTGTTGTAAGGCCGCGCGGGGGCCGGACCTTGCCAGATCTCGTAGTCGATGTCGGATGGCGGCTTGCTGTCTGCTGGTAGATGCACTGCGCCGTTGCGAGCGGTCTCCCAGGCCTTTCCGTAAATCACCTTGCCAAGCGCACCGCTCTTCACATAGTCAATCGCCTCTTTCAGGAACGCAGCGCTGCGAATCTGCGTTCCCATTTGCACCATGCGGCCGGTTTTGCGGGCGGCGGCCACTGCCGTCTTGCCTTCGAGAATGTTGTGGCTGGCGGGCTTCTCGACATAAACGTCTTTGCCGGCCAGACAACCCTCGATTGTGAGCAATGCGTGCCAATGGTCGGGTGTCGCCACCATGAACGCGTCGATCGATTTGTCGTTCAGCAGGTCTCGGTAGTCGTTGACCAATTTGGGCATCCGCCCGGTCTTCTGTTTCATCTCAGCGCCGCGCTGACGGCGGACCGACTCTCTGACATCGCAGATATGAGTGATTTCACAGTCCGGTTCGGCGGCGAAGCTGTTCATCACCGAGTTGCCACGCCCGCGAACCCCAATGCAGGCGATGCTGATCTTGTCGTTGGCAGCAAATGCTCTGCCGCTTTGCCAAGGCATAAGACCAATGCCAAGACCAACGCTGGCAGACGTCTGGAGAAAACTACGCCGGGTGCTTCGAGGCATGAGAAAGTCTCCCTGGTGAATGGAACCTTTCCACGAGCATATCCGCATTTGGCAGAAGATCAATCAGAATGTTGATAACCGTAGCCGGATAAATGCGGCGCCGATGATCGGTTGTTGCTGCGATACGCTGTCGCCGGCCGTCTTCTTTTAGTCGCGCTGCCAGCGGCTGGGGTTCATGCCGGGCGCTTCGCTGGCCATTTTCGTCGGCTTGTTCCCGCCGGCAAAGTCCCATTCGCGTTTGTTGCGACTGCCGAAGAACGGCTGAATCGATTCCGATAAACGGGCCACCTCGGCGGCATCCCATTCCTCCACATCCGCCACCGGTCCCGCCCATCCGGGTCGAAAACCCAACGCCAGCATTTCGCGGGGCACGTCGCCGACGTTTGGCAAGTTGCCGTGAAAGACACGATGATTGATCAGCACGGCCGAACCCGCCTTCAACGTGACCGCCACTTCCTCCGGATGCGACTCGTACCGCAGGTAGGGATTGGCATCGGCATGCATGCTGAGATGCGAATGCGGCACGACGCGAAACGGGGAAACCTCGGGCGTCAAATCGTCGAGATAATACAGCACCCGCACCAGGAACGGGCAACTCCCTGCGTAACCAAAAATCTGTGATCCATACGGTTGCCCGTCCGCATGCAGGCTGATACCGGGATGCCCTGGTTCGCTGCGGGCATAAACGTGAGACATCAGAATCACGTCATCGCCAAACAGTACCCGCAAAAAATCAACAACAGGCGGGTTCGCAATCAGCTCGGCAATGCGTCCACCGCGAAACTGAAGGTTCGGACATCCGCGCTGGTGTTCGCTGTAATCAACCCCCGTCGTCACCAACGTAGATGTTTCCAGCTTCAGCTGGGCGACGTCTTCAGGATCGATGACGTTCGGCAGGACGAGGTAACCCCCAACTTCAATCTGCCGAATCCGCTCGCCCAGCGTCAATGCCGACCAGTCGCGTTTGTCGAATTGGATTGTCATGCGGGTACCGTGTGAAGGTTGTCGAAATGGACGGTCGGGTGGCCGGGGCTGGACCGAAAGGAAGTCCCGGTTGTTGAATCAGAAACCCGGTTTCTTCGAGAAACCAGGTTTCTCGACGCGCGGCCGTTGAGTACGAACAGGGGCGGGGCTTCGTAAAGACTCCAGCCCCGGCCACCAAACCGCTGCACCATACATATCGGAGGGTGTTACAGCATGACAAGCCAGCGACTGCAAATCGCGGCTCGACAGGCCGCTGGCGAGTGCTCTTGAAGCCGACGGTTCGCTGTTGACGGACTTCTGGTGTACAGTGAGCGGAGCAACATTCATTTCACAAGACCTTCGATGTCGGGCGTTGTTCGGCGGGGGAGAGATCACACATGGATCGCAGAGCGTTCACACAACTGCTGACAATGGGGGCCGGCACATTGCCGTTGCTCGGCGCTGACGCGGCGGAAACCGATGATCCCGCCACGAATAAAACGACCGCCAATGAAACCGTGAAGTCCGAAGGTGCGGCAGTATCCTCAGGAAAGACGAATCCGAACATGCCCGAACCGGTCAACGTTGCTGATTTCCAGAAGCTGGCTGAGTCGCGGATGCAAAACGCGACTTACAATTACATAACAACCGGCTCGGCCGATGAGATCACGCTGCGGGAAAATGTCGAAGCCTTTCGGCGGATGAAGGTGTTTCCGCCGCTGCTCAAAGGCGTCTCGAAAGCCGACCTATCGACGACGGTACTCAAGCGCAAGATCGACATGCCGATTCTGCTGGCACCGGTGGCCGCGCAGCGGATGTTTCATCCCGAAGGAGCGCTCGCATCGGCGCGGGCTGCCGCAGCCGCGAAAACGGTGTTTGCCGTCAGCAGCAGCGTCGGACACAGCGTCGAGGAAGTTTCACGGGCTGCAGCGGGACCGAAGTGGTTCCAGATTTACGTTCCGAAAGACCGTGCCGTCGCGCGTCAACTCGTCGAGCGCGTTGATAAAGCCGGCTACGAGGCGATCATCGTCACCGTCGATCTCGGCGAATGGAAGGACGCCGATCGCCGCGACCGATTTTCGCTGCCGAAAAAAATGCTGGTCAAACACCTGCGCGACGTTGGCTACAATCAGGTGACGAATGAAATGTCGAACGAGGAAGTTCAGGCCTTCAATGCGCAGGCGTGGGAGATTTCGCTTTCGTGGGACTTCTTCGACTGGTTGCGGTCGATTACGAAAACTCCATTGCTGATCAAAGGCGTGCTGCGTAAAGACGACGCCGAAAAGGCGGTGTCGCTCGGAATCGACGGCATCGTTGTGTCGAACCACGGTGGCCGCCGACTAGACGGCATGCCGGCGAGCATCGACATGTTGCCGGACATCGTCGCAGCCGTCAAAGGCCGCGCCGAAGTTTACATGGACGGCGGAATCCGTCGCGGCACCGACGTGTTGAAAGCGCTTGCGCTCGGCGCGCGGGGCGTACTCGTGGGCCGTCCCTATGCCTGGGCATTGGGAGCCGACGGCGAAGCGGGCGTTCGCAAAGTTCTCACGTTGTTGCGCGAAGAATTTGAGAACGCGATGGTCTCGACCGGCTGCAGCAAACTCGCCGACATCAATCGCTCGTTGCTAATGTCTTAATAATCTCATCCGCGCGGCAGTCTTCACTGGTACCCAAGCTCCGGCTTGGGTACCCGGTTTCGTGAAGTGTTGCTTCGATCGATGCCGTGATTGCGCGCTGATCGAAGCGGAGCTTCGAGTAATAACGCCTGCCTTACTTCTGCACCGGAATAATGTCATCCGCGCGGCAGTCTTTGAATCGGAAGCCGCCATCGACGCACAACACCGAACCAGTGATGTAATCGGCCGCGTCGGATGACAGAAATACGGCTGCGCGACCGATATCGGTCGGCGTCCCCAATCGGCCCCAGGGAAGCGCGGCTGCTTCGCGGCGGATGACTTCCTCGCCGAACGATTCGTGTTCACCCGGAGTGTCGATCCAGCCCGGCTCGATCACGTTGACATTGATCCGGTGTTGTGACAACTCGACCGAAATTGTCCGTGCCATGTGGTTCAATCCCGCTTTGGCGGCTCCGTAGGCAACACTGTTGGCCATCGGCATTTCGGCCTGCACGCTGGAGATTAGAACAATCTTGCCCCCACCACCCTGTTCCACCATGTGCCGCGCGACGAGTTGGCTCATGTGAAACCCGCCGGTGAGCGTTGCCTGAATGACCCGCTCGAAATCGTCGGCATCGTAATCGAGAAAACGACATCTCACGCCGAACGCCGGGTTGCTGATGAGAATGTCGATGCGCTCAACCGCTTGCAGCGCATCGCGGACGAGTTGTTCACATCCGCTGCGCGAGAAGACATCGCCTTCCACAACGGTTACCTCGCGGCCCAACGACCGAATTTCGTCGGCCGTTGATGCGGCGTCCGCGCTGCCGGGACGGTCGTTGATGACAATATTCGCACCGGCGCGGGCCAGTTCGACGGCACACCCTTTGCCAATTCCACGGCCCGCTCCGGTGATGAGTGCCGTTTTACCTTCGAGTTGCATTGTTCGATCTTTCTGAGATTCAGGCGCGATCCTCTTCTGCACCACAGCAATAGCAACTGACGACAGCCGGGGCAATCGACTTCTGCGCATTCCGTCTCGACGACATCGTCGTTCTGCGTTGCGTCTGCTGTTTGATCGAGATAGGCTGAATCGTGATCGCTCTCCTGCTTCTGGGGGAGTGCATTTCATCGGCCGCAAAGTTTTGTGAAGTCGCGGCTTCTCGTGTTGTTCGCCGAGCATGGAGAGCGCGTCAATGAAACGCCAGCCATCACAGCCAATTGTTTGCCTGCCGAATTCGATTCGAATCGCCTTGCTTGCGATCGTCTGCTGTGCGGTAACTTCGGTGACCATTGCGGATGACTGGAAACAGTTTCGCGGTCCGAATTCGACCGGCGTTTCCACCGCCAACAAACCGCTGCCCGTCGAATTCTCTTATGAGAAAAACGTGCTGTGGTCGGCCGAATTGGGGCGTGGCATCGCATCGCCGGTAATTGCCTCCGGCCGCGTGTTCGAGACCACCATGCTCGACAAACAGACGTTCGCCGTGATGGCGTTCGACGCAAAATCGGGCAAAAAGTTGTGGCAGAAGGAATTCCCGGCGGGCAAAGTGCCCGAAATCACACCGCCCAACGAGCACGCATCATCGACACCGGCGACCGACGGCGACCGCGTCTATGTCTACTTCAGCACGCTGGGCGTGATGGCATTCAATGCAGCCGATGGAAAGCTGCTGTGGAAACACCCCATCGCCATGCCGCATTACTTAATGGGTTGGGGGCCGGCGAATTCGCCGATCGTTTATGAAGATTTGGTGATCTTCAACATCGACGACGACCTCGATCCGTTCCTGGTCGCACTCGATCGTTACTCGGGCGATGTGCGATGGAAAACGCCACGACCCGAGATGTTGGGCGGGTTCTCTACGCCCGTCATGTGCACGGCCGGCGGCCGCACCGATCTCGTACTGGCCGGCTCGGGAAAAATGAAGGGGTACGATCCGCAAACGGGAAAAGAATTGTGGACCTGCAATTCGCTGCTGCGGACAATTATGACGACGCCCGTGGTTGTCGATGACACGATCTACATGTCGTTGCAAAGTTACGGCGACACTGAACGCGTCCTCAAATTCGCTTTGCTGCAATGGCGCGACACGAATCAGGATGGCAAGCTGACAAAATCAGAACTTGAAAAAGTCTTTTGGAAAAAATTCGACAAGGGCGACAAAAACAAAGACGGCGAGTTGGTTGGAGACGAAATCGATGCCGCTTTTCAGGCACCGACCAACATGGCCGGCGGCGGCAACATCATTCAGGCGATTCGCGGCGGCGGAAAAGGCGATGTCACAAAGACGCATCTGCTGTGGAATCTGGACAGCAAAGCCCCCTCGAACATCGCTTCGCCGCTGGCTTACAACGGCCGCCTGTTCGTCGTCAAGAAGGGGGGCATTTCCTCTGCCTTCAACCTCAAGGACGGTTCGACCGCCTGGCCGCGCAAGCGCATTCGCAACTTCGGCAACTATTATGCATCGCCCATTGCGGGCGATGGAAAGATTTACGTCACGGGAGAAAACGGGTTCATCGTCGTTTTGAAGGCCGGCCCCAAACCCGAAATCCTGGCGAAAAACGACATGGGCGACAGCTGCATCGCCACGCCCGCAATTTCCGATGGACGAATTTATATTCGCACCCTGAAGAAGTTGTACTGCATCGGGAAGTGAACGTTGTGCGCAGTCATGAAAATATTTAGCCCGCCGTGAATACACGGCGGGCCGCGTTCGACTTCAATCAACTGTCAAGCGGCAAACAAGC
>CAUZOL010000008.1:0-49882 GCA_963581435.1 Planctomycetota bacterium
CACCGCCGGCATCCGCCCACACATCCGCAGGAATTCCGTTCGGTCGTTTTGGGGTTTCCTTTCCCATGCCCGAAACCATCGCATCTTCCGCCTCATGCGCGAAGAGCGGTTTTGTGAACGGTTACGAATTGGGGACAATCGTCGAGGGGCGCACAACCCGACGTGCGCGCTGCAGTTGGATCGGTGTTCAGAAACCCTGTTTTTTGAAAAAACCGGGTTTCTTGCCGAGCAAAGGTGGTGTCAGTCCGTCCCGTGTTGGAGCTGATCAATCTGACGTCGGTAGCGTTCGGCGCGGCTGGCAAACTTCTTGCGTTGCGTTGGACTTTTAGTCAGTGTCGCCAGGTGGCGGTACTTGGTGCAGAGTGCCGTTTTGACTTCGATCAGGTTCTGGGTCTTTGGGGTCGCCATCTCTTCATCCTTCGCCACATGGTGGTTTAGCGCAATTTGGACTAAGTACTGTATAGTCCGCGTCGCGTAAATGCCAGCCCGCAGCGCGAGCAAAAGGTTTTCGGCCACAACGACTGTTGGGGCGCGAGAAACCCGGTTTTTTGAAAAAACCGGGTTTCTGATATCAAAGCCTGAAGTGCAGGCGAAGGATGATTCCAGAGCGATGCTGGAAAGCTCCTTCGCTTGCGCTTCAGGCTTCAATGGCAGGGATACTTGCTTCTTTGGCTCTGGATGCTCGCCGAAGCCTCACGAATCGCCGCGTTCCAGTACGTACAGGGCGCTGTGGGCGCGAAGGTTGGCGGCCCATGCACGATCGACGGCACGGCCGTTGATGACGGGCAATTCGCGGATAATGCGGAAATTCAGTCGGGCCGCAAGATCGCGAAAATCGTAGAGCGACATGAAATGCAGGTTCGGCGTGTTGTACCATTCGTAAGGCAGCGAATCGGTCACCGGGACTCGGCCGTAGCGAACGACCTGCGCCCGCACCCGCCAATGGCCAAAATTTGGCAGGACCACCAGCGCCTTGTGAGCGACGCGAAGCATCTCGGTTAATACGTACTGCGGACGACGCACCTGCTGCAGCGTCATGCTGAGAACGGCGAAGTCGAACGAGCCATCGGGGACGTCGGGCAGTCCGTCGTCGAGATCACCCTGCACCACCGGCACCCCGCGCGCGATCGTGCTGAGAATCCGGTTCTGGCTCACCTCGATGCCCTGCACCGAGCAATTGTGCTCGTCGCTTAACAGCTTAAGCAGCCGCCCGTCACCGCAGCCAAGGTCGATCACACGGCTGCCCGGTTCGATTTGGCCTTTGATGATCTCGTCGGTCACGGCGACCGTGGGATCGGGCATCTGGTAACGTTTGGTAGCCATGGGGCGGATGGTTATTCAAGTCAGGGGGCCGCGAAACCGCAAGCGAAGAAGTCGCGGTGGTTATTTCGTTGCGGGTACGTGTCGGCGAAGCTCTTGTTGCGTTTGCGATAAGAAAGGAATGACGAGGTCTTCCAGTTGGTTGAGTTCGAGCAGGAAGGAGTCATGGCCGAAGGGGCTGTCGAGATCGACGAACGTGACGTGTCGACCGGATTCGATAAGCGCCGCCACCAGTTCCTTGCTTTGGCTGGTGGGAAACAGCCAGTCGGTTGAGTACGACTGCAGCAGAAACCGCGCGTCGGTCTTACCCAGGGCATCGGCCAGCCCGCCGTAGCTTTCGGCCAGGTCGAAGTAATCCATCGCCTTGGTCAGCCGCAGATAGCTGTTGGCGTCAAACCGTTCGACGAACCGCTTGCCCTGGTAATGCAGGTAACTCTCGATTTCAAATTCGGTTTCCGCCTGCAGATCGTACGCGAATTCGTCGCTGTTTTGCAGACGGCGACCAAACTTCATTTCGATCGACGTTTCCGACAGATACGTAATATGCGCCAACATGCGAGCGAGGGCCAAGCCGTATCGCGGCTGATCGCCATCGTAGTAATGCCCGTTGTTAAATGCCGGATCGGAAAGAATTGCCCGGCGGCCGACCGCGTTGAATGCGATGCCCTGGGCCGAGAGTTTTTCCGCCGATGCCAACACAATTGCGGAGGCGAGCTGATCCGGAAACCGCGCCGCCCATTCCAGCACCTGCATGCCCCCCAGGCTGCCTCCAATGACGCCGAGCAATCGCTCGATACCCAAATGGCGAACCAAGGCAGAATGCACTTCGACAATGTCACCGACGGTGATCACGGGAAATTTGGAAGCATATCGATCGTCCGAGTTCGGTTTCACACTTCCGGGGCCGGTCGTTCCCTGACAACCGCCCAGCACGTTCGCGCAGATGATGAAGTATTCATCAGTGTCGAGGCCCTTTCCGGGGCCAATGAAGCCGTCCCACCAGCCGGGTTTCTTGTCGTCGGCTGAATGGAATCCCGCTGCATGGGCGTCGCCGGTCAGGGCATGGCAGACAAAGATTGCATTATCCCGAGCGGGCGAAAGTTGGCCGTACGTTTCGTAGGCGACTGAAACCGGTCCAATCGTTTCGCCCGAGGCCAACTGCAGCGCACCGGGCAGCTCGAACAGCGTGGCGGTGACCGTTTCCACCAAGCCGACCGAACGTTCATCGGGCTGAGATGTGACAAGTTGATCGGCAGTCATAGAGTCAGAATCGCGTGGTGAAAGCAGTCGAGGAATTCAGGTCGTCTTTTCGATTATAGACGATGACGCATGAAATACGAGATGACGAGTGGCAGTGTGTGACCAATCGCATGGACTGAGCAGTTTTCGCCAAGCCGCCAAAGGTGGGGCTTTGATATGGGCCACATGAAACGCAGGGAAACACACGACGAAGATTGTTGACCGCGAATTTGACGCGAATCAAAAAACCTCTTTGCTCTCGCACGTAATCCAGGAATGTCGAGATCATCCTGTTTCATTCGCGAAGATTCGTGTAATTCGCGGTCACTCTTTCTCGGCTGCGGCCAATCGCCTGGGGAGCCGCCCAAGGCTGCTCAGTTTTCCGGTTGTGAGGATTTGGGGTGCCCGTGGCAGAGTCTTCGATGCCACAGTGAGCGCTCGTACGATTTTTAAATCCTAAAACCGCGGGCTCCGCTCCGAAAACGTCGCTTCGACCCCAGTCACCCATTTCCCATTTTGAAAAACTGAGCCGTCCTGGGGAAGCGCTTGCGCCAGATGCGACGATCTGTGAACCCAACGCCCAGCCGTCGGTGCGCCCGGTAGGTAACGGACTGCAACTGTCATATGCCTCAACCCGAGCTCAGCGCGCGAGGCGACAATGCGGTCAGCCGCCGTAAGCTACGTCGCCACTTGCCAGTCGTACTTGTTCAACTCGAGAACGAGGAACGTAATGCCGCCGATGAGCGCAGCGACCGATACGAACAGCAGACCGCAATAAATATCGGGCGTGGGGACCGCTTTGGGTTTGTCTTGCCTAGAGCTTTGTCTTGACATTGTCGCCTCGTTGAATGGAGCCATTTCTTGCGTTTGTGACGAGCGTGCCAACCGCTCTGTCGGGGTCGATATGAATAATGGTGATCTTCCCCAGGTACTTTCCTTCTTTATCACGATAAACGTGAAGGTCGTGCCCTTCCAGCAGTCCATCGTCGCTGCCTAGCGAAATCTCGATAAACTCGCTGCCGCTGCGTTTGCCGCGCCGCGTTTCCAGCACAAGACCCTGCACCACTGGCGGCGGGGGCTTCTTATCCAGGTAATCGCGCGGGTCGGTCGATAACCCGTTGGCAGCAATTATCGTTTCGAATGCTTTCTTTTCAACCAGGACGAGATTGTGTTTTTCAATGAGCTTTGCGAGCTGTTTCTGGCTGTTGAATTTCTCGTCTTCCAGCTTCTGGACCTGGGCAACAAGCTCGCCGCGTGCATCGAGCAGTGCCTCGTTCCGTTTGCGTTGCGAGTTGGCTTCGTCGCCGCGGAACCCTGCTTCAGTTACGGACTTGGCAGCCACCGCCTGCTCGCTGATGTTGGCGTCCTGTTCTTCCTTCAGATCGGTCTTCAGGTCGGTCACTTCTTGCGTCAAGCCGCTCACCTGGGCCGTTAAAGTATCGACCTCGGAAGTTTTCTTGTTCAACGCTTTGTCGTGCAAATCCTTGGCCGCTTTGAACTCCTCGATGTCGGTGGAGAGTTTTGTCTGCTGTTGGGCCGATTTCTTGGCCAGATCGTCGTGCTTGTCCTTCCAGCTTGTCTGGACCGAGAAGACGGCTCCGGCGAAGGCCATGAAGCAAATGCTCAACACAACCTGTACCACTACCAGAACTTTGCCGACGAATGTCATCGTTCCGCTCCAACAATCAATTCAACTGGGAGAAAGGGATTCGCCCTGCCTGAATCAGACAGGTCGAGTTGTCTGTCTATCTATTCGGCACTACTCGGTGCCGGCTTTTCTTCGTAGGGCGGCTTCGGCGGTTTATTCAAACGCGTGCGTAACTGTTGATTGCGTCGCTCGACACGATCAATGTTTCCGGTCACACGCGCCAGCAAATCAATCAGCCGCCTCTTCTGCTCGTTCGCGCGAAATTTATCGGCCCGCACTTCTTCCAGTTTTGCCTGCAGGCGAATCACCTCTTCGCGTCGGGTTGCGGTTGTGGCCTGAACCTGACTGATCTCTTCGGCCAACTTGGTCCCCGCCGCAGTCTTCTCAACAATCTGCTTCTTGATATCGTCTAGATCGGTCGTCAACTGAACGATTCGCCGATCGATCGCGTCTAAGTCGACTTCGATGAGTTGCTTTGCCGACGACAGCCGCACCGTCTCCGACTGGATTTGCTGGTCGAGAAGCTTGATCTTGTCGTCTTGTTCGTCCTTGAGTTTTTTGCGCGCCGCGACGATGACTTCCGGCATGATGCCCGTCTTGGAGAAATCTGCATCGCTGCGCGATTTCGCTCCCCATGTCGTCCCCGTTTCCGAGACGGTTTTGGTGAACGTAAATTCTGGAAGTTCTTCGATGTCGCCTGCCCAGTTCGGGCCAGCGGCAGTCGTAATCACCGCGATGCCCAGAAACAACAGACTGGCCACGACGGTAAAAACCGCCAAGCATTTGCTGATGGTTGTTAACACAATTGTTTCCGACAGGTAAGAAAAAATGCGGTCAGTCGCACGGAACCGAGATAAAGATCCGCACACACCAAGTTGTGAAGAACGGCTTCCATCCAATGGAAATCGCTCGTGTTGGCCCCGCAAGAGTCCGCACTGTCCTGCCAGCGGACGAGATGTCAGTAATCATAATACTGCAATTGGATTATAGAGGTCCATGAAAACACGTGTCAAACAGGAAATCCGAAGTAAAAAAAAACATCGGTTGCCAACCTCGCCCTGCCCCCACGGTTTAACCAATCGTTACAACCGGAAATTTGTGGAAAACAGGCCGAAAGCGGGGCGGTAAACCGACAGCAATCACGTTCGCCTTCCGTTTCATTATCGTGTTATCGAGTCCATCAATTTCATCAATCGGCGACCGTACTCAACGTAAGTAGTATAGGCCACTTCCGGATCTTCGTTGGCACTTTTTCCAAGGTGAACGACGGCGACCATATGTGGCTCGATTGACAAAATACCGTCGTAACCCGTTTCGACCAGATCGACCAGAATTTCCCGCGCGCCGCTGTCCCCTTCACCGGGATAGCATTCCTGAACGACGCCGGCCGAATCGCGTTTCCAATCCTTCACATGCACGTGAACCACGTGTTCGCGAACGGCACGAAAATAATCGACGGTGTCGATCTCGCGTTCGTTTCCTGTGTCGAACACAATCTTAAGAGCCGGGCTATCGACGCGTTCAATTAACTGCAGCGCATGCGCGGGGTCCTGGCTGCCCCAACCGTGACAATTCTCGTGTACCAAAGTCACACCGCCATCTTGTGCTTGTTGCGCAAGAACCTGAAATCGCCGCACGACTTCGTCGCCCCATTCGCCGTCCGAAAGTGGGTTCTCTTTGCGATTGGGGTAGCTCATGCAGCGAATAAATCTTGCGCCAGCGCGCTGGATGCGGGGAATGGCGCGCTGTAGCTCATCGACATCGACCTGAAAGTCGCCGTCAATCGGCCGCGCCCAGTTTGCCAACTGTGAGGCAAAACCGATGATCTTCTGCCCGGCATCGTTCAGCCGGCCCAGCGCGTCGTCGAATTCTTCATCGCTCAAATCGGTGATGCAGGCGTTGCCAATGTTTCGCGGTTCAATGTGCGTCCAGCCGAGTTCCTGATGCGCACGAATCTGGGTTTCGAGATCTTCTCCCGCTTCATCGGCAATACCGGCATATTCCATGGGGGGTGCTCCCTGTTGTGGTTGGCCGCGACATTCTCAATCGCGGTGATCGACGATCTTCCATTATTACGGTGAAGCCGGTACGCTGGTGCGCGGCGGTCTTCGCTTGAGGGTATCGCAAGTCCTCACCGTTTTCATGTCTCTGCTGCTTCCTATTTCTCGTGCGAATCGAAACAGAAAGAAAAACGATGGCCGATTCCGAAAGAATTCCCTGCCCGGTGTGCGGAGAGAAGATTGTCGCGACCGCAAGCGTCTGTCGCTTCTGTGGTGAGCAGGTCGGCGAAGGCGGGCCATCGCGAGAGGAAGGCGACTCGACCGGAGGCGTCATTCCTTACAAAAATATGCCGGCGTTGATCGGTTATTACTGCGGCGTGTTTTCCATCATCCCCTGTTTTCCCATCGGCCTCGTTGCCTTGGTGCTGGGGATTATGGGGTTGAAGCGAGCGAAACAGCATCCAGAGGTCAAAGGAAAGGCACACGCCTGGATCGGCATCATCGTCGGCGGATTCTTCGGCCTGGTCTATACTGGATTAACCGTGCTGGTAATCATCTCGGCAGCAATGGGACAATGATCCCGCTGTGATACCACAAGCTGCGATTCAACGAATCGCAGCGTAGCTGATTATGCGAACGCTTTCGCGACCGACGTGCGCATCTTCTCCAATCCGGTCTTGGCGACAACCATCGGGTCCTGTTTCCAGTAGTCGCGGTTGAACAGTTCCAGCGACAGGACACAACGGCAACCATTATCACGCAGCGTTCGCAGGATCTTGCCAATGGGGGCAACACCATCGCCGGGGTAAACGCGGTGCGAATCGTTCATCTCTTTTCTTGGCGGGGCGGCCGGGTAGTCGTTCATGTGGAAGACGTGAATCGCCTGCGGGCCAAGCAATTTCAGGCCGTTGAAGTCCGATCCGCCCTTGAAAATGTGATAGACATCGGGCAGCAGGCACGCATCGGGATGACCGCTCTCCACAGCGACGAACGTTGTCTCTCCCAGCCGCGATAACGACTTGGAAAATCCCCAAACCTCGGCTTGTGGAATCACATCCATCTCGCGGCCCAATTCCAGCAACGCGCGATACCGGTCGGCGGCTGCAAACAGATCGAGATCGGTCTGATTGGTTGCGCCGACGGGCGGTGCTGCGATGCGTTTGCCACCAATTTGTTTGAGCGTGTCCATATCGCGTTTGGCCTGTTCGAGGCCCATCTTTCGCTCGTTGTCATCATCGACAATCCAGCGGGCAAAGCCGATCGCGCTCTCGACGGTCAGACCCGCATCGCGAATTTGCTTACCCAAATCTTTGAGTTTGCCGCCCTCTTTGACGAAAGCATCGATTTCGCGCATCCAGGGTTCAATCGAGTCGTAACCCGCTTTGGCGGCGAGTTCGACTTGCTTGACGACGCCCAATTGTTGGCCGCGGACTGTGCTCATGTTGAGGCAGAACTGGAACGGCGGCGTCTCGGCTGCTTCGGAAGCGCGCGCGACGGCAGGTTCGGAGTTCGGCAACGAACAGAGTAAGCCGGCTCCAAGTGTTGAACCGGAGGCTGCGAGCAATTGGCGGCGGGACAGTTTGTCGTTCATGGCGGGCCGTTCCCACGGGGCGTACCCCGTGGGCTTTCATGGGGGTGGAGTGGGTTTGTCGGTTTGTTAATCATCGACCGTCAAATGGCGGTTGTCAAATCAACTCACCCTGTTCCCTGCCCGCGGTCGAACGCTTCGAGGTCGCGCGTGAACAATGCCAGCGTTGTTTGGAGTGTGTCGTTGCCGATGGTCCATTGCGGATTGTCGTCGGTGAATTTGTTGCAGTGATCGACCAGCAGTCGATAGAGAAACTTGAACAGATGCCGGGGGACACGCAGCCGTGCAAACAGCAACACCAACTGGTCCTGCCCAATTGTTTCGTCGAACAAATCGCGAATGCCCGGTTTGTGTTCGGATGCCGTCGCACAAGCGCGGATGCGTTCGCTGGCGACGTCGTACAACGTTTCCCCGGTCCAATCGAGCGACGTGATGAGGTTCTGTTTATCGAGCCGCGAGCGTTCGTAGAATTCCTTCTTCTCGCGATCGAGGTAATACACCACCTCGGCCGGCAGCAGCAGTTTGAATCCGATATCGGGGTGCTTCAGAAACTTATTATCGAACATCGGCCACAACAGGTCGCGCATGCGTTCGGGCGATCCATTCACCAAATGCGGCTCATCGACTCGATCGACGAGTACCGCCATGCTCCGGAAACCAAGCGTCTTGAGCAGGTTTTGCAGCTTCAACAGCAACTCGTAGCGGTCGTCGCTGCGTTCCTTGCCGGGAATCGGTTGGCCGGCAATTTGTTGTCGGTCGAAACGCGAGAGCAATTGCCTGAGAGAATTGGGAAGATGATCGAAGACGCGAATTTGCCGCGACACGCGCCATGCTTTCCACATCAAACTGCCTTGCCGCCACAGCCAGGGAAACCAACCGGCCAACAGCAGAACGGGAATCCACCAGACGAATAACTCTTTGAAGCCGGAGAGATTCCACCGCAACGCGACAGTTGCCACCGAACTGACCGCCCCTGCTGCGAGATCCCATTGCGACCACCACGCGTGAAATTTGAGTTTGCGCTTCAGCGCTTTCCAGCGATGTTTGGCGGGCTGATCGAACGTGTGATCGTAGAAGGCGGCCAGCAGCAACAGGTCGCGTTTCTGGATTTTGGTCAGTCGAGCGAGTGATTCGGGTGTGACCGTCGGCCGTGCGTCTTGGGATGGTTCCGATGCGGTTTCGTTTTCGTTCAAAATGGCATCGACCAGCTGCGTCACACTCAGCTTCAGAATTGCGTCGATGTGGTCCCACAACCGCCAATGCGACAGCGCTCGCTCCTGCTTGCGTTGACGGCCGTGAAGACGTTCGCGGAAGCAATCGAGGAACGGGTTGAAGTCGTCGTACTCGACAATGAACGCTCGCTCTTCGGGGTGGTCGTGATTGTACTTTTGAATTTCTCCAACAATTTGCAGACGCAGTGCCGTCTTGCCGCTCCCTTTTTCGCCGAACACTACCGACGTGGACGGGTTGGCCGGGTTTCCGAAGATTTTGTCCCAAGCGGGGTGATGCGTCGCTTCGAGGCAGTACTGTTGGAAGACGTGGTCAACCTGCGCGTCCTCCTGGCCGAAAGGGTTTTCGGCAATGCCGTGATGTTCGAGAAACTGCTGAACTTTCATCGATATTCGCTTATTCGCAAAGTGAGTTACATGAATTGCTATCGGGTGCCGATCGAGTTTTGACGCGGTGCGCAACGCCGCCGGTAACAGTTCGGGACATCGCGGGTTTTGTTGCGCAAAATCCGGAAAATCTGAATCACCAACGGCAGAACGGCTGCAATCTTCGCAGCCGCTGCTCTGAAATCAAGCCCACAGTGAGCCGGGAGGCGAGAACTCGCTTTCAGCGCAGTTCGTTGGTCGAGATACTCACATCCGAGAAGAGCCGCCTTGCGGCCGGTGAAACTCGCCCTGAACATATCAGCAGAGCCGGTGCAGCGGGATGTCTTCTGCGAATGTCGGCCCGCATCGCTGACACATCATCTGTTGCGCGCAGATAGTCGGCCGAGCAGACTGCAACGCAGGTTCCGCCCGCGAGAATAGCGGTCGGTGCGCCAGCATCTTCGAGACGCACAAGTTTTTGCTTCCGGTCGATGTCGATCAGCATTCGCAACTGGTCATTAGCCGCCAATGCGTCGGCTTCGCAATCGGCCCGTGCGGCGACTTCCACCATTGCGGCACGGTTCGCAACGTGTTTCAGTTTTCGCAGCTGAGACATGAAGATGAGCCGCTGGCCGGTCGTAAAGTGAGAGGACGTAAGAAACGTCTTTCGTATTTCCTCGTCAACGCCCATTGTCTTCAAATCGCGGTCCATCTCGCGATTGATTTCATGCGGCAATTTGACGAGCAGTGTCGTTTGCATTTCGGCGGTCATCGGGACCAATCCCAGTCCGGGAACGGCCGCACTCATGCCGACTTTACCCACCAGTTTTCCCAAGCCCTTTCGCGTGGCGAGATTATCGATCAGTGGTTTGAGAATGGGGTTAGTCGTCTCGGGATCGCAACCGATGTCGAAAGCGATTCGGCGGCGGGTGACACTTCCGGAACGACGGTCGGCCGGGTGCAATTGCGTTGAAGCGATCCGTTTGACACCCTTGGGAATTCCCAGCACTGCCCCGAGGGGATTCTTCAACAGTGTGCGGACTCCACGTGGCGTTTGCGAGACCGATTCGACCAGGCCGCCGACAAATTGGGGATCGCGACTGAGACGGTCGGCCCGCTTGATGGCCCTGATTTCCTGCAACCGCACTCCCAGCATGTTCAGACCATCGACATTGAGATTCCCCCAACGTGTCTTAATGCGAAATTGATAGCGGTGGTGTTTGACGGTGACATCGTCTTCGATTCTGTAGTCTTTTCCGCGCAGAATATCGGCCCTGAGGATGTCGGCGGCGCGCAGTGTTACATCGCCGGCGACCGAAAAATCCGCGGCAATTGCCAAGTACAGCGATGCGCATGTTAAAAGCAAAGTAGTCCGAGACACTGACATTTCGCGATGTCCTTACATGGCTGCGGTGCGTTGCAACGCAGCTATTCACGGTATGATCTTGAATTAGCGCGGTGACTTATTTGTGAGTTCGCTCAATAGTTCCTGCGCGGTGTTAAGAACCTGCGCGTTTGCGAGCGCTTGCTGCTTGAGTTCCAGGAGCTGTGTGACGGCGGCGACAGTTTGTGACGCGCTTTCGCCCGGATGATCGGCGAGGCCGCCGGCAACGCTTTTCGCCACGGATTGCACTTCGTTTATTGCTCGATCAATTCCGCCCAGCGCCTGATTCGCTGTAGAAGAGAGTGCCTGAATTCCCATTGTGATGTCGCCTTTTTATTTGCAAACGCCTCACAACATGCGGTGCGAGGATCGCCGTTCGTTACGAATTAAAACCTGATCGACGCACTCCTGAGCAGGCTGAGTACGTCTTGATTTCGCAGATTGCTGATGGAAAGTACCTGCAAGGTTGTCTGCTCCAACAGTTGGTTATTGGCCAACAAAGCGCTCTCCAGGGCGAGATCGGTGTCGCGGACTGCCGACAATGCCGAGGCAACGTTTTCGATCTGGCTGTCCAGAACGCGGGAAGCGGAATCGAGGGTGAACTTTTTGAAGCCGCCGATTGTTGCCTGCGTGCGCGCAACATCTGCCGCCGCATCGTCGAGTATCTTCAATGCTTCGGCCGTTCGTCCTGCCGTCAGAGTGTTGGCCCCGCCACTTCGCAGCGACGAGAGTTTGCCGGTGACGCCGCCCACACTCGAAGTGTGCAGATTGCCCAGCCCAATACGTGCCGTGCTGGAGACCGACGAACCGATGTTAAACTCCAGTCCGTCACCAGAAATTGTGAAGGACGAAAGTGCACCGCTTGCCGTTGGGTCGATTTCGACAACGATTGCGTATCTGTTCGTGTTGACATTGAAGGTTGTACCATTGCCCGTGTATTGCGTTCCATCGATCGTGGCGAGCGCGTCGGTTCCCGCTTGTGTGGTGGTTGTCACGAACGAACCGGCCGTCGCATCGATGGAAATCGTCGCAGCCGATCCGTAATCGACTGTCGTGAAGTCGATGTTCGAGGCATCGATGCGGGTGGCTGTGATTCCCGTCAAGTAGGTCACCGCGTTGAAAGCATCGGTAACGGTTTGAGTATCGGCACCGTTGGCCAAATCGATGGTGGTTGTACCATCGGGCCCCTCGACGATTAATGTTGTGGCCGACGCTAAGGTGCCGCCGGTGTATTGGTCGGTGCGCTGTGTTGCTTGCTGGGTGACATTGATGCTGACGGTGACGTCGTCGCTGGTGGTCTTGTCCAGAACATCGACATCGAGAACTTCAGTCGTATCGACGCCACTAGTGCGGAAGCTGGATGTACCGTCGAGTAGCCGACGTCCGTTGAATGACGTGTGTGCGAGACTGTCGATAGCCGCCAGCGCTTGATCGAGTTGTACTTGGTTGCCGGCAATCGCGTCGGCCGAAAGCGTGCCGTCGGCGGCGGCTACCACAAGCGCGCGGGCCGTTGTCAGTTGCGTGAGGATTTCACCGGCGGCTGCATCGGCTGTGTTCAGTTGGGCGCTGGCTCGCGTGACCGACTGCGATGCCTGTTCGGCTGCTTTCAGTTCGGTTTCGAGCAGGCGCGCACTGACCAGGCCCGACGGATCATCCTTGGCGGAGTTGATTCGCCGGAGCGTAGTGATTCGCTTCTGGTTTTGCGTGATCGCTTTGCCAAGTTGGGTCAGGCGATTGATCGCGCGTAGCTGCGCGGTGCCCAGCGATCCAATACTGCCAATACGCGACATGAGCGCACTTTTTCCTCAATTTCGGCGGAATGCCGACTTTGGGAACTCTACCTTGCTGGAATTGGCAGTCAAAAAAGGGACGGCCAAATCGAGCAATCGGAAGAGATGCACACCGTGAATATTGCGTAGTATCAGCCGCATCATCGCGACAAGGCAGTCGCGACCATCAGAATCACTAGAAACGGTGCCACCGGCCTACTGCGAAGAGGCTGCGGTTTTGCGGCCCGGATTCATTTCTTGATGTAATTCGACCAGATGAAAAAGCAGGCAACCGGTGCCAAAATCAGAACGGCAAGGTAGGACAAGTTCCAGCCGAACACCTTGCTGACCACGAAGTAGTCAAGTGCCGCCGATCCGACGACGCTCCAGCAAACCAGAATCCACCCGAGCAGCTTGCGCTGCTGTATTTCATCTCCCGTCAGCTGCGAAGCCGGCTTCTTTTTCGGTGCGGTTTTCTTGGCAGACTTCTTTTGTTTCGACGTGGGAGCTGCTGCCTGTTCGCCAGCGGCTTCATCCCGCATGCCGGGAGCAAAGTACTTTGCAATCGCCTGGTTGACGGAAAGCGGGGTGGCGATGACGGCTCGCATTGGCATGCCGTACCGCAACTGCATATCTTCTTCCAAATCCGGTGAGGGTTCGTAGGCACAAGCGACCAGCAGCACATCGTCGTCCGCGAACAGTGGCAGGCACTGATGACGCTTGACGATGTTTCTGGGTACGAGATCGAGTACCGAGTCGTCGGGGATCATCTCGGCCAGATTGACGTAGGGGCGTCCCAACTCCAGGGCATACCCGCGCGTTGCCGTTTCGATGTCGGCCAACTTCATCTGCACGATTGCGTCACGCAGCGACAAACCGCGGGCGTCGGCAAACGACTCTGCTTCGTCACGTTGATCAGCGGTAGCGTGTCCCTCATCGACGATCCAGTCGGCAAGGGTTGCAACTACGGCGCCTCCCGCCTCATCGAACTCGCGGCCTAGGCTGGAATCGTATTCTTTTTTACGGCCCAGATCCTTCAGGCAGAGCATGGCACGCGCCAACTCATTCAGCAGATTCTGAGACTCGTTCGAATACTGCCCGCCCGCGTACTTGCGCACGTGGGCGTTCAGGCGAGTGTAGTTCTTGCTGATTTTCTCGACGTCGTCCTCGAACTGCACCAACCTCAGCAATGCGTAATGATCGGGCGGCCGCGGGCCGTCGGGAATTCCAAGCCAATCTTTATAGACATCCACTGCCACGCGGGCTTGCTCCTTGCAAAGGTCAGAACTCAGCGGTCAGAAATCAGTGGCCAGAAGTCAGTTTTAATTACTGCTTTTCTGATCTCTGACGTCTGCCCTCTGACTTCTCGTCACTTAATTCGTCCCGGCTCCGCCAGTTGCGGGCTTCACAATCTCACACTAAGCACTTGCCTCACCGTTGTCGGCGAACGCTTCTCAAAACGACTATTCGATACTGTAACCCTTTACCAGCGACTGGTAGGCATCCAAGCCGGTGCCGTCGAGTCCGGAATCGCGAACGATTTCGGTTTCGGCTTGCTTGCCGCTGGACTTTTCAATGGCGGTCGCATGAATTCGACCACTTGAATCGTAGCTGTAGGTCAATTCGACAGGCGACCCGGACGGCAAATTGGGCGGCAAATTGGTCACGCGGAAATCGCCGATCAGCGAACAGGCATCGGGGTCACTGGCTTCCCCTTCGAGAATGTGAACGTGCACCCGTTGCTGATTCGGGCTGGTTGTCACAAACTTCTGCGTCACACTGGCCGGGATGGTCGTGTTCTTTGGAATCATCACGTGATTCATCTTACGTGACGTGTTGGACGGGTCGGTAATCTTCACACCCAGTGAGTGCGAATTCACATCCGATGTTGTGACAGACCGAAGCCGATTGATGATTGCCTGTGCCATGCGACTGTCATCGCCGTACTGCCGCGACTCCAGAATGGCGGCGTGAATGGCCGCACCCTGCGCGACGGCCGCCTCGGGCATCATTTCACGGGTTGGCTCTCGTCCGCAGATGTCTTTCAACATGGTTTCAACAACTGGCATATATGTCGAACCGCCCACGAGTACGAGTTCGTCCAGATCGTCGCGGCGGATTCCCGACTGTTTGAGTACCAGTTCGGTCGTGTCGTGGGTCCGCTGCAACAGGTCGGCGGTCATCCGCTCGACTTCAGTCCGTGTTAACGCAACCGTCAACGATTTGCCTTCATGGTAAATGTTGAGGGGAACCTGGAACTTGTCGCTGAGTTGCCGTTTGACCTCTTCACAATCCTGCGACATTCGTTGCAGGGTGTTGGGGTCATCGCGGGGATCGACGCTGAATTTACTCAGAAATTGCTCAGCAACGTGATCGACAATTCTGCGGCTCCAGTCGAGTCCACCCAGCATGACGTCGCCATCGGTTGCCAACACGCGGAAGGTGCTTGCGGTGTAACTGACCACGGTTACGTCGAACGTTCCCCCGCCCAAATCGTAAACGAGAATGGTCCGTTCCTTGAAATCTTTGTCGGTCCGGCCCAATTCGCCGCGGTTCCACGCATAGGCCAACGTGGCCGCGGTCGGCTCGTTGATAATGTCGATCACATTCAATCCCGCGATTCGCCCGGCGTCCTGCGTTGCCTTGCGGCGGACGTCGTTGAAGTAATACGGGACGGTGATGACGGCATTGACAATCGGCCCCACTTTTTCTTCGGCGTCCTGCTTCAGCTTTTTGAGAATCAGGGCGGAAATAAATTCGGGCGTCAGTTTTTTGTCTTGATAGACAACAAAGTAATCCTTGTTGCCCATCTGCCGCTTGATCGACTCGACGATATGTCGGGGATCTTCAATCGAAAGCCGTTCGAATGACGGACCAACCATCACCGAGCCTTGCTCTCCTAACAGAACAACCGATGGAGTAATCGGCCGGTCGTCGGTGTTCTCCAACAAAGTGGGATTGCCGTCGTTATCGAGTTGTGCGACGGCAGAGTACGTCGTACCCAAATCGATGCCGACTGTTTGACCTTCAATAAGTTTCATAGTTTCGCCTTAGGGGTACCTGTGTCGTATGGCGGCCCCCATTCGGGAGGTCTGCCGAATTCAAGTTGTCGGAGCGAATTAACCGAATGTGGATTCGGGTGATGGGTCAACGTTCCCCGCCGGGCAGGAAAACGTTGGCGGCCTGACTTCTCAAGAATGTTAGGAGAAGTGCCCGTAGGAAAACGGGCCATCTCCTTCATAACAGAAAGACGCAAGCCAACTCAAGTATTCTGCCAGTCAGGTGGCGCGGAATCAAGCGGTCGAGACATGCCAGCCGGTTCGACTCGCGTCAATCCGGTTTGAATACGTTGGGATTTGTTGATCGATTGTGACTCAGAGAACGTCATCACGACGACCGCAGACGCTGTGAGAGCGCCTCGTTTGATATCTGCCGTTCGACAAGCTGCACGTAATCGTCCCGTTCCATCTTGCCGCCAAAGTACACAATATGCTCGACGAGATGATCCCTTGACTCGGTCTCCTCTGGCATCGAGTTGACGGCTTCGAGCATTGTTGCCAGTCCGTCCGGTTGCATTCCAGCGGTGAAATCGATCTGGCCGATCATTGCGAGGGAAAGGGAATTGGCCTCCTGATTGGGCGCGCCAAGTTCTAAACTGCGGCAGAACATCTCGCGAGCTCGATCCGGGCTGTTCATCCGTAAAACGTGTCCCAATCGGTGCAAGGCGGTGGCTTGCAGTTGCCGATCGCACAACCGCGCAGCAGCCTGTTCGACGAGAGTGTACTTTTCTACCGCTTCGTCCGGTCGGCCCGATTGCTCGTAGACCTGCCCAATTCGTAGTTGGATGCGAGCGATTCCCAATTCATCGCTCAGCTTGATTAACGACTCCAACACGTCCTTGTAGTAGCAAACCGCATCGTTCCAGCGTTCTTCGGCAGCGGCCGCTTCGCCGTCGGCGAGCTGTTGGCGAATGAAGGTTTCGTCCGTCGAACTGGAGTCTGTTGAATTAGACATACGACACAGCCTGACATCACCCGGCGAATGCGAAGTGCATCAGCAAAGCCACAGAGAAATAAGTCACCACGCCAAACACATCGACCATTGCAGCGATGAGCGGATTGGACATTAACGCGGGGTCCATGCCCACCGATTTGAACAGCAATGGCAACATGGCACCTGTGACGGTTCCCAACATGACCACCAGAAACACGGTCACCGCAACAACTGCAGCCGGTTTGACGCCTTCGAACAACAGAGCCGAGCCGAACCCGAGTACGGCCAATCCGCCACCCAGTAGCAAGGCAAGCCGGAATTCACGGCTGATAATCTCCCAATTCTGGCTGCGGTCGATCTGCTCGACGGCAAGCAGGCGGATGACCAACGTGGCCGACTGCGAGCCGGCATTTCCGCCGCTGGCCAGCACCAACGGCAAGAAGAGGATCATCCAGGTGAACTGCTGCGACGTCCCCTCGAAGCCTCTAAGGATTGAAGCGGTCGCCAGCGCCGCCCCCAGCAGCAACACAAGCCAGATGCCGCGCTTCCACGTCAACGTCAGCAGCGATGTCGTAAGATAGCTGTCTTCCAACGGTTCAACCGCACCGAGCCGGTGGGCGTCTTCGGTGGCTTCCTGCTGGACGACGTCAAGTACGTCGTCGTGCGTGATGATGCCGACGAGCCGGTTCTGATTATCGACAACCGGAATGGCGATGAAGTCGTACCGCGCTAACTCGCCGGCAACGACTTCCTGATCGTCGTCGACGCGAACCGAGATCACGCTGCGCGTCATGATGTCGCCGAGCCGCGCATCGGGTTGCGCTAAAATCAATTCTCGCAACGTGACAAATCCGAGCAGATGCCGTTCTTCATCGAGAACATAAACATAGTAGATCGTTTCGCGATCGGGAGCCTGCTGCCTGAGGCGGTCGATGGCCTCGTTGACACTGATGTCTTCGGGCAGCGACGCGTACTCGGTCGTCATGATCGAGCCGGCGCTGTCTTCCGGGAACGACAACAGCCGGCGGATGTCGCTTCGTTCGGCCTGCGCGACAAGCGGAAGCAGCCGCTCGACTATTTCCGGGTCCATTCGTTCCAGCAAGTCGACGCGGTCGTCGGGAGCCATTTCTTCCAGTAACTGCGTCAGTCGATCACGATCAACGTCTTCGACCAACGTGACTTGCAGGGGCAATTCGAGAAACTGAAATATCTCAACTTGCAGCGACAACGGGCTATGAGCAAGGACTCGCCAGACATCGGCGCTCGACAGCGAGCCAAGCACTTCAGCGGTTGCCGCCGGGTGGAACACTTCGCAGAATTCGCGCAGCCCGTCGGCGTCGTCTTCCTGCAACAGGATTTGCAGATCGGGAAGCAGGAGCTGGCTGTACATGGTGGCACCCGTTGTAAACTTGCGGGCTGCCGTACATGAAACGCTGCCCCCCAGCATCATAGGTTGCATCGTGAGAGAGGGCGAGGGCGAGCGATGTCACTTTTCACAGGCATCAAGTCGCGGTCGAGGCTTTGGAGCCCACTCAAATCATGAATATCGACTACGAAATTGTCGGCGCGGCGTCGAATCCCTGTTCTTGCAAATAACGTCGGCTCAATTCGAGGTTGCTCCAGATGTCGGCGTGCGGTTCGATTTCAAAAAGGATCGGACCGCCGTAGCCCATCTGTTTCAGTGCAGCCGCTTGGGCTTTCCAGTCGATGTCGCCGTTGGCCACTGTGATCAAAGGGCCGCCAGATCGCTGTTTGGCGTGAACCATCGACAATTCTGCAGGCTTAAACGACGCGGTGACTTCAGCCGGATCGACACCGTCGCCGGGAAAGAGCAGATTGCACGGATCGTAACAGAGCCGCAATCGATCACTATCAGGCCCGAGTTCACCTCGGGCCGCATCGAAGGCGGCACGGAACTCATGCCAGGGTTGCAGAGAATGTTCCACGGAAAGAATGCCGTCCAACTCGATCATCGCACGGGTGAGCCGGGCAATTTGGCTGCCGACTGTTTGAGGAGAATCCACAATCAATTTAGTTGAAAGGTCCACCAGACGCAGATGCGGCGCATATTCGCCGGCGACGGCATGCGCCGCCCACTTGCCCGCTGTGAACACTTCATCGTCGGCCGAAAAGCCGTCTTGCAAAAAGGGGACGGCTATCGCCACGTCGAAACGGATGCCGGGAAACGATTCACTTAGAACGGTCATCGGTTCGGGAAGCGGCAGCGATTCATCGCCCGTTTCGAACTCGCCCAAACACGTCTGCCGCAACTCGATGACGCGATATCCCTTCGCGACGGCCTCGCCGATCAGGTCGGTCAATGACGCACCCGATATGAGTTGGGTCCGAAAACAGTTTGATACGATGCCCCAAGCCGTCATGACGCTGCCCGCCAGATTTGTTGGTGAAAAACTGCAAATGAACTTTGCCGCAGGACGCTTCTCACACGCGGGTATCCGGGCCTTTGCCCTCGGATAATTCGACGCGGTCGATGAATTTCACGTTGGCGCAATCGTCCAACTCGTCGGTTCGGCAGGCGGCCGAATCGGAAATGAGGAAACGAATTGGTCCCCCCTCTTCCGTCTTGAGTGGACGGTTCTCGATTTGATAAACGAGAACGCCTCGCTCGCGCACCGCATCGAGTGGAACGCTTGCGGAAAAACCGTCGAGCGACGAGCTCATCGTCAGGTGGGTTGCGGATGAACGCGGCCGAACGCGTTGCAACACCGATTCCAACGTGACGCCATCACCGGCGCGCCGGGCATCGATCTGGCTGACATCGCGAACCTGCTCTTCTTCAGCGAACGCGGAAAAATCGGCCTGCGACAACTCCAGCGGTTGTTCAACCTGGCCTTCCACTCGCACCAGAACGACATCGCTCATCGTTTTTGACCCAGCGAAATTCACACCATTGTCTGTAAGATCAACAACAGTATGTGACACGAATTCGTGGAATGCCAGCCAATGCGCTGAGGGGCTGCGAAACCGCAAGCGTTGTTTGGTCATTTTGCAACTGTACTTATCACGAACGATGATCTAGCCGGGTGAGGAATGCAGCCAGACATCGACTTTCCGGCGGAGACTGCCGAGGCGGCTGCGGGTGGTCCGGTAGGCGTGTTCTAAATAGAAGCGGGCGAGTTGAGCGCGACGCGGTGCGGGAATCGTCAAATCGACGCAACTGCGATTGTGAGTCGCCCAGTCTCGCTTGTGCTTGTAGTCGCCGCGCAGATAGTCCCAGTTGCTTATGCCGTGCGCGACGGCCCATTCGAGCATGTGAAAATGCAGCGCATGACCGGGTCGCAACCGGAGATGGTCCGGGTCGTGTCCCCGCTGATATTCGTAGACCGTATCGCCCTGCCGAAAACCGTAACAGGCAGCCAATGCGTTGCCGTCCAGTCGCAGCGATGCAAGCACGAGCATTCCCCGATTCAGATAGTCGCGAGCCACTTCGGTGTGAAACGCGTCGAAACGGGGGTCGGCGAAGCAGCCCGGTTGTCCAGCAGCAGCCCAATGGAGACTGTGGAGCGTTCGCAGTTCGTCCCAGCAACGATCGAATTGCGATTCACTTTCGACAACTTCGAATTCGACGTTTTCACGATCGGCAAACTCGCGACGAATACGGCGGAGCTTTGTCCGACGTGATGACGAGAGTCCATCCAGGTAGACGTCCCACGAGTCGGGCAGTTGCACGACCCAGTTGGAAACGCCACCAGATCGAATGGCAGACACATCGCGCGCTACCAGATCGTCTTCGACGACGGCAAGTTGCCGGCTGTCGGCGGGGATGTCCGTCCAACGTATCACATCCCACTCTCGTCCCATGTCGTTCAACAGGAATTCAAAGAACGCAGGCACGACACGTTCATCGGCCCCCTGTTCGATAAGTAACCCCAAATATTCGGAGCAGACTTCCGTGCCGCCGAGGAAACGGATTGCCCTGACACGAAATGGAAAATGTTCCACATCGATGAACAACGGCGCGACTCCCACCAAACGGTTGTCGTCCCGCGCCGTGAGGATTCTCAAGGAGTGTCCATCGCCATAGTGTTTCCACCAGGTGCGCAACCAGGACCGACCCCGAAAGGGGTTGTCGTGATCGCAGGCGGCAACGAGTTCATCCCATTCGCCGGCCAGCAGATCCCACTGCTCGAGGTTGTCGATCAGATCGACTTGGAGCATCGGAGGAGACCTTGAGTATCATTGGCGACCGCCCGCCGCCGTCGGGATAAGGGGAGAGAGCACATAGACGAAGTCCATCGCGCATCGTCACTGCGACAATTTCGTATTCAAACCTAGCTCACAACGTGGGTCTGGGCGGGATGCGTGGTGTGAATTTGTCGAATAATTCACTGTGCCAGAAGTCATGCCACCCGCAGTGAGAGACGTGAGTGACGTCACCCTCCGTTGTCAACGTGTGCCACTGGCATGTCGCCAGCGGCCACAACTTTGCACTGGCGACACGTCAGTGGCACGCAATCCAGAAGATCGAAATGCGACGCGTTACCCGTTGTCCACCGACCCGGAAGTAGCGTCCGCATAACCGTCAGGATGCTGCTGATACCAACGCCACGCACTGCCGATGATGTCGTCGAGATCGGTTATCTGCGGTTGCCAGCCCAATTCATTTCGTGCCGCATCGGCTGCTGCAACGAGAACTGGCGGGTCTCCTGGACGTCGCTCGCCCAGTTCGGTGGGGACGGTCTGCCCGGTGACTCGTCCAGCGGCATCGATGACTTCCTTCACAGAAAATCCATGTCCGATGCCGAGATTGTAAAATCGCGCATCGCCGGGCCGAATGGCATCGAGGGACAACCGATGCGCATTGCACAAATCTTCCACGTGGATGTAATCGCGAATGCAGGTGCCGTCGTCGGTTTCGTAATCGGACCCGAAAATTGTGACGCAGTCGCGTTTTCTAATCGCTGGCTGAAGTGCAATGGGAATGAGATGCGTCTCGGGGTCGTGGTCTTCTCCCAAGCTACCGTCGGCAGCTGCGCCGGCGACATTGAAGTACCGCAGCGCAACAAAACCGAACTCTGCATCGGAGAGAACCTTGTCTCGCAGAATCTGCTCCACAAACAGTTTGGAGTAGCCATACGGGTTGATCGGTCGCTGCGGTGTCGTCTCGCGGATGGGCATTTCGGCCGGAACGCCGTAGGTCGCGGCCGTCGAACTGAAGACCATCTGCTTCACCCCTGCAGCATCCATAGCTTCCAGCAAGCCGAGAGTGCCGCAGGTGTTATTGCGATAGTAACGGTACGGGGCAACAACCGATTCCCCGACAAGACTGAAGGCGGCGAAATGAACGACTGCCTCGACCGAATGATTGCGCAGTATTGTTTCGATACCCGCCGAGTCGGCAACATCGGCTTCATAGAAGACTGCCTGCGGATGAACGGCCGCACGGTGGCCGGTCGAAAGATTATCGACGACAACAACCTCTTCTCCCTGCTCAATGAAATGCTTTACCGCATGGGAGCCAATGAATCCAGCTCCACCCGTGACGAGAATGGCCACAATCACCTCCGAGTGGTCTCAGCGGCATCGCTCGATCTGCCGACTTCAGCGGGCGCGATGCACTATCCGCCGGAAGAATAGCACATCGGCACTGGATGCCACATGGTGACTGGAGAGGAATTCCGCACAATCGAGCCGTCGCGCTGGCGAGTGAGTCGCGCGCTTCGCTGCCGCGAACTCTCCGAATTTGCGAGAAAGCGCCAATCGCACCCTGGCGATGACTCTTACAAGTCCGTCTAAAAACGTGCGTTTTTGTCAGGGCGTCGCGTCGGAAAATTTTGGGTCGGGGATTTCCACGACCAGAATTTCAACCGTGACCGTTCCGGCGTTCTGCTGTTGTCCCCCGCCGTTTGCCCCTCCAGGGTTACCTTCGCCTTGAGCACCAGGATATCCACCATTCTGGTTTGCACCGTTGTTTGCTGTTTTTTGGGTGATCAACACGTCGATTGATCGTCGTGAGCCTTTTTCAGTGCCGGCCGTCACACTATCGATCCAACCGCCCCAGGAAAACTTATAATCTTTGCCTCGTCTTAACTGTTTCTTGTACGATTCAAAAACTTTGGCAGCGTCGTCTTGTGGAATTTCCATTCTCACATATTGCAGGCTGAGCGGTCCCGGCGGCGTGACGCCCGACGTGAATTCGGAGACGTCGGCCGGCCAGTTCATTTCGTAAACGCCTTGAACCCGCGCGTTGCGATGCAGCCTGACTGGAAGCTCGGGAGGTATGGTATCTTTCTGATTCCTTGTTGCGGCCTGCAGGCGGTTGGCGACGGATCGCACCATATAGGCGGAAGTCTCCATCCAGCTGTGTTTTGCAATCGACTGGCGTTGCGATTTGCTAACCCGAGGATTCGCGGTAGTCGACTGTTGATTGGTGATTGTGCTTTGCTTCATCAGTCGCGGAAGTTGTTTCAATACGACGATCATTCCCGGATCACGAACGACCGATTGAAAGAGCTGACGCGAAAGCAATGTGTTGGCACCGTCTTGCCAGCGGCTGAAAAGCAAATCGTATGTCGCTTTTCTCACTCCGGTGGTCGGCAGCGAGCCTGCTAAGGCCAGCGTATCGAAGCTCTCTTCCAGTGACTGGATACTGCGAGTCCTGCCCTCGACAAAGCTTGTCGTTTCGGCACGCCAGAGATATTGAATCGCGTGTCGCATGGCTTCGTCGGAAAGCGGGCGACGCGCGAGTTGCCCAGGAGGTCCACCGGGTGCCCCATTGGGGCCACCACCAGGTTCCATTGCGCCGCCACCTGGCATTGGGAAGCCGGCACCACCAGGCATGGGGGAAGCACCGCCGCCGGGCATTGGGTAACCAGCACCGCCAGGCATTGGCGAAGCGCCTCCACCGGACATTGGGTAACCGGCACCGCCTGGTGCTGGGCCGGTTCCCGGTTGGTTCGCGCCGTTTGGAGAACGACCCGGGGCTTTGGGAAGTGGAACTCCCATCAGTCGGTCCATCACCGATGTTGCCGTCCCGAGTATGAGGGCCGCGGTCTGGCCACGCAATTCTGCGCCACGGGCCTTGTTGAGGCTTTCCGGATTACGAATCGCAGCGTCTAACAGCGCGTGAGTTGGATGATCGGCTCCTCCGTAGCTGTCTAAAGCTGCCGCCAGCACCCAATCGGCCGTTTGCCGTTCATTGACGACCGTCTTGATTTTTCCGGCCAAAACCTGAGTCAACGCTTGCCAAGCCGGACCCGAATTGTTCTTCGCCAGCCCGTCGATAATCGCGTGAACCAGCTCCCCTGGATTGCCGCCGTTCTGTCCCCCGCCGCCCCCGCCACCACCGGGATTGCCGCTGTTATTGTATCCGCCTGACATCGGTGTTCCGCCCGGGATGTTGCCTGACGATGGTACTCCACCCGGGAGGTTGCCCGACGACGGCACTCCGCCCGGGAGGTTTCCCGACGACGGTACTCCGTCCGGCATCGGCTGAATGCTCGCATCATCGTTGGAGCTGTTCGGTGTCAACGTTTCAGGTTGGGTACCGGCTCCAGGTTGAGTACCGGCGCCAGGTGTCGTTGCTGGGGCGCTCCCGGGGGAAGTGGTTGGATAGCCCGCGCCCGGACCCATTCCGGGAAGGTCGTCGTCGCCGCCGCCTCCACCGTTGTTTCCGTTCGGCGATTTACCGGCCAATGTCAGCAGTTCTGTCAGCAATTCAGCGGTCCCCGCATCTCCTGGAGTCCTTTCGACCAGTTTCTCGATGGCAGTTTTGAGTCGCCGGTCGGTTGCGCGGGCAGCATTTCGGTAATCGTCCGGTTTCCATTCTGCGAAATCATCGGGAAACTTGGACGCTGCCGGTTGTGCGGTTCCGTCGTTTGGTCCTTCACCGGGATAGCCCGGCGCTCCACCCCCCGTTGGGTCGGTCGTGGTCATCATTGATTCAGAGCCGGAGGTCCCCATCCCATCTGGTGTGGCGCCGGACAAATCCCCGCCCATCGGTGCCGCAGGGGCCACCGGAGCGGCTGGTGCGCTGTTGACATCGCCCCCGCTCGCATTCCCACCACCCGCTTCGCCGTCGGTTGTAACAACCTCTTCGTCCGAACCGCAGCCGACGGCCAAGGTCAGTAACAGTAGGAAAACGGCTGCACGAATCGATAACAGGGAAAAGTTGCGCATCGCAAACCCTTCGCTCGGTTGAGGAGAGATGATCGATCGAGTCGCCGTCCGCGTGGAGTACCGGAACGTTTCAGATCGAACTTTACAGAAAATGGCAGTACCGACGGTAAGCAGTGCAATTGTGACCCAGTCCGATCTTCAGTGCAACCCCATGCCGCTCAAATCAAAGGGGGGACTCGCTGCGATCTCCCCGCCGATTTCAACGCATCGGCCCGGAAAACTGTTGCTGTGTCGCATGGTGGCAATTGGCAAATCCATCGCAAATGACAATATCGGTAGTGCTCACGCCCCAGGTTTGTGGTCTTTTTGCAACGAATTGCTCAATTCGGCCGCCGCGCTGTGTTCCGTAAGCTACGTTTTTAGTGGATTGATCACAGACGCCGCGGTTCCGCTGGATGGGGGATTGCACTGTCGATCTGTGATTGGTTCGCGTTGGCGTCGTCGGGAAGTGGGCAAACACACCCTTGTTCTCAGCCCGACTGACTCCACGGATCGAGAGTCGATACGCCGAAAGACACACATTCAAAAGGAATTCCCTGGCCGATGACCACGATGAACCAAAACGGTGCCCGCATGTCGCGGGACAAAGATTCGTCTCATGACGAATTTGAAGATCTGAAGCGGCTCATTCACGGCAAGCTGGTCGATAAGCTCGATCTGTCGCGATTGGGAGACTTGCAGGGGGACACTCTGCGCCGCGAAATCCGTTTGGTCGTCGAGCATTTGTGCGACACGGAAAACCCGCTGCTCAACCGTTCGGAGCGGGAACGGCTCATCGAGGAAGTTCTCGACGAAACCTTTGGTTTCGGCCCGTTGGAGATGCTGCTGAAAGAAGAAGGCATCGCCGACATTATGATCAATGGCCCCAAGCATGTTTTCATTGAAAAAGAGGGGCGCATCCAGCGGTCCAGCGTCACGTTTCGCGACAACGCGCACCTGATGCAGATTCTCGATCGGATCGTCTCGAAGGTCGGACGCCGGATCGATGAAACTTCGCCGATGTGCGATGCCCGCCTGCCCGACGGTTCCCGTGTTAATGCGATCATTCCGCCGTTGGCGCTCGACGGCCCATCGCTGACGATTCGGCGATTCGGCTCAAATCCTCTGACGTTGGAAGACCTGTTGAATTTCGGTGCCTTCACACCGGAGATGGTGATGTTCCTGGAAGGGGCCATCAAGGCGCGGCTGAATATGATTATCAGCGGCGGAACCGGTTCCGGTAAAACGACGCTGCTCAACACACTTTCCAGTTTCATTCCCGGCGATCAACGCGTGCTGACAATTGAAGACGCAGCCGAACTGCAATTGCAACAGGAACACGTACTGCGGCTGGAAACACGGCCCGCAAACATCGAAGGAAAAGGACGCGTAAATGCCACCGACCTGGTGAAAAACGCACTGCGTATGCGGCCGGACCGCATCATCATCGGCGAATGCCGAGGTGCCGAAGCGCTCGACATGCTGCAGGCAATGAACACCGGACATGAAGGGTCGCTGACAACCATTCACGCAAACACACCACGTGACGCGGTCTCGCGGCTGGAAACCATGATTTCGATGGGCGGAGTCGAATTGCCTCTGAAAGCACTCCGGCATCAGTTCGCCTCGGCGGTCGATGTCATCATTCAGGTGAACCGCTTGCAGGGAGGCCCACGGAAGGTCTCACACATTACCGAAGTTCTCAACATGGAACAGGAAACGGTCATCATGCAGGACATTTTCCTGTTCGCACAAGACGGCATCGACGAAGAAGGCCGCGCATTCGGACACTTTGAATCGACCGGCGTGCGGCCGGCATGCATGGAACGACTGGAAGCTTGCGGTGTGCGTTTACCGAGCAATCTGTTCTCGGCACGTGTCATCGGCTAACGACATCGTCGCGTTTCCTTTGTTCCTGGACTCGTTTTCAACAGACCAACCAGCCGACCTCAACTCTCTGACTGCAAGACTGGAATTTGTCAAGGACCCATTTCTGATTTCCATTGCGGCTTTCATTGCCGTTGCTGCGCTGGTTGGAGTGGCGATCTTCATCATGCGCGATTACGGCGCAAGCAGTGCCGAAGATCGTCTCGAAGTACTCACCGGTCAGCGATCGGCTGAGAGCGGCGGAGGCAGTGTCGTAAAGGAAGAGATGATTCGCGAAGGTCTGGATGGACTCGCCGGACTCTTCAACGCGTTGACCAAACGCCTTTCGAAACTGACGCTGCTGTTTGAACAGGCCGATTCGCCGATCAAGCCGGAAACGTTTTTTGGCTTGAGCATCGGATGTGGGGTCGCAGCGATTGCCCTCGCCTGGATTGGCGGCGCCCCAGTTCCGTTATTTCCAATCGCGGGTTTGTCGGCAGGACTGATTCCGTTGTTCTGGCTGATGTTCCGACGAAAATCACGTTTCAAGAAATTCGCCAAGCAATTACCCGATGCAATGGAACTGATCGCACGGGCGCTGCGCTCCGGCCACAGTTTAGCGTCGGGTTTGCACGTGGTGGTGGAAGAGATGCCGATCCCGATTGCAGCCGAATTCGCGCAAGCCTACGAGGAACAGAATCTGGGCATTCCCATTGAGAAAGCGTTAAAGAACATGCTCAGTCGGATGCCGAACATGGACCTGAAGTTCTTCGTGACGGCAGTCGTCATTCAAAAGCAGGCGGGTGGCGACATGGCTGAGATTCTCGACAAAATTGGTTATCTCATTCGCGAGCGGTTCAAAATTATGGGGCAAGTGCAGGCGTTGACCGGCGAAGGGCGCATTAGTGGCGTTGTGCTGATGGGTCTGCCGATCGCTCTGTTCATGGCGGTCTACTACCTCAACCCGCCCTACGTCATGTTGCTGTTCACCGAAGAGTTGGGCCGCAAGATGATTGCGGTCGCCGTCGTCCTGCAGATTCTTGGTGCGGTTGTCATTAAGAAGATTGTTGACATCAAAATCTGAGAAACCGTACTCGACTAACGAGCAAACTTGCGAGCTGACAGCCGACAGACATTGGCTTTGAAATCAACAGGAATTGAACAATGGAACTTGAAAGCATCCTACCTTGGGTCGTGTTCGCGGCGATTGTTATCGGCGTGTGGGCCGTGTTCAACTTCTTCTCCTCGTCCGAATCGCGGGCCAGCGAGCGGCTGGATGAATTGCGCGATCCACGTCTGCGAAACAAGGGCGAAGCGCCCGGAACGTCGCAGGCCAGCGGTGTGGGCGCGATATTGGGGAAAGCCGCCCCGGCCCTCGAGTCGGTCTGTAGTAATCTTGCTCATGGCGTGTCCTTGTGCCCCTATCGGGCCGCTGAAGTGTGGTTACCTCAGCAGGATACGCCGCTTTTTCTCAACTCTTCAAGAACACAAGTTTTGACAATACCTCAAAACGGAATTGGAGCAAAGTGAACTGAAAGTGCGGCTGGCGAACGCCGGATACAACTCACCCAATGCGGCGCAGATCTTTCTTGCGTTGAAGGTGGCGTTGTTGTTTGTCGGTCTGCTCGCCGGCGGTGGTTTCGGCATGACCTCCTGGGGCATGACGCAGAAAGGGTGGTCATCGCTGGTGATTGGTGGTGGATTGGGATTCTACTTGCCTGAGATTGGCGTGTGGTTTCTGAAGAGGGGACGGCAGGAACGCATTTTTCTGGGCATGCCCGACGCGCTCGATTTATTGGTCGTTTGCGTGGAAGCGGGGCTGGGACTCGATGCCGGCATGTTGCGTGTTTCTGAAGAGTTGGAAGATTCGCACCCGGATGTCTGCGGGGAATTTGCCATGTGCAACATGCAGTTGCAAATGGGCCGCCCGCGCCGAGAGGTGCTGCACGATATGGGCATTCGCACCGGTGTCGATGACATGCGGGCATTTGGTGCCATCCTGATTCAGGCCGACAAGTTCGGTTCGTCTATCGCTCACGCCATTCGCGTGCAGTCCGATAGTATGCGAATCAAACGAAGCCAAATGGCCGAAGAACGGGCAGCGAAGACCGCCGTGAAGATGATCTTCCCGCTGGTGCTGTTCATCTTCCCGGGCATCTTTGTCGTACTGGTCGGACCGGCTGCAATTATGATGATCGACGGACTGTTGGCGACTTAAAAGTTGGCGAGCGGCCGGTGTCAACCGGCTGATTTTCCGTAAGGTGCAACGCATCAATGGGCTTACACCCATCGCTCGCCTGCATCATCTGACACTAATCAGCCACCGGCGTGTACTTCACCTCCGGCAAACGCACGAGATAGGTTAGATACGAGTCGCCGTCGAATTCAATCACACGATAACCGGGTGGGTCGGCGGCGAAGTCGGGCGTCTCACCGGCCGGCACGAATTGCACACCGGTTGACGGAGTCGTAACGACCATCGCATTCCCCAACTGACCGCTGAATTCGTGATGGACGTGCCCACAGACGACGAGCTTAACTTGCGGCGATGATTCCACCAGCGCGCAAAAGGCTTCGGGGTCCTGCAGTCCGATCCGATCCATCCAAGGCACGCCGACCGGAATCGGCGGATGATGCAAAAACAGCGCCGTCGGCTCATCGGCGTGCGTCTTCAACTCGCCACCCAGCCACTCGATTTGCTCGGGTTCGATTCGCCCGGGAACCTGACCGGGGACATGGGAATCCAGTCCAATCAGCCGCCAGCGATCGGCCGCCGTCGAAAACATCAACGGCCCGCTCTCTCCCGCAACCGCATCGGGAAACGCCTGTCGCATCACGCTGCGTTCATCGTGATTGCCGGGCAGAATGCGGCAGCGTTTTACCTTTTCGCCCAACATCGAACGCACCGCTTGATACGTTTCGAGTTTCTCGTCGTGCGTCAGGTCGCCCGTAATAATGAATTGATCGACGTCGCTCTCGTGCGCATCGATGTGCGCGAGCACGTCGGCCAACGTCTCGCGCGTCGGGATCCCTTTGAGCCGCATCGCAGGGTCGGCAAATAAATGCAAATCGCTCAACTGCAACAAACGCATCATGTTCAATCACCTTATTTAAGCCCCACGGGGTGCAACCCGTGGGCTTTTCAACAATATCTTGACTCACAACGCGTCAACGGCATCAACAACGTCGAATTCAATTCTTTCCGCGCGCTCGATTCGTGCCGCCACGTGATCGGGGTCGTGATCGAACAACGCCAGCCAGCCGTTGTCCGCAATCTGTCCCAGCAGTTTCGGTTTACTGCGCCGCGATTGTAGCAAATCGACGTCGTACGCCATGCACCACAGCGTCCGCAAATGCCGCGTCGAAGGGCAAATGTCGCCCATATACACGGCCGTTTCGTCGTCGCTTTCAATCACCACCGCCATGTGACCCACCGTATGACCGCCGGTGATGATCGCCCGCATGCCCGGTAGAAGTTCCACGTCACCGTCAACCAGTCGTAACTGCCCGGCCGCTTCCAACGGCAGCAAATTGTCGAGCGGGTAAGCTCCTTTGAGTTCCGGCACATTGGACGTGGCGACTTCCCATTCCACTTTCTGTGCTACATATTCCGCATTGGGAAATGTCGGAAGTAATTCGCCATCATCGTCGATTCGGGTTGCTCCCCCCGCGTGATCGAAGTGCAGATGCGAAAGAATCACCGTGTCGATATCATCGATACTCAAGCCGGCCTCACCCAACGACACAACCAACGGGTCGCCCTCTTCGGAACCGAAGATCTGCCGTTGCTTCTCGGTCAGCTTCGAGCCGTAACCGGTGTCGATTAAAATGTTCCGTTCGCCGGTCTGCACGAGAACGCAATTCGTTGCCTGTGCGATATTGTTCTGCTCGTCGGGCGTGAATTTGCGTTCCCACAACAGTCTCGGCACAACGCCGAACATCGTGCCGCCGTCGATCAGAAACCGACCGCCGGAAATCGTTGTGAGTGTGAACTGTCCAAGCTGCATGGTTCGCGCCTTTCGCTCTTCACGAGCGTCTGTCATTCCCACGCAGAGCGTGGGACAAAGTCTAACGATAGATCGGGTGCCACTGGCGTGTCGCGGTTGACAAGATATCAGGTTAAGTCCGCAATGGCTGCTCGAACGGCATCCATGCAGTCGTCGATGTTCTTTGCATGTGTGCGGAATGATAACACGCAAAAGCGGACAACAAACCTGCCGTCCAGAATTGTCGAAGTCAGCATGATTCGTTTGTCCGCGTTGATTCGGTCGAGAAACTCCCGGTTCAATCGGTTGAGGTCGTCATCGTTCAGACCCGGACGGTTGAGCCGAAACGCGATGGTTGTCAGTTGCGGTTCGGCCACGATCTCAATTCCGTCGATCGTTTTCAACTCAGCGGTTGCCATCGCGATCAAATCGAGTTTCTCGTCGAGAGCGCGGCGGAACGCGTCGATGCCGTGCAATTTGATGGGCAACCACAACCGCAAACCGCGAAAGTCGCGCGACAGTTCGGGTGAGATGTTACAGAAATCGATACGGTCGTCGGCCTGCTGCATCGCCGGCATGTAATCGGCATCGAGTCGATGGGTATCACTCAGCGCTTTGGCATCGCGAACCAGAAGTGTACCGTTTCCAAATGGCAAAAACAGCCCTTTGTGTGGATCGAGCGCGATCGAGTCGGCCCGTGAAAGTCCCGTGAGAATTGCCTGGCCTCGATCGGTCAGCGTGAAGAACCCGCCATAGGTTGCATCCAGATGCAGCCACATCTGTTCGGCGGCCGCGAGATCGGCCAACGCTTCGAGATCATCGACCGCACCCGTGTTCGTCGTCCCCGCGTTGCCGACGATGAGGAACGGGGTCAAACCCTGACGTCGATCATCATCGATCGCCTTGTGGAGATTGTCGCAACTGATGCGGAACCGTTCGTCGCAAGAAATCACGCGCACATTGCGCACGGGAAAACCGGCCAGCATGGCTGCTTTCGCAACCGAGTGATGCGTTTGACTGGAAGCGTAAATGATACCTTTGAAAAAATCTTCCGGCAGCCGACAACACCGCGCGGTGACGATGGCCGACCAGTTCGCGAGCGAACCACCCGTTGTCAGGAAACCGCCGGCAGAGGCGGGAAAGCCGACCATGTCGCAGATCCAGCGGACGACGGTTGCTTCCAGCTGCGCCAATGCGGGCGCCGCCTGCCAGACGCCCACGTATCGATTCACCGTCCCGGCAATCAAGTCGGCCACAGCCGACTGAGGCAATCCGCCACTGGGAATGAACGCCAGATATCCAGGCGAGGTAGTATTGAAGCTCTTGGGAATCAACTCATCGAACAACAGCGCCAGAATCTCGTTTGCAGAAAGTCCCTTCGGCGGCAACGGCTCTTCGACCAGCCGCAGAACCGGTTCGATGTTCTCGGTGTCGCGGGCCGGTTGACCCGGCAGTGCTTCGAGAAACGACACCAACCGCGATGTTGCACACTCAACCAGTTGCCGGAACTCCCCAGCGGAGAGTTCAATATCACGGAAAAAACCGTCGGCCGACACAGGGTCGGCCGACGGCCTGTTTCTCTCCGATAGCTCCGGTTCGTCCAAGTCGCTCACCGGTTGCCTAGTACTCGCGTTTCTTGACGAGTCCCGGCAGCGGCACAGGATACTTGCCGTTCGGGCCGGCTTGCAGCGGTGCCTCGGAATCCAACGTCAAATCGGCGACGCCGGGTGCGAATTCGTGCTCGCTGTTGAGGATCTTTTCGCGGGTGATGAGTTGGCCCGTGTGTGCCGCCATCCGCCCCATCGACACAATCAGGCTCGCCTCGGCACCGCGATCAACTTCGTTATACGACTGATCCTGGCGAATAGCGTGAATCAGATCGTCCCATTCCAGCTGGTACGGACTCGGTTCCGGCTGCGGGTAGGCCCAAACCATGTCTTCTTTGGTGAAGTTGTACCCCTTGAAGATCCGTGATCGCGCGGGAGCATGAGATGCCGTCGAAATGATGGCCGACCCTTTGCTGCCGACGACGTAGCTGGCGAACTTGTTGTAGCAGCCGGGAATGGTGCGGCCACGCAGGAACAGCTTGGTGCCATCGCCAAACGTGTATTCCATGTTGTAGTTGTCGAAGTTTTGATCGACGTTGTCGCCACGATAGTGACGGCCGCCGGAAGCTTCTACTTCAACCGGCCAATCGTTTTTCATCCAGCATGATTCATCGAGGTTGTGGATGAGGAAGTCGCTGACCGCACCGCCACTGGCCCACAGGAACGCGTGGAAGTGGCGAATCTGGTATTCCAACTCGCTCATGCCGTCGGGTTTGGTGCCGACAGCCGCCGAACCGGTCGGGCCGGCATTGCGATAGGCCCGCAATTCCAGCACGTCGCCAATTTCGCCCGCCTGAATTCGTTCGAACAATTCCTTCCGGGCCTTGCAGTGACGGCACATCAGGCCGACGCCGACTTTGAGGTTTTTCTTCTTCGCTTCGACATTGAGGGCGAGCATCTTTCGCGTCGATGGTCCATCGACGGTGACCGGCTTCTCCATGAAGACGTTCAGGCCCTTCTGGATGGCGTAGGTGTACTGCACCCAGCGGAAGGCGGGAGGGGTGGTCAGAATGACGACGTCGCCCGGCTTCAGCAAGTCCATCGCCTCCTTGTACGCGTCGAAACCAATCAGCTTCTGGGCGTCACCAACTTCCACCTTCTCTTTGAATTTGTTCGACAGAGCGCGATGGCTTGTGGTCAGTCGGTCTTCAAACACGTCGGCCATTGCGACCAGTTTGATCGGGCCGTTCTTTACCGAGAGAGCATTCGAGGCGGCACCGGTGCCGCGGCCTCCACAGCCAACCAAAGCGATTGAAATCGTATTGTTCTCGCCGGCGTGAACGTGCGTGGCGGCCGAACCGACCAGTGCAGCGGCACCGGCAATTTTTCCACTGTTTTTCAAGAACTCGCGACGTGACGTACTGCCCGAAATCGCCTCGGCCATCAGAAAACTCCTCGTGGACTTATGGGGTGGGAATGATCGAAAAACCAGACCGCAAAGCACCGGTATCCGGGGCGTTGTTTGATGCCTATACCATGATGACCTATCGACAGACGACAAACAACCCCATTGGTCAGGGCTGCTCAGTTTTCAGATTAGGGGAGATACGGGGTGCCTGTGGCAGAGTCTTCGATGCCGCAGCGAGCGTTCGTGCAATTTCCAAATCTAAAAATCGCGGGAAGCGCTCCGACGGGTGGCTGGGGTCGAAGCGACGTTTTCGGAGCGTAGCCCGCGGTTCTAAGTCTAATAATTGCACGAGCGATCGCTTTGGTCGTAAATGGTCACGGATCGCTGCTTTTGTCTGACGTCAATCAACGCCGAATGGGATCATTCGATCACCACAAGCAGGTCGCCCGCTTCAACCTGGCTTCCGGGTTTGACGAGAACGGTCCCAATCGTGCCGTCTCGTTCGGCGACGACGACGGTCTGCATTTTCATGGCTTCGAGCATTAGCAGCTTTTGGCCGACGGCCACCTGATCGCCGGGGCGGATGGCCACGGTCACCACCATTCCCGGCATGCTGGCAGCAACCTGATTGGGATCGTCCGGGTCGGCCTTTTTGCTGCGGCTGCTTTCGACATCCAACGTCTGGTCAACGACGGTCACTTCCCGCGGCTGTCCGTTCAGTTCGAAAAACACAGTTCGTGTCCCATCCTCGTGCGGTTCGCTGGTTGTCACAAATTTGATGACCAACGTCTTGCCTGGCTCAATGTCGACTGCGACTTCCTCGTTCGGCTCCATCCCGAAAAAGAAAGCGGGCGTCGGGAATATGCTCGTATCGGAAAACTTCTTCTGGTGCGCGGCAAAGTCCTCAAACACTTTCGGATAGAGCAGGTACGAAGCGATGTCGCGTTGAGTCGGTTCCCGTTTGAGTACCTTGGTGAGCTTCGCCTCGGCTTGCTCGAAGTCGGCCGGTGGCAAGCTGCTGCCCGGACGTCCGCGCAACGGTTTTTCGCCACGCAGAATTCGGTCGCGCACTTTGCGAGGGAATCCGCCGACCGTCTGCCCCATGCGTCCGCTGACCAGATCGATGACCGACTGCGGGAACGCGATATCGCGTGAGGAATCGACGACATCAGCGCAGCTCAAATCGTTCGTGACGAGAAACAACGCCATATCGCCGACCGCCTTGGATGTCGGTGTGACTTTGACGATGTCACCCAGCAATTGATTGACTTCGGCATAGACGTGGCAGACTTCATCCCAGCGATCGGCGAGGCCCAAGGCTCGTGTTTGCTCGAACAAATTGGTGTATTGGCCGCCGGGCATTTCGTGCCGGTACAGCCCCGCGCCTGCCGCCAGTGTCGGACTCTCGAACGGCGTATAGAATTCGCGCACCGAGCGCCAATAAGCCGCCAGCGAATCCAATACATCACCCGTCAGGCCCGTATCGCGTTTGCTAAACCGAAGAGCTTCGACCAGCGTGTTCAGATTTGGCTGAGACGTCCCTCCCGACAACGGCGCCATTGCGGCATCTGCGATATCCACGCCAGCTTCCGAAGCCTGCACGATCGATGCCGCCTGAATGCCGGCTGTGTCGTGTGTATGGAAGTGGATTGGAATGCCGATTTCCTGCTTCAGGGTTTTGACCAGCAGTTTGGCGGCGTACGGTTTGCACACACCGGCCATATCTTTGATCGCCAGTATGTGCGCCCCCATGCGTTCCAACTCTTTGGCCAAATCGACGTAATACTTCAGGTCGTATTTCGTCCGTTTTGAGTCGAGGATGTCGCCGGTGTAACAGATGGCGGCTTCGCAGATCGCGCCGGATTTCAACACGGCGTCCATCGCCACCCGCATGTTCGGCATCCAGTTCAGCGCGTCGAAGACACGAAAAACGTCGATGCCCGCGTCGGCGGCTTCATGGACAAATGCCTTGACGACGTTGTCGGGGTAGTTCGTATAGCCAACCGCGTTGGATGCTCGCAGCAGCATCTGGAACAACACGTTGGGGATTCGTTCGCGCAGTTGCACCAGTCGTTGCCAGGGGCATTCATTCAGGAATCGCATCGACGTGTCGAATGTTGCGCCACCCCACATCTCAATCGAGAACAGTTCAGGACACAACCGCGCGTAAGCGTCGGCGATGTTCAACAAGTCATACGTGCGAAACCGCGTTGCCAGCAGCGATTGGTGCGCATCGCGAAATGTGGTGTCGGTCAGCAACAAGGGCTTCTGTTTCACAATCCAACGACTGAACTCTTCGGCCCCCAGTTGCTGCAGCTTCTGCCGGATCCCGTCAGGAATTGGCGTTTGTTGATCGGATTGCGGCACGGTTGCCGGCAATCGTCGCTTGCTCGCGGGACGGCCTTTGACGTGCGGGTTGCCGTTGACAATTGTTTCAGCCAGATAGGCAAGCACCTTGGATGCTCGATCGCGGCGTTCGGGGAATTTGAACAACTTGGGGGTTTCGTCGATAAACCGTGTGGTGCATTCGCCCTTCTGGAATTTCGGATGCAGCAACAGTTTGAGCAAGAACGGAATGTTCGTTTTCACGCCTCGAATTCGGAACTCCTGCAGGCAGCGTTCCATCCGCAGCGTGGCGTCTTTGAACCGCCGAGCCGAAGCGCTCACTTTCACTAACAGCGAGTCGTAGTAGGGAAACACAACCGCGCCCGAGAACGCCGTACCGGCATCGAGGCGGATTCCCATGCCGCTGGCCGAGCGATAGTGAGAGAGGCGTCCATAGTCTGGAACGAAGTTGTTCGTGGGGTCCTCGGTTGTCACGCGGCATTGCACTGCAAATCCATTCGTGCGAATGTCGTCCTGCGACGTCAGCCGCAATTCCGGACCCGACAGTTCTACGCCTTGCGCGATGAGGATTTGCGACTTGACGATGTCGATCCCCGTCACCTCTTCGGTGACCGTATGTTCGACCTGGATTCGCGGGTTCACTTCGATGAAGAAAAACTCGTTGGTGTCCGCATCGAGCAGAAATTCGACCGTCCCGGCATTTTCGTAATTGACTGTTCGGCCAATGAGTAACGCCGCTTCGCATAATGCGTTACGGACATTCGGGTCGAGATTGGGGGCCGGCGCAATTTCGACGACCTTCTGATGCCGCCGCTGAACCGAGCAATCCCGTTCGTACAGATGCACGAGATTGCCATGTTTGTCGCCCAGCAATTGGACTTCAATATGCCGCGCCCGGGCGATGAATTTTTCGACGAAGACATCGGAGCTACCGAAGGCGGTTTGCGATTCGTTTTGAGCTTGCTCGAAGCCATCGGCAAATCCTTTGGCGTCGGTCACCACTCGCATGCCGCGTCCGCCGCCCCCGTGCGCGGCCTTAATGATGATAGGAAACCCCAGCTTTTCCGCTGTCTTCAGGCCTGCGGCTGCGTTGCGAATCGGTCGGCTGCTGCCACCCAATACCGGCACGCCGGCCTGTTTTGCGATCTTGCGGGCACTGAGTTTATCGCCCAACTGCTCTAACGTTTCCACACGCGGGCCGACGAAAATGATGTCGGCGTCCACACAGGCTTGGGCAAATTCCGCATTCTCGGAGAGGAATCCATAACCCGGATGGATCGCGTCGATGTCGTGCAACCTGGCCATCGAAATGATCGCATCGATGTCCAGATACGAGCGAATCGGTTCACCGGGCCTTCCGATTTGATACGCTTCGTCGGCCTTAAATCGATGCAGTGCGTAGCGGTCTTCGTGCGTGTAAAGCCCGACCGTGCGAATCCCCAGTTCGTGGGTGCTGCGGAACACGCGAATCGCAATTTCGCTGCGATTAGCGACGAGCAATCGCGTGATCTTCTTCATGACCGTGAACCTTGATACGGTGAAATTGTCAAAGTACCGAGTGGTGAAATTCTTTTTGTTTAACGGTTGCCAATCGTGTACGACTGTAGCAAATCGACGTCATACTGTTTAGCCGCCCGTCGAAGAAAGTACGGGACTGGCTTCATGCCTCTGCAGCGATTGGAAGTCGATTTCGCTCGGCAAGTTGTTCGGCGCTTCCAGCAGTTGCCGTCAAGTTCGGCGGCTGGCAATTGGCGAATCGCTCGCGGTACATCACTTGCATGGACTTAACGGCATGTCCTGTTAGCTTGTGTCGTTTCAGGCCGATCTTCGATTTGCTGCCGCCACCAAACCGATCGGGTAGTCCGTCCGCCGGAACGCCCGTTACGGCTTCGACCGGCTTTGGGACTTGTCACTGCGACGGGATTTGATACGATTCGACACGTCGTCGCCTTATTCGCCCTCACACGGGTTCAAGGTGTTGACGGACTGCCTTCGCGATGAGCGGCGGCGGTCGATTTCGGCCGGATCGCTGTGATTGTTGTCAATCGGTATCAATCCGAGTACAGATGGTTGACGTAATCGTAAACGAGTTAAGGTTTTAGCCGCTGTAGCTCAGTTGGTAGAGCGGCGCATTCGTAATGCGCAGGTCGCGAGTTCGAGTCTCGCCGGCGGCTCTTGATCAGGTGTTGTGACCTTTAAGGTGACAGCACTTTTTTTCGTGCTTGCTGTGTTAAGGGGCAGCGGCTGTTGTCGGAATTGTCCATCGAGTGTGCTGAGTGAACGCACGCAATGCGAGGCGATTTGCAATTCTTGACGTTGGCGTGACGTGGGGCTACGCCGATTTCCATGTCCCGCCGATTGGTTTCATTCTTCCTCGTTGCATTACTGCTGACGACACCCTTTACCGGTGGTGGTCGCGGTGCGGCGGATGATTCCGAGCAGGTTCCGTTTGACTCGCCGCTTGGCGAAACGAACGAAGAGATCGACGACGACGGTGACGGGATGGCTGGAATCGACCAATGGGTGTCCCCCAGCGAGCGAGCGCACTAGGGGCTACGCTCACAAGGCTCCGCTTCGCCCCAGCCACCCTCACAAGCGGTTTACTTTGGGATATTGTCTCCATCACGGTCCTCAGTGGCCGATCACCTTCGATGGTGCAATGCGTTTGTCTTTTCATGCTTGGGCTGGTGTTGGCTCCCATGATGATGGGGATTATCAACCGCGCCAAAGCCTGTTTCGCCGAGCGCTGGCTTGAGACTTTCTTAGTTCCGTGGGGTCTGCGCGCCGCTCGATACCATTGAACCACGAAATTGTTCTCGATACTACGAAGATCTTCGTTGACTATTACGAACGTCTTCGTATATGATCTGTGTCAGCGGTCGAATGCAAGTGAGAAAGCAACCAAGAGGGAGCGATGCCCATGCCGAAAAGCAAGGCCCCGAAACCGTCTGCAGGAGAATTGGAAATCCTGCGAGCGCTTTGGCAGAGCGGACCGAGTACGGTTCGGCAGGTTCAGGATGTCCTGTGCCGCACTCGAAAAATGGGATACACGACCATCCTCAAACTGCTACAGATAATGACGGGCAAAGGGCTCGTTGTGCGCGATGAATCGCAACGCTCGCACGTGTATCGGCCGCGTCTCAGTGAGGAACAGACCCAGCGGCAGCTGGTCAGCGACTTGATGTCCAAGGCGTTTGGCGGCTCGGCTGAAAAACTAGTGATGCAGGCCCTCTCCGCCAAGAAGGTGTCGGCCGACGAGTTGGCAGAGATTCGAAAACTCCTCGATGAACTGAGTAGCAATTTGCCCGATTGACCAATCATTTCCTGAAGTGACACGTTCCCCATTCCGGCCGTGTGAAACATTTCGGTCGTGCGAGAATCAAGGACACAGTCATGGCGAACTTCTTCGAGAGCCTGATCGAACACCCGTCGATCCATCGCCTTGGATTGACGCTGATGCACTTTGTGTGGCAGGGAGTTGCCGTCGCAACTCTTACGGGGTTTGCCCTGTTCCTGCTGCGTCGGCGCAGCGCCAACTCACGGTACTGTGCCTCGGTTGTTGCTCTTATGGCGATGGCCGTGTTGCCGCTCGTCACGTTCTGCGTTCTCGATGTGCCGGCGGCGATTGATCGTGCCGAATCGGCCTCAATGCCTGCTGCCGACAGCTTCGAGTTGCAGCCGTCTGCTGGATCCGAGATCGACTCTGCCGTGAATGGAGATGCGCTGATTTCGTTCGACGAGAGGATCGACTCTCGGCCGCTTGGTGATGTGTCGAGCGGTGGTGTCAATCAGTCTTCGGTTGAAATTGGACCGACCGATCAGTTACCGCCAGACGCTTCCATTCAACTCCCGTCGATTAGTTGGTCCGATCGTCTTCGCACGATCCTGCCGTGGTTTGCTGTCGTTTGGTCGGTCGGTGTCGTTTTTCTCTCGATACGGCTGACCGGGGGTTGGGTCTACGTGGGCAGACTGAAACGGTTTAAGACGCGGCCCGTGAATCGCTGGCTTCACGAGGCAGCCGCTCGTCTGGGATCACAAATGAGAATCGGCCGGGCGTTTACGCTTTGGGAATCGGCGATGGTGTCGGTTCCATGTGTCGTCGGTTGTTGGCGTCCGGTGGTTCTGTTTCCAGCCAGCGTGTTGACCGGCTTGCCGAGGGAACAAATCGAGTCATTGCTTGCACACGAATTGGCACACATCCGTCGGCACGACGATATCGTCAACGCGTTGCAGCGCGTGATTGAGACGCTGCTGTTTTACCACCCCGCCGTCTGGTGGCTGTCGAAGCACATCCACGACGGGCGGGAAAACTGCTGCGATGATCTGGTTGTTGCCGTGGTTCGCGACCGCCTGGTCTACGCGCAAGCATTGGCCAGCCTCGCGGAGTACGGCAGGAAACACGCTCAATTTTCGGCCGCCGCCAGCGATGGTGATTTGTTGTTCCGCATCCGTCGGCTGATGGGGCTCTCATCGCCCCGGCCGACGCGTCCTTTCCCCGGTTGGGCCGGGGCACTCCTGCTGACCATGCTGGCCGTTGCCGCCACGTTACTATCGGTTGAACGAGGCACGCAATCTGTGCAAGCGGACCAAAACAAACTCGCGGCAGGCGAACCCGCCCCTCAGGCAACACGCTCTCAGTCAGCGGCGACGGAAACTACAACCGCGTCTCGCGCAACGGCTGCTCCGAACAAAGCCGACAAGGATGCCGACAACACCGATCGATTCGGCGATCCCATTCCCGACGGTGCATTGGTCCGTCTGGGAACCGTGCGTTTGCGGCAGCGGCAAGGGGTGATGGGAGTGGCTTTCACGCCGGACGGCACGGCATTCGCCTCGACCGGCTGGGGCGACTCGATTCGGTTATGGGATCGGAAGACCGGCAAACAAATTCGCCACTTCACGGGAACCGAGCGTAACATAACGTTCGCAGTTGCGTTCTCGCCCGACGGCCAAAAAATGGCATCCGTCGGCAATAAGGGACTGGTTCGACTTTGGGATGTGAAGTCGGAAAAAGAGTTGTTCAAGACCCAAAAGCATACGGGCCGCACCTACGGTGTCGCGTTCGCTCCTGACGGCAAGACGTTTGCGACGGCCGGCGGCGACGGCTCGATTCTCCTGTGGGACGTCACGACCGGGGTCGAGCTGCGCAGTTTTCGACAACCAAACGATCAGATCCGTGACAATCATGCAGTTGCCTTCTCTTCCGACGGCAAGACCCTGGCGGCGGGTTCGGGAAAGACGATTCGCCTTTGGAACCTGGAAACAGACGGCAAGCCGCTCGTCATTGAAAATGCACACCGTCGCTTAGTGGTTTCAATCACCTTCACTCCCGATGCAAAGACTTTAATCTCCAGTGGGTGTCATTACGAGCGCGTCGAACCGGGTCTCCTTCGCGCGGTGGGACAGATCCGGTATTGGGACGCGAATACAGGAAAGCAGCTGCAAGAGCTGCAATCAGAGGATTCTCAGCTTGGACTCTGTTCGCTGGCTATTTCGAGTGATGGAACCATTCTCGCTTCTGGGCACAATGACGGTATTCGTATCTGGGACGCAAAGTCCGGCAAACTGGTCCGCACGATTGCTGAACATCAGACATTCGTGCGGCCCAGGACACACGGCCTGGCCATATCTCCGGACGGAAAAACTCTGGCCGTCCGGGCGAGTGACAGCGCAGTTCGCCTGTTCGACGTCGCCACGGGGAAACCGTTGCTTTACGAACCTGAGTCGCATACCAATGTGGTGTTGTCTGTCCGATATTCTCCTGATGGAAAGACAATCGCCACAGGCAGCGCTGACGCCACAGTACGGCTATGGAATCCATCGAATGGAGAACAAGTTGATCTTCTACTCCCCCAAAAATTCTGGGTCCGCTCGGTTCTCTTCACGCCTGATGGCAAGACCTTGATCGCAGGCTGTGAAGCCCAGGCCACCAATCCGTCCAAATTCTATGGTGCGGTCAGCATGTTCAACGTGGAGACTGGCAGAAAGCTCCGCGAATTCTACCTGCCCGACCGCCTCATGGCCGCCGCGTTGTCGGCCGACGGGAAGCTCCTGGCTGCAGCGACAGGTCTTGGAGTCGATGATCCCGACGACAGCTCCGCCTGTATAATTCATATTCTGAATGTGGCGACAGGAAAGAAGCTGGCTCAGCTTCGGGGACACAGCTCGCAAGTGATGCAGATGGCATTTCCCCGTGACGGAAAGCATCTCGTCTCCGTAAGCGAAGACCAGACAGCACGGCGTTGGAACGTCGCTGACGGCAAGCAAGAAAAGTCATTCGCCATCATCTCGAATTGGTCTTCGGCATTGTCCCCGGACGGCGAGTTTCTGTTAACCGGCAACCAGGATCGAATGGGGAACGGCAAATACCGCGGCACGATCCACCAATGGGACTTGGCCACCGGAAAGCAACGCCTTGTCGTCGAAATTCCCGGAAGTGTTCCAGGTTCAATGGCTATCTCACCGAACGGTCGAATCGTCGCATCGTGTTTGCAGCCGCTTTTTGATTCGGATCGGCCGTTTGGCGGTTCAATAATACTCTGGGAAACGGCAACCGGTCGGGAGTTGATGAAGTTCCAACTGGATGACGGCCGCGCGGCGTCGCTCGCATTCTCTCCTGACGGAAAGACCCTGGTCACCGGAATGGATCGCGGAACCGCGCTGACCTGGGACGTGACGGCCGCCCATGAGAAGTTAAAGCCTTGAACCGGAAAACAGCATGGCGGTGCATTGACTCGGAAGGTGGTCAATTCGTTTGAGGTGGGGTAAATATCGGACTGGAGAGTTGCGTTCTCTCCCCCAACCCACAGTCGGTGGGGCCAATACCTCCAATGGTCTGCACCGGTCGGGAGGGCTTTGCGGTACTCGTAGAGTGCACAATCGGAACAACGGCATCCCCTTGCCCATTTGCCGTGACAGACATAGGCAAGAACGGTTTCGCAGGTTGAGGTTGCTGCCGAAATTGCCGATGCCTACATCAGGGCATGTGTGTTGCGCGCGTGCGCCGGCATGACAGTCTCAGCCGTTAAAGTCGATACAAAAGATGTCAAGCAACCCACATCGCGTCCTCGTCGTCGATCGCGCAGAACTTGCGCAGGAGCAAGCGACCGACGTGCTGCAACGCGAGGGGTTTGCGTGTGAACTCGTGGGCGATGGTCGACGGGCCATGGAAATGTTGGCCGCCGATCCGTTCGACGTGGTGGTGAGCGACCTGCAGATCCCCGATGGCAACGGAAAATCCTTTTGTCTCGAACTTCTTCAGTCGGGCGATTGTCCCCCAACGATTATCGTGACCGACGCCGTTCAGCCCCATATTGTGCAGGCGTTGATGTCGCGCGGTGCGGCCGATGTCTGTATCAAGCCGGTTGACTATGTGGCTTTGGCAACAACAATCAAAGGCTTGGTCAACCAACCGGTGGCCGTAACCGCGACAGATTTTGACGCGAGTTCTGCGGCTGAACCGAGCGCGCAGGAACAGTCTCCGGCTGGGTCCGGTTTGATTGCCGACCCTGGACAAGCTCAACGCATTGTGACCATTTTGATCCAGGATCAAGATCGCCGCGACGAGTTGGCAAAAAAGTTGGCGGCGATCGACGTGCTGGCAGTCGCAGCGACCGGCTCTGAAGATCTCCTGCAGCAGTTGAACCAGCAGCGAATCGACCTGGTCATCATCGAGAACGACTTGGGTGGCTTTCTTTCCGGACTGGAGATTCTCAAACGACTTGCCGACGATTTGATCCGACCGAATGCATTGTTGCTGGCTGAATCGACCGAGAGAATTCAGAAGCAGGCAAAAGAACTCGGGATCACAACGATCCTCGACCCTCAAGCCGATCTGGATGACGTTGTAAAATCCATCGACGGGTTATCGTCCGACATGACCGCACGGAGCGAGGTGGTGCCGGCGAGAGCACGCAAGCTGGTGCAGGACTTCGCAGGAATTCCGCCGCTGCCTCAACTGGTCTTGAAGTTGACCGGTTACATGTCGATGAAGATCGAGGATATTCCGGCCAAGGAGTTAGCGAACGATATTTCATTCGATCCCAAGGCGATCAGCGAACTCCTGAAATTGACGAACAGCTCAAGCATGGGGCTGCGTCGCAAAGTGACCAAGGTGTTGGACGCGGTCACGCTGTTGGGGCCGAAACGCGTCATCTCGCTCATTGTGTCCTCGGCAACGATCGCTGCTCAATCACAGCTGTTGAAAAACTAGTCTGCCGATTTACGCAAATGGTATTACAAGCGAAGCGTTCTGATGGCGAGTACGGCTTCGATTTTCGCCGAAAAAATGGAGGACGTCTCGCCCGATTCCGCGTTCATTCTCGGGCTGATGCAGGATATTGGAATGCTGGTGTTTGCCAACAGCTACGGGGACAAATACTCGGCCCTCATCCAGCGAGTTCACGAGATTGGCCAACTCCGAATGCATCAACTGGAAGAGAAGGAACTCAAACTGTCGCATCCTGCCGTTTCCGCCGCTCTGCTGCAGAAATGGAAGTTTCCGCAGTCATTAATCGGCCCGATTCTCGATCACCACGATTACAACAGTAACTCCGAACGCTCGAAGTTGGAACTCGGCCTGATGCACTCCATGCGGATCGGCGAAGCGCTAGCCGATATGGCCGATCTGGCCCATCCGATTCGTCGACAGGCGCTCAATCAACTGCTCGACAAATACGACGACGAATTGGGTGCCCAAAGCAAGATCTGCCTGGCTGAGTCCGTTGCCAAAGCGGCTGAGTCGTGCAAACTCTTCTCACTGCCGATTCCCGATGCCGAGGAAATGGCTCAGTTGGTCGAATCGATCAACGCGTCAGAATAAACGGCCGCCGAATACTCTCCCCCGACCGCATGAACGGCGTTCGGATCAGTCGGGCGCACGACCTTCGCCTCTTCTCGTCTTGTAGGCTGAGGGTTTCCGGGAAAGAGGTTATGGCCTTTTTCCCGCTTGCGGGTAGAATGGGAATCACGGGCATGTCGCACGGAGTTCGTCATGCGGGCCGCAGGAGGGGTTATGACGGTAGCAGGTCGGCGTGGGTTTACGTTGATCGAGTTGTTGGTGGTGATTGCCATCATTGCGGTTCTTGTAGCGCTGTTGTTGCCAGCGGTACAGCAGGCGCGGGCAGCGGCGCGGACTTCGCAGTGCCGTAATAATCTGAAGCAAATCGGTCTGGCGCTGCACAACTACGTCAGTTCGCATCAGCGGTTCCCACCAGGCAGCACCAGCGATGTCGAACAGGGTGGGTGGATTACGAATCCGTCAGCGCGGCACATCCACAGCTGGCAGAGCATGATCCTGCCCTATATCGAGCAGTCGACCGTACACAATCAGATCGATTTCAATCTCTCATCAATGCATGCGGTGAATCGGCCCGCTGCTTCGCAGATTATTTCGGCGTACCGTTGCCCCTCTTATTCCGGTCCGCAATTCAGCGATGCTCCCAGTTACACGCGATTTTCACCGAAATACGCGACGACGAATTATGTGGCGATGGGAGCAAGCGACATCGGACACATTTACGGGCAGAACTCGGGACTGTTCGCTCCAGATGGGACGATCTATCCGCTGTCGAACACGCGGCCCGCCGACGTGACCGATGGGCTTTCCAATACAATTCTCGTCGTCGAAACGCGCGAGCAGGGAATGTCGGTTTGGATCGACGGTGGGACTGCCGCGGTGGTCGCGAGGCGTTACGATGCCGACAACGGCCCAACGTATGCGAGTACGGGAATTGCGCTCAATTATCATCCGTATTTCGACTACGACATCCCGCATGCCGAATACGGCCCGTCGAGCATGCACACCAGTGGGGCGTTACATCTGCTGGGCGATGGTTCGGTGCGGTTTATTTCGCAGCACATTGCGGCGTCGGTGTATATCGCTCTGACCACCCGCAACGGCGGCGAGGTAATCGGCGGAGGCAGCTTCTGATGATTTACCGATTCGGGTTGTGCTTGTTGTTTGCCGTTTGCCTGGCATGTTCCGGTTGCGGTGGTGGCGACGCCGAGCGGCTGTTGATCGAATTGCAAAGCGAAGACCTGGAAGTTCGGCGGGAGGCGGCCCGGGAACTGGGAACGCTGAAACCATCCACACCAGAAGTGTATTCGGCCCTCGGAATTTCAATCACCGATCCTGATCGCGAAGTGCGCAGACTCTCCTGCTACGCGCTGGGAGAGATCGGCACAACTGACACTGAAGCGTTGGCAACGGCGCTAACAGATTCAGAGATGTCGGTGCGGTTGGCGGCCGCCTACGCTTTGTTGAAGATCGAAGCGGGACACACCGAAGCGGTCGCGGTTCTCAGTCGCGCCATGTTGGCCGGCGATGGCGGCGTGATCGTCGGTGTGACGAAGGGTGGACCGCAGGCAGCATGGGCCGTTCCCACGCTGACGCGACTACTGGCAGACAGCCGTCCTGGAATTCGCCGTCTGGCGGCCGAAGGTCTGGGCAAGATCGGCAGCGCATCGCAAACCGCAATGCCAGCACTCGAGAAGGCATTGAAAGATCAAGACGACCGGGTGCGAGAAGCCGCAACGCAAGCGATCGAGTTGATTCAACATGAAGTTCTGTCAAAACCCTCTGTTGGCTCACAACACCCTTAGTATTCAATCGCAGAGTTCGCCCACAACCGGGTTTTGACGGAGCCTCATGACACTTCTCACGTGCCTACCACTTGAAGCTGGCGCACACAACGGGCGATAATGTCCGGCCTGCCGCAATTGATCTCATTTGGGACTCGGTCGGGTCGAATCAGGTTCCGCAGTTCTTTCCAAAGATGATCGAAGTGATTTCTAGAAAAACTGCTTGCTATTGAGTTGTCGCACGGACATTCTGAATACTGTCTCGATCGCGCAGAAAGATTTGGCTGTAGAGAAATGATTGGAGAATACAAGGGCGACTCATGCAGACCATGAATATCTTATGTCCCCAATGCAGCTTTGCGCTGATTGTTACGAATCGTGAGATTCTCGGGCGTCCGGCCCGGTGTCCCATGTGCAAACACAAATTCATCCTTCGAGATCCTGAGTCCGAATCGGTCAACCCGTGGGAAACACAGGCCGAGTCTGAAGAAGACTTGCTGGCAAAACGAACCGTGACTTTGAACGAACTTGCAGTCGATCGGGGGCGAATCTATATCACGCTGAAACAAATTCGGTTGAATCACTCGGCGGAAGAGGGCGACCGATTTGAACGGTGGATTGCCGACAAGACGTCGATCGATGCCATGAGCGGCAGCGGGTTTTTTCTCGAAGACTATGACGAATGGTTGTCGCTGGGAAAACCGGACGGCCCTGAGAGTGCCTGCTGACGTTGTGCTGCGAATGCTCGTGTATACGTCGCGCAGTCTTCGGCAAGAACAGGGCTGCACGAGACGGCCATTGAGTCGGCTGCTATAATTACCGCAGAGCAGTTCGACGACGCGAAGGCGAGCCGACTGCTCGAATTCCCCCCCCCGTGACCCAGCTCTATTTGGCGCGAATTTCGATGAAAACCCGCCTGCTGATTTCGCTTTTCGCCTTGGGGGCGGCCTTCGGGTTGCTGATGTACGCCGCATTCGGACCGGCGGGACCGACTCCGATTGCCAAGCAGCCGAAATTGCTAAATCCGGAAAGTCCGCCGATCGTCGAGGAACCGGCCGCCACCCCGAAAGGAATGGCCTGGATTCCGGGCGGAACGTTTGTGATGGGCGATGCCGACGGCGCGCCGGACAAGCATCCGGAGCATGTGGCCGACGTTCCCGAGCACCGCGATTCCCTGGTCGAACACGAAGTCGTCCTCGACGGGTTCTGGATGGACGAGACCGAGGTGACCAACGCGCAATATATGGAATTCACCGCTGCCACCGGCTACGTCACCGTCGCAGAGAAGGCTCCCAAACGCGAAGACTTCATCGGACAGGTTGATGACGTGAGCAAGATTCCCGACGAGAACCTGGTGGCCGGCTCAATCTGCTTCAACCCTGAATTCAATCGGAAGACATTGACCAGAGATAATCCGAACTGGCCCTACCAGATCTGGAAGTATGAAACAGGAGCGAACTGGCGGCATCCCTCGGGGCCGAAGTCGTCAATAGCCGACCGGATGCAGCACCCGGTCGTACACATCTCGTGGGACGACGCCGTTGCCTACTGCGAATGGGCGGGCAAGCGACTACCCACCGAAGCCGAGTGGGAACGTGCGGCTCGCGGCGGACTGGCGGGCAAGAACTATCCGTGGGGGGATGAATTCAAGCCGGACGACAAATGGTCGCACAATATTTACCACGGCGTTTTCCCCTACGAAGACCGCGGTGAAGATGGCTTTAAGGGGACGGCACCGGTTAAGTCATTCCCGGCGAATGCGTATGGTCTGTTCGACATGACCGGCAACGTGTGGGAGTGGTGCCACGACTGGTACCGACCCGACTACTACGTCCAGGGCGATCGCAGAAACCCACAGGGACCGAGCGACAGTTTCGATCCGCAGGAACCGAAGATTCCCAAGCACGTGCAGCGCGGCGGTTCGTTCATGTGCAGCGATACGTACTGCATTGGCTACAGCGTCCACTCGCGGATGAAAGGCGACTCCATGAGCGGTGCCTTCCACACCGGATTCCGCTGCGTCGTACCCGCTGCCGACATCGAAAAACACCGGGCAAGAAATAATTAGCCCCCCGTGATGACACGGCGGGCCAACTGTGGAAACCGCGCCAACTGCCGAAATCGCACGGTTCAGAAACCCGGTTTTTTCAAAAAACCGGGTTTCTCCAACTTCAATGGTCTCGCGTCACCTCAACCGAAGTACGTCGAGTACTGATTCTTCACCGCATCAATGCCCGCGCTGATCATCTTGACGTCTGCGGTCGGCGACAACATCCGGCAACCTCTCTCGACCATCGCTGCGGCGTGTTCTGGACTCACGCAAACCGCGCCCCAGTGCTTGCCGTGGTTCTTGCACGCCGCGCCGACGCGGTCGAGTGCCTCGATGCATTTCGGATTGAAGAAATCACCCGTCACACCCAAACTCTGACTGAGATCCGACGGGCCGACGAACAGCAGATCGACGCCGTCGATGGCGGCAATCTCGTCGCATTGCTCCAGCGAAGTCAGCGTTTCGATCTGAATCGCCACGAAGGACTTCTCGTTGGCCTGCGGGCAGAATTCCTTCGGCCCAATCGATGCGAATTGTCCGTCCCAGCCGCCCGTGTTCAAACCGCGATAGCCACGGGGGGCAAACTTCGCCCACCGCACGAACTCTTCGGCCTGTTCGGCCGTATGAATTTGGGCCGCCATCACACCGCCACCGCCGGCTTCCATCGAGCGGGTGACGATTGCGTAATCGGTCGGCGCGATGCGGACAAAACATTCCAGCCCCTGACTGCGAACAGCCAGCGTGCCAACTTCCAGATCCTGCATGCTCATGCCGACATGCTCGTGATCGAACCACAGGCAATCGAACCCGCCTTGAATGCCAATGATCTGCAGCAAATTGTGATGCATCACGCGTCCCACGCCGGCCGCCATCACAATTTCATCACGCGCCAGTTTCTCTCGTACCTTGTCCACAGTTGTCGTCCCTCAATGAAGTAGCAAACCGCGGCCCCGTGCGGCCCGCATCGTTATTCGTTGCAAATCGTCACCCGCCAGTGTGCCGCCTCACAACAAAAAATACCAGCCCGCCGTGGAGGCCAGGGTTTGGGTGGCTGAGCGTGGCTGGGGTGAGGGCAGTCCATGTCGCGCCTCCAATTCAAAACAAAACGGTTGTTTGAAAATGCGCTCTCCCAAGATGTAGACGAGGCTGCCGAATACAAAAAAACAAACAGACCCTCATCCGCAGTTCTTAAATCGCTCATTTCGCCATCTCAACAATTGCACTCATCTCACCAATCCGCAACGCGGTTGCGCAATCAACACATTTGCTGCGACCGCGAGAAGGCAAATAGATCGTCGGTCACGCATCGCCTGAGGGCTCAGGGCGATTGCACCAAAAGTCATGGTGCGCATAGGACTTTATTGAGATAAGTCTCGTCCCATCCGGCGGTGAGTCGTTTGTTCTTGATGCCTACCTTCAGTGTGGACTCGTTCTTCAACATGCT
>CAUZOL010000009.1:0-49605 GCA_963581435.1 Planctomycetota bacterium
TCGCTGTTCCTTCCGAAGCATAACCCGATCGAACCGCCGTGGTACGTGATCCGTATGCCCGGTGGTGTGGGAGGGGTGGCGCCGCGAGGCGCCCCCCTATCCCGATCAACGGTCGTTTGTTGGGATTGCCAGGAAAGGATTGAGTTAACGGGACACTTGGAGAAAAGCTATGGCCCAAAAAGCAGACGTTAGATCGTTGTTCAGACAATGTGGATCTTGGGATTCGTGACTGTCTCACCCAGCCTGACGCTTCGGCGTCGTCTTGGATCAATCAAGCAGTTCATCGATAACCCGGCAGTTGTCACACCTTGGATGCTCTACAGTGCCTGGACTGCGTTGCTGGCCGTGACCATCACCTCACCTGGACTATCGCTGGGATAGAAGACCACATGCGACGAAGCGACAGAAATGTTTGTCCCACCGTTTTCTGGCTAACTCAATACCCCCCGAATCACCTCTCCGTGCACGTTGGTCAGGCGGCGTTGGATGCCGTTGTGGTAGTAGGTGAGGCGTTCGTGGTCGACGCCGAGCAGATGTAGCACGGTGGCGTGGTAGTCGTGCCAATGGACGGGCTTTTCGGCCGTCTTCCAGCCGATTTCGTCGGTACTGCCGTAGGCCAAGCCCCCCTTAAGGCCTGCTCCCGCCATCCAAATTGAGAAACCGTACATGTTGTGGTCACGTCCCGTGCCAACAACGTTGGCGGCCGACTGGGCAAAGGGAGTGCGGCCGAACTCAGATGTGAACAGCACCAGCGTGTCCTCGAGCATGCCGCGTTGGCGCAAATCGGCTAGCAACGCGGCGATCGGTTGATCCACCCGGCCCGCTTCACGGGTGTGATTTTTCTTGACGTCTTCGTGACCATCCCAGTTGATCCGTGGTGAGCCGAACGACCCGCCGGAGAACAACTGCACGAAGCGGACACCCTTTTCCAAAAGTCGACGGCTGAGCAAGCAGCGGTTCCCGAAGTCGGCCGTTTCTTTGTTGTCCAGTCCATACATCGAACGTGTTGCGGCGGTCTCTTTCGAGAGATCGGTCACTTGGGGAATGGCTAATTGCATTTTGGCCGCTAATTCATAGGATTGCATCCTCGCGGCGAGGGCATCGTCCCCGCCGGACTTGGAGAGATGCTTGCCGTTGAGGGCGGACAACAGGTCGCGACTTGCCTGTTCGCGTCGGCTGGGAACTTTCCTCGCAGGGAAAAGGTCGCGAATGGGCGGACCTTTTGATTGAAACGCAACACCCTGATGTTGAGCCGGCAAGAAACCGTTGGACCAGTTAATAGTGCCGCCGGCAGGGAACCCCCGCGCGTCGGGCAGCACGACATACGACGGAACTTCGTCGGTCTCGCATCCCAGCCCATACGATGCCCACGATCCCATGACGGGAAACCCATTGAGGCGAAAGCCCGTGTTCTCCTCGAACGTGGCGGGCGTGTGATTGGCCGACTCGGCCACCATCGAACGAATCACCGTCAGTTCATCGGCGACTTTTGCCAGATGCGGGAACAACTCCGAGACCCACAGGCCACTTTTGCCACGTTGCTTAAAGGCCCAATCGTTTTTGCGGATCAGGCCGATGCGATTGAAGAACGTTTCGGGCCGCTCCTTGGATTGAAACGTCTTGCCGTGGAACTTGGCGAGTTCGGGTTTGTAATCGAACGAATCGAGATGACTCAACCCCCCGCACAGGCAGATGTGAATCACGCGCCGCGCTTTCGGGGTGTGATGCGGTGGAGCATCGTTGGCGCTGCTGGGAACTTTTGCCGCGCGGGCCGGCCGATCTCGCAGCAACAGAGAAACCAACGCCGTGGCGGTTAGCGAGGCGGTCGACAAGTCGAGAAACTCCCGCCGTGTCGTGCCTGGATTGTTCATGTGGGGACGATTTTCATCCATCATTATGATCTCACCAATCTATTTGATGAAGACGAATTCGTTGCTGTTGAGGATGACGCGACACAACGCGGGCAGCCCATGTTCATTGGCAAAGCGGCTGGCCAGCCGAACCTCGTCAGCATCGGCGACCCGACCGTATGCCAGCCGAAACATCAATGTCGTTTGCTTCCCGACATCTTTGCCTGCCTCGTCTGAAATCCGCTCGGCGAACAGGTCAGACATCTGGAAGATGAGTGCGTTGTTCATCAAAGCGAGCGCCTGCAACGGTGTTGTTGTGCTGGCGCGGCGCGGTGCCGTGGCGGACGGGTCGGGGCAGTCGAATGTATCGAGGAATGGGTTGCGGCCACCGCGTGGGGAAAAGCGGTAAATTGTGCGACGTCGTTTCTCCGAACCGGTTTCGGCAAGCGGTTCGTAAAAATTGCTCCCCTTGAATGCGAAATGTCGCACGTCGCGATACCCCTTCCCACCAACTTGAGAGTCGAGTTGTCCGGCAACCAACAACACCGCATCACGGATCGCTTCGGCTTCCAGTCGTTTCGGAGACTTCCGCCACAGCAGTTGATTGTCGGCATCGACTTTTACCGCGGCAGCGTTCGACATTGAAGATTGCCGGTAAGCGGCCGAGGTGACGATCAGTCGATGAATGGGCTTGAGGCGATAATCGTGGCGTTGAAGCATCCCGGCAAGCCAATCCAACAGTTTTGGATGACTCGGTCGACCACTGTTGTAACCGAAGTCGCTGGGTGTCGTGACCAATCCTCGGCCGAAGTGGTAATGCCACAGTCGATTGACGATCACCCGAGAAAACAACGGATTGTCCCGATGTGTGACCCACTCGGCCAGTTTTGTGCGCCGATGGGCGTCTGGCGCGTTGGGAGCCAATTTGAAGTCAGCGCCGAGACCATTCACGGCAGACAGTCCCGATGGAGATACTGCTTCTCCAGGATCGGCCACGTTACCACGGCGGAGTAACTTCGAGATACCCGGATTGCGTGGCACGCAGGTGTACATTTTCTGGCCCGAGGTGGAGAACGATCCTCTCTCAGTTTCGAGGCGCTTGTTCTCGGCATTCAATCGGTCGCGGTTCTTACGACGTGCAGCCGACAACCTCGCCAGAATTTGCGACTCAGGGACATAGTTGTTGTCGGCCACTCCTGCCGAGGCGGCCACTTCGTCTGCCGACAGAGCCCGGTTGTAAAACTGCGCGCGCTGAATCTTGCCGTCGAGCATCTTGTTCGCCCCGGCCGAACCGTGACGCAGCCCGAAGATAAGTTGGGCTTTGCCGGCGGCGTAGGTTTGCAATGGTCCGGGGCGATACGGTTTGCCGTAAGGCTTGCCGTCGCGGTAGGCGGTGATCGTGCCGTCCTTTTGGTAGACGATCGCCATGTGGACGGGTCGAGATGCCGCCTCTTGATCCACAGGGCCGCCGAATGATTGAGTGCGTTTGAAACCATTGCTGCCAGCCATCCACTTGCGGGGTTCGCGTTCGCCGAAAACGATTGCGTCGAAAACGGCTCCGTTGATCGTCTGCAGACTGATCACCCCGCCTCCACGCTGGTCGAGGTTGTTCAACTGCACCCAGGCTTCAAGTGTTTTTTCGCCAATCGGAACTGGCAACGGAGACGTGGCGGCGAATGCGGATTTTCCATCGAGCGTCAGAAAGCCATCCGTTAACTTCGCCGCGCCAATCGCCTTGGCATGCAGTTCGCCTTGACGATCCTTCAAGTCGCCGTCGAATTCCCATGTCGCGAAGGCTTTGGGAGGTTCGGGGGCGTTCGACTTGCCTATTTTGCGTTCGGCAAGAATCTTGACACGAATCGGCTGGTCGATCCCTTCGATCTCTTTTTGAATGTCTATCAGTTGTTTGGTGATCAACGCGATGCGTCGTTGTTGATCGGGTGTCGCCGTCAGTTGCACGGTTCGTTCGCCATGTGTGACGCCGGTGAGCGTCGCCGCGAACTGGTAGTATTCTTTCTGGGAGATGGGATCGAACTTATGATCATGGCAACGGCTGCAGTTAACGGTCAGCCCCAGAAACGTCTGGCCAACGACGCCGACGAGGTCCTCCAGTTCATCCTGCGCCATCGTCATGCGCATCTTCTGACTGGACGGTAACGTCGTGTTATGCGCGCCGGCCACGAGAAACCCGGCAGCCGCGATGGCTTGGGGATCTTTCGGGTGCAACACATCGCCGGCCAGCTGCAACCGAACGAACTCGTCGTACGGTATGTCCTTGTTCAGCGCGTTGATGACCCAGTTGCGATAATGCCAAGCGTTATCGCGGGGCTGATCGTATTCAAAACCGTTGCTTTCACCAAAACGGACCACGTCCAACCAATGCCGCGCCCAACGCTCGCCGTAATGGGGTGATGCCAGCAGGCGATCGACCAGTTTTTCATAGGCATTGTCTGATTTGTCTGCCAGGAATTTGTCGATCTGCGTGTTCGTCGGCGGCAAACCGATCATGTCGAATGACAACCGACGAATCAGTGTCCTTCTTGAAGCTTCCGCAGAGGGTGAAATACCAGCCGTCTTCAGTCGGGCGATGATGAATGAGTCAATCGAATGTTTCGCGTCCGCCTTGGCCAATGATTGTAGTGACCACCAATCGTAGCCAGCTCGGGCCGCAGTGGAAAAACGGAACGGGTCGATCGTCTCTGTCCCCCACTTCGCCCCCGAGGCGATCCACTTCTTCAGTAGAGCCTTCTCAGCGGCAGGTAACGGCTTCATCGGTGGCATCGTGTCGGAGTCAATCAGATCCCACAGCAGACTCTCACCCAACTTGCCCGGCGAAATCACCTTGCCTGATTCCCCACCACTCATCGCAGATTTGCGCGTCGAGAGATCCAATTTGCCCTTGGATTCGTTCCCACTGTGGCAACTCAAGCATCGCCGTGCCAGAAGCGGGGCGATTTGCCGATCGAACGCTGGCTCGGCCGCTGTTGCATCGTCCAAAATTGCGATTGCCGGCAGGAGCAGGAAGACGGAAAGAAAAAAGTTCCGCATGCTTAAGCGTGCCTTGTGTCGTTCATGTGTCATGACAAAAGTTCCCTGCGAGCACGTGCTGCGGCGTCGATGCACGACTCGCCGACTTCCCGAAATCGTTTTTGTGGCAGCCGCTTCGACGGGGACATGACAGTGAGTGCCCCCACCGGACGTTGATAGGCATCGAGGATCGGTGCGGCGACGCAACGAATCCCTTCGACACCTTCTTCCCAATCTTCAGCGTAACCTCGCTGACGAGTTCGTTCCAGATCGTCCAAAAGCGCCGTTCGAGTGGCTTTCGTATTTTCGGTAAACGGCTTCAACTCAGTGGCTCTCAGCCATTCCTCCAATTCCGACTCCGACAGCGCTGCCAGAATCGCCTTACCTGGCGCACTCGAATAAAGTGGGACCTGCATGCCGACCCGGCCCATCACCTGAACAGCTTCCAGTCCCGAAACCTGCTCCAGTACCAGCCCCTTGTTGCTGGCACGGACCATCAACTGCACAGTCTCGCGCGATTGATCCCGCAACCATAGCATCGCGGCATGAGCACTCAACACAAGACTCTTGTCCATCGATCGAGGCTGACAGGTTTCGATCAATCGACTGGTCAGCACATAGCGCCGATCCTCATCCTGCCGATTCATATATCCCAAGGTGACCAGAGTGTTGAGCACGCGAAAAACCAAATTCGCAGAACATCCCGTCTGTTGAACTACTTCCGCCTGAGTCAACCCGCTCGCATTCCGCCCCACGGCCTCAATCACGGCCATCGCCTTGGCAACGGTCGGCGCGGGCACATCTCCATCGACAGCCGCTTCAGTTTGACGAACTGCCGTTGTTGCCATGCGATCCGACCTTGCATTCGGGATGCGAACCCCCGTCGCCTCGAGCAGGGGCATTTGGTGCTAAATATAGAGTAGATTCTGAATATAGTCTCCCGGGGGACTTGTGTCAATCTTTGCGACCGTCCTGGGGCGAGGCGGTCACGATTGTATCCCAACCGCTTTGTCTTGCCGAAAAGGCCTACAGCCGATATCGAAGTCGGTAAGCACTCTCGTGGCGGCAAACTCTTCGTGTAGCGTGCAGACACGCACCAGAGGTAGAATCACCAATCCGTATGTCAGGGATGCCATCAATCCTTGGGTTGCGGGCCATCGGTCCCAGTATCATCCCCACGCTGACAGCCGCCGCGAACGAGGCAGCCGGTTCCGCTCATCGCCGTCGGATCGTCGATGCGATTGAACTCATCGAGGACATGGGACAGCTGGAGGAACACGCTGGCAAGCACATATGGAGAGCGCTCCTCGACGCGCTTCGCGTAAACAACGAGCGGCTGAATGCGAAGGCTATCGACGCGTTCTCATGCCTGCCGGTAGAAGCGATGTTCGAGTTGATGTCAGAAGCCCTGTATGAGCGTCGGCGGACGGGCTATTCAGCCCGACTGACTCAGGCGGCCAGGCGTCTTGGGCATCGAAGGTAGCGTGACGCGACTACGATCGTCACGGCAACAGCACCAGTTTGCCAGTCGTCCAGCGCCCGAAAATGATGCACCAATTCGTGGAATGGCACACCAGCTTAGGTTATCATCGAGTCAACTGACCTCCAGTCAGATCAGAACAGCATCCATATGGAAACGTCGGCTGAAGGGACGATGATGCAGAAATTCGATGGTCGAGTCGCCGTGGTGACCGGAGGTGGTGTGGGAATTGGCCGTGCCACATGTCTGCGGTTTGCCAACGCAGGTGCTGCCGTAGTTGTTGCCGAAGTGAACAAGGAAACGGGAGCCCGAACAGCGGCAGACATCATCGAGGCCGGTGGACAATCACTGTTCGTGCACACCGACGTGTCGGACGAGTCGTCGGTTGCGGCGATGGTCGCGGCGGTGATGGTAGCGTACGGTCGCATCGACATATTGGTAAACAACGCCGCCGTCTTCGTGCTGAAGGGCATTGACGCAACGGTTGACGACTGGCGGGAGATTCTCGGTGTCAACGTGATTGGAACTGCGTTAGTCGCCAAACACGCCGTGCCGGAAATGCGCAAGGTGGGTGGTGGTGCGATTATCAACCTCGCTTCGATTTCCAGTTTCGTCGCACAACCACACTATGTGACTTACAACGCAACCAAAGCAGCGGTCGCGAACATGACCCGCTGCATGGCTCTCGATCTGGCAGATGACAACATTCGCGTCAACGCGGTCTGCCCGGGAACGGTCTGGACGCAGATTGTCGAGCGACTGACGCGTGAAGCGGGTCTCGATCGTGCTGCCGCCGACGTTCACCCCGATTTTGGCGGCGCGCACATGATCAAGCGGATTGCCGAGCCTGAGGAAATCGCCGCCGCCATTCTGTTCCTCGCCTCAGACGACGCGTCGTTCATCACCGCAGAATGTCTGATGGTCGACGGCGGATATACGGCGAAGTGAGCTTTCCTGGGGCAAACGGGATGCGATGGAAAACACTGTCATCAAACCGAAAAAGTAAAAGCAATGAGCAGAACGGTCCCGGCAGCCTTGTCGATTGTTCTCACGGCGTTCTCAGTCGGACTTGCCGAAGAAACGCTGCGACCAGAGATCATCTCCGCGGGGCCAACGACCCGTCCGGTGCAATTCGCCGACGGTTCGCTGCACGCCTACTTCTCTCGGTTCGGCAAGCTGTTTTCCGTGTCGTCAAAAAACGGCCGCGAATGGAGCAAGCCAAATGCAGAGTTCGATCTGCCGCACAAGAGCATGGGGGGCGGGTTGTCGCTCGTCGATTCCCAGGGTGAAGTTCACGTGATTCTCACCCATGCTCGCGGAACGGGAAGACAACCAGCCGTCACACGGTTCATTGACCTGTGGCATTGCCGCACATTCGAGGGTCGCAGACGTTGGGGAAAACCACAGCGCATCTGGGAAGGCTACTGCGGGGCAGTTTTGGATTTTCAGCAGTTGAAAAACGGTCGCCTCGTGGTGCCGTTTGCTGCGTGGAAGAAACCCGGAGAGACCGTCGCTGCCGAGACCGGGTCGAACTACACAACGGTCGTCACATCCGACGACAGCGGCAAGACCTGGAAACTCTCGGCGACGAAGCTCACCTCGCCCTGTCGCGCCGGATACAACGGCAACAATTACGGGGCCATCGAACCGACGATTCTTCAACTCAAAGACGGCCGCGTGTGGATGTTGATGCGCACGCAAACCGGTTTTCTGTATGAGTCGTTCTCGAAAGACGGGGTGAGTTGGTCCCCCGCGCGAGCATCGCGTTTTCATTCCTCGACGTCACCGGCTGCACTCGTGCGGCTGCCGGACGGTCGGATCGTGATCGTCTGGAACAACTGCGAGCAACCGCCGAAACATGATAAGGCTGGCGTGTACGGTGGCCGCGACGCGTTGCATGCCGCGATTTCTGCCGACGAAGGCAAAACGTGGCGTGGATTCCGTGAAATCTACCGCGATCCCCACCGCGACGAGACGCCTCCCAAACGCGGTGATCGCGGGACGGCCTATCCAGTGGCGGTCGCAACACGAGACGGAAAACTGCTGGTCGCCAGCGGCCAGGGTGGGCGCCGCACTCTAATTCGGCTCGACCCCAACTGGCTCACGCAGACGAAGCAGGTCGAGTCATTCGAGAATGACCTTTCCAGATGGCATGTCTGGAAGCCGATCGGTCCGGCCCGCGGATACTGGCGCGACCGAACGCTGGGACCAGTGCTGGTTGCACATCCCACGCAGAAGACTGCCAAAGTGCTTCACGTTCGGAAGCCCGACCAGAAAGCTCCCGATTGTGCGACGTGGAATTTTCCGGCCGGCAACAACGGCGAGATCAGCTTACGGCTTCTCGCGAACAAGGGATCGGGCGGTGTCTCGTTGGAGTTCAACAACCGCTTCTTCAACCCAGCCGATAACCGTGGAGAGCAGCAGTCCGCTTTCGTGTTTCCCATCGCATCCGCCGGAACGCCCGGAAAAGCGATCACTCTCCCGCCCGACCGATGGCACACGCTGGTCGTCCAATGGGATCTTGAAAAAAAGCACAGCCTGGCCGTACTCAACGGGAAAGTTGTCGCACGGAGAACGATTAAGAACGTCCCGTTTGGTGGGATCTCATACCTACGGATCCGTTCGACCGCGACAGGCACCGACATAGCAGGCGTGTTGATCGAATCGGTTCAGGCAGACATCAAGCATCAGTAGCCCAAAGCGGCAAATTGAGCGGACAGAGCCGTTTCATCAGGCACTCCAAGTGCATCGCCGGCTTGCCACCAACGTGGCCTCTGTTGATTTCAGCGTCGCCAAAGGCACGAACCTTCGGGCTGACCGACGGGACGACGAGCGAGAATTGTCGAACAAAAAAGTCTATGCTGTCAGATCGAAGATGGCGCGGCGGCTCAGATAGAACGAACCCGCGCCGTTTGTCTGATGCCAAAGCAAAATGGACCGGAACATGTTTCGTCCGATCAGTCGACTGGGCACGGTCTTCCAAGTCGGCTCCGCGGTTGCGGCTGGCGAGCAAGGCTCCCACTCTCCCCAGTTCCCCTACCGTGTTGAACAAAGGCTAAGTGCCGCCATCCGCACGAATTTGCGCCAAAGTTTAGCGACAATCAGAACGAATGGTCGTGCAGGGTGTCCTCTCCGGGTATGATCGCCGCAACGGACCACTGGTGCGGTTAGCGTGGAAGATAGCCGGATGCTTGTTGAGTCCAAAGCGATCGTGGTTGACGAGTCATTGTCAAAGTCGTCCATCCCGATGATCTGTGGATGCTGGCTGACAGATTTCGGGGTAGTCGTTTGTCGTTTTAGTGCACGGAGAGAACAAATATGAAATTGGCGAAGTCGATAGCGATGTGTGTTGTCGTTCTCCTGATCGTCGGTGTGACGCGCGGCGAAGGGGCAAAACCAACGAAGAAAAAACTTCAGGTGTTTATTCTTGCGGGCCAGTCGAACATGGTCGGCCACGCGAATTACATTACCGTACCCGCTTTGCTGACGGCTGAGGAACCTGGCGTCAAGCAGCTCGCGAAATTGATCTTCAAGGAACGCGCGATCGCTCCCGGCGCTGCCAGGGATCAGCTTGAAACCCGCATCAAACGCGACAAACTGAACAGTGACTTGCGATCAAAGAAGATCACCGGTGCTGATGCCATTGCGTCGGCCAAAGCGGAGATCAAGAAACTTCAGGCGGCATACGATGCCAAGAGCAAGAACATTAAGGCCGCCTTCGCAGTCTCCAGACGCGTTTACATCACTTCGATTGCCGACGGCCATCGCCGGTCGGGTCCGCTGACCGTTGGGTACGGCGGCAGCCCTGACAAACTCGGCCCGGAACTCGGTTTCGGCCTCTCGCTCGCGCAAAAGCTCGACGCGCCGATTTTACTGATCAAGACGTCCTGGGGCGGCAAATCTCTGCATTATAATTTCCGTCCTCCCTCTGCTGGCCCTTACGAATTGAGCAAATCGGAAAAAGCGAAGAACGCCGTTGAGATCAAGAAGAATGCAGGCTTGAATTATCGGATGATGAACGAAGCCGTCCGCGCCGTGCTCAAAGACCTGAAGAAGTATCATCCCGAATACGACGCCGACGTGGGCCATGACATTGCGGGTTTTGTTTGGTTCCAGGGCTTCAACGACCAGTTTTCTCCGGCATTCCGCGACAATTACAAGAACAACATGATCGCGTTTGTGAAAGACGTGCGTAAAGAGTACGAAGTCCCGAAGATGCCCTTTGTCATCGGCGTAATGGGAACCGGAGTCACGAAAGAGGGAGTTGACAAGAACACCGTTTCTGTCGCCCAACGTGAAGCGGCCGCCGCACCGGAATTCAAAGGCAACGTCGTCTCGGTCGAGAGCTACCCGTTCTATGCGGTGGACGCGTTCGAGATGTTCCGAAAGGACTGGACCATGCGGCTCGTGGAGTTTTCCCAAATCGCAAGCGACCGTCCTTATCATTATATGGGCAGCGGCAAATTCTTCGTCCGCTTCGGCGATGCGCTGGCGACTGCGATGGTTGATCTGTTGCAGAAACGAAAGTAGCGATCTGTAAACCGAAATCCTTGTTTTGGCTGGGATGAGCCCGCATCCCGCCGAGATGTCCCAGCTCGATCGCGTTCGGCGTGTTTCCAGGGGCCGGCACTGCCGGCTACCCAAGAATGGGCAAAGGAGTGCCTTCGCACATGGTAAGCGGTCGATCGTCTGGATCGCGGACCTGGAAGTCCGGGCTGATTCCTAAAGCGTGGAAGATCGTGGCATGAATGTCTTCCGGTGTGCAGGCCGCTTCAATCGGCCGGGCTGCCATCGCGTCTGATTTACCAAGCACCATGCCACCTTGAACACCGGCTCCAGCGAACAGGACGGTGTAACAGTTGGGGAAATGATCGCGTCCCGCCCCGCCGTTGATTTTCGGAGTTCGACCGAATTCCGTCAGAAAAACAACCAGAGTGTCGTCGCTTCTTCCGCTGTCTACGAGATCCTGGATCAGCGCCGAGGCCGCGCGATCCCAAGGCGGCAAGAGGTCGTTCTTGAGGCGATTGAAGTTATTGCCGTGCGTGTCCCAGTTGTCACCCGACGATCCATTGAGATCGCCGACGCTCAAGTTGACTGTCACCAACGGCACACCGGCGTCGGTCAACCGCCTCCCCAGCAGCGCGCTTTGACCGGCAACATGATTACCGTAAAGTTTACGAGTCGCTCTTTCTTCTTTCGACAGATCAAAAGCCGTCTGCACATCCGGCGACAGCAACATGTTGATCGCTTGATTTTGGGATGCTTGCAAGCGGAACGCCGAGTCTGTTTCTTGAGCCCGTGGAAAACCTGAATTCAGACCATCAAGCAACTGACTCCGCTCGGCCATCCGGCGTCTGCTGACTCCATGTAGTGTCAAATCAATGGTACCGGAATTTGGCGAGACTCCTTTGAACGACGTTCCTCGCCCCGGATGAACAAACACCGGATCGAATTCCAAACCGAGAAACCCGCCAAACTGCCCATTGAGCTTTCCTCGATCTGCCAACGGGTAAGGAATGCTGATTGTCCGCGGCAGATTCGCGGCCAAGTCCTCAGTGACGCGTTGCGAAACAACTGCGGCTTCGTTTGGATGCTCGTCCTTTTCTGGTTCGGGAAGTTCGCCCTCGACTTCATGCAGGAAGACATCCCGTATGGCGATGTCATCGTAAAAAGTCGAGCCATCACCGTTGAGCATCGCCAGCGTCAGGTACTTTGCTGACGGCCGGATAACGGCTTCCAACTTCTGTGAACGTGCATCGCGTTTTAGAAGCCGGCTCACCGCGACGGGCTTTCCGTTCAACCAAATTCCAGCCTGTCCGACGGCGCTGGCATGGACGCCTGGGTCACCATTGATTCCGACGCGGCAAGTCAAGATGAACGCCCTGTTGGTCCCGGCAAAATGGCGTTTGCGGACTTCGTCCAGATTCAGTGTGATGAACTTATTGGCGTGGCAACCGAAACCGGCATGCGGAATGCTCGCCTCGCCGTCGCCGATCAGACACAAGTTGCCGGATCGGCCGTGCGTGTCGGAACCCCAATCGCCAGCCGTGCTGTCACCGGCGACCATTTTTGAAAAGTCTGCGTGCGGACCTTTGGCTTGCCGCGTCAACGGAATCGCTGCGGCAACTTTTTTGCCAATCTTGCCGATCAATTCAACGGTATGTTTATTCGTATAACCGTCTTGGCGACCAAATGAACCTGCGGGGAAATGCCCCGGACCGAGGACGGATTTGCTCAGACTGACTTTCTTAACGACACGCAGTTTTTCCCAGTTGATCACCGACTTGTTATTTGCTTCAGCGAGTTCCTCGGGTTTGACACGACGGACTCGCTTGCGGTTTTTGTAACGTCGGTCGTGCCGCATTGCGATGGCAACTTGGGCTCCGATGCTCGGCCAATCTTTTCGCGATGGCAGCACCGGTGGAGCGACTCCACCTTCCGGTCCCGCCGGTTTGTGCCCGGTCAAGTTCCAATAGGCCGCTTTGCGATGGTCCGCCGATTGGTGATGCACACTCCGAACGACCGCCAAATGTTTCATCTGCTTGGCGATCATCGGCAAGTGCTCGGTGATGCGAACTCCCGGCACGCTGGTCGCTACCGGATCGAACTCGCCACGAATCTCGCTGCCGGCATCCGGCTTCATGTCGAATGTGTCGATGTGGCTCATTCCGCCCCAACAATACATGACAATCACACTGCGAGCACGCCCGAAGTTTCCGCCGCGAGCATGCGATACTTCCGACGAGAGTGCAGAATATCCTGACAAAGAACCGATCTGTGTCGCCGTCACGCCGGTAATACCGAGTCGAACAAACTCGCGCCGTTGCAGATTTGAAGTCATGGCACCACGTATTGGGTCATGCGAAACGAAACAGGTCTGTAATCTCGATCCGGCGCAAGTCGGTCAAGCCGTCCCAGTCGGATGAGAAGCAGTGTCTTTACATTTTTAAGTTGAAGCCAGTGCGTTGTATCATAGCATTGTGATCAGGGCACAAGAATCGCAAGAGTCTCATGTCCGATAAATGGTCCGTTTGACGAATCTGGCACTCTAAGTTCATTGCCGACTTGCCGCCAACGTGGCCGGTGTTGATTTCAGAGTCGTCAATGGCGCGAGCCTTTGTGCTGACCCACGGGACGACGAGCGGGAATTGTCGAACAAAAAGGTCTATGCTGTCAGATCGAAGAATGTGCAGTGGCTCAGGGAGTACGAACCCGTTTGTCGGATGCCAAAAAGGACCAGAACATGATTCGTCACATCAGCGGACTGTCTTGTGGCGCAATGCTTCTTCTGTGCAGCGGCCAGCTCGTGGCCCAAGATGGGAAACCGGCCGCTCGCTCTGTGAAGAAGCTCGTCCTCCCGGGCGAGTCGTTTTTGGTCGAAGGACGTCCGTCGTTTGTCCTGCTGCCGCCGAAGGCGAAGCGGAAAACGCCACAACCGTGGATTATGTACTCCCCCACGTTGCCCCCGTATCCCGATCGAAACGAAAAGTGGATGCACGAGCAATTCTTGGCGGCGGGTGTCGCTGTGGCTGGCATCGACGTCGGCGAAGCCTACGGAAGTCCACAGTCCCGAACATTGATGACGGCGCTTTACACCGAACTGACCGGGAACCGTGGCTTCGCAACCAAGGTCTGCCTGCTCGGTCGGAGCCGGGGCGGACTTTGGGTGAGCAGTTGGGCAATCGCCAACGCCGATAAAGTTGCTGGCATCGCCGGGATTTACCCGGTATTCGATCTGCGCACGTATCCCGGCGTCGCGAGGGCGGCGCGGGCCTATGGGAAGACACCGCAAGAGCTGGAATCCGGCCTGAAGCAATTCAACCCCATCGCCCGCATCGACGTCCTGGCAAAGGCCAAGATCCCGGTGTTCATCATCCACGGCGACGCCGACAAGGTCGTGCCGTTGAAAGAGAACTCGGCCACGCTTGCCGATCGCTACAAGCAGGCCGGCAACTCCGATGCCATGACGTTGGTCGTCGTCAAAGGACAGGGACACAACCTATGGAGTGGCTTCTTCCGGTGTCAGCAACTGGTTGACTTTGCCGTCCGGCAGGCGAAGGCCGGCACCTCGCCTGCGAAAGTGGGAAGCACAAGGCCGCAGCGAGGGCCGTCGCAGACCGCTAAGGCCGCGATCACGAAGAACCTCGAATATGACCGTCACGGCACGAAGTCGCTGCTGCTGGATCTGTATCGACCCAAGAACGCCAAGGGACGATTGCCGGTGGTGGTGTGGATTCACGGCGGCGGATGGAAGAATGGAAGCAAGAATCGCTGCCCCGCGAAATGGCTGGTGGAGCACGGTTTTGCTGTCGCCAGCATCGACTACCGATTGACACAGGAGGCGCAGTGGCCCGCGCAGATCGACGACTGCCGCGCGGCTGTTCGTTGGCTGCGTTCCCATGCGGACAAGTACGGACTCGACGACAAGCATATCGCTGCGTGGGGAAGTTCGGCCGGCGGGCATCTTGTGGCATTGCTCGGTACGCTCAGCGCACCCAAAGGCGAGAAAGTCTCCAGCCGCGTGCAGGCCGTTTGCGATGCGTATGGTCCAAGCGACCTGTTGACGATGCCACCCAACGTCGTGGCGAACGGCAGGACAGAAGAAGACGTGGCGAAGTCCAATGGTGCCAAGCTGCTGGGAGGGACCGTTCGGGATCGACCAGAGTTGGCCAAACAGGCCAGTGCCTTCTATCAGGTTTCCAAAGACGATCCACCGTTTCTGATCATGCACGGCGACAAGGACCCCGGCGTCCCGCTGGAACAAAGCCAACGGCTACACGACAAACTCAAGGCCGCGGGGGTGTCCTCAACTCTGCACATCGTCAAAGGAGCCGGCCACGGTGGCAAGGCGTTCCAAACACAGCAGGTTCACCAGGTCATCCTGTCGTTCTTCAACAAACATCTTCGGACGACGCAATGAACAGTGAAGCAAGGTTTGCTCACATGTTGGTTCGGTGTCTCCGCATACCTTCCGGCCGACAGCACGTGATCGCAGTCGCGAAGACCGAGCAGAGAGGCAACCGATGAGAGTTTTGGCATTCGTTGGACTCGTTCTCCTGGTCGTGACGCCGCTTCACGCTGCGGACAAATCCGAGTTGTCCGAGAAGCTGTTGAACCTTACGGATGCTTCGCGCGATCAACTGGCAACAGCAGCTCGACAAGGGTTGATCGAGATCGCTCCCGTCAATCTGCCGGTCAACCCACCCGGTGACTGCAATCATTACGGCTGGCCGATTGCGACCATGGTTGGCGAAACGATCATCGTCATGCACCGCCGGATTCCGGGGCACAAGGCGAGCGGTGCCGGTCGGCCGCATGAAAAGATGTCGTACGGCATTGTGCTCCACAGTGACGACGGCGGCAAAACCTGGTCGAAGCCCTACGACCTTCGGGACTGCATGCTGCCGGCAGATCGTATCCGGGGCGGCATCGTCCCCTTGTCGCATCGTGCCAAGTTCGACAAAGGCAACAAGTCCCGCGAAGGATACAAGGTGCATCTGCATGCGATCGGTACAACCCGCGATGGAGCGGTCGTCGCCATCAACAATCACGGCGTGTTTCGATCGGACGACAAGGGCCGCACTTGGAAGCACTTTTCCAAGGCGTTGCGCGACGACACGTTTCCACATCAGATCATCAATCTCGGACCGCGCATTCTGGATCATCCACAGCACGGACTGTTGGCCTTCGGCAACTGGTTCGGCGAAGTGGACTCGTATCACAAATACAGCGAACGACTCGTCGCGATTCGGTCGCGGGATGGCGGGGCGACGTGGAAGGTCGAGGACCATCCGGCCGGGTTTCGCCAATATGAGCCGGCCGTGCTGCTGCACGACGAGAAGTTCCTATTCGTTACACGCGACCAGACTAAGGTCCGCGCACACAAGCAGATGACGTGGTTGCCGGGTACGAAACCACAGATCATTCAGACCAACCTCAAAGATCCACGACTGGTGGATACCGTCGATTTCTCCTTCAATCCCATGACGAAACGCTTCGAGATCGTCCGCAGTGAGCGTCATCGCATGGAGATTTGGCTGTGGAGCATGGCGCCGGCCGATTGGGCGAAAGGCCAATGGCGGCGTGAGTGCCGTTTGTTGGCCCGAAAAGGAAAGTTCTATTCCACGGCGGACGGCTTTCATCCAGCCGGTGCGGTGATCGACGAGAAACGCGGCGTGCAACACATCTTCATTTACACCGGGCATCCCAACGGACCAGCTGGGGTGTTTCGTATTACTCGCATGCTCGACACGCGAAAACTCAAAGAGACGCTGAGTGGAATATCCAAGAAGTAAGTGAATTGCAGAGGACAACCATGAAATACACGATCTTCACATTGCTCACCGGCCTGATAGCAGCTCTCGTGGCCCCACTGCACGCTGCCGACCCCGCACCGCCCAACATCATCGTTGTCATGGCGGACGATATGGGCTGGTCGGACATCGGCTGCTACGGGGGCGAAATTCGCACGCCGCACATTGATTCTCTGGCGCGGGACGGGATGCGATTCACGCAGTTTTATAACAACGCCGTCTGCGGGCCGACGCGTGCATCGCTGCTGACCGGTTTGTATTGCCAGCAGGTCGGCCACGGTGGTGATCGCTGGAACGAGCCGAAGGACTTCAAGAAGTGTGTCACGATCGCGGAAGTTCTGCAAAGCGCTGGTTACCGCACAATGATGGTCGGCAAATGGCAGGGGCGGGATTCAGCGTTGGATCGCGGCTTCGACCGATTCTACGGACCTATGTGCCAGGGGAAAGTCAGCTACTTCCACGAAGTCGCACTCAATCCGTTCTTCCTCAACCGCAAGCGATGGCAACTGCCAAAAGACTTCTACATGACGAGCGCTTTCAACGACCATGCCGAGGGGTTTCTGAAAGAGGCGGTCCGCGGCGAATCACCGTTCTTTCTGTACGTTGCCCACCTCGCGCCTCACTGGCCGCTGCATGCCCGCGAAGCCGACGTTGCCCCCTATCGCAGCCAGTACCTCGAACGCGGTTGGGACGAATGGCGAACACGGCGGCACGAGCGGCAGCGAAAGAGCGGGATCGTTCCCGCCGGTTGGAAACTCTCTCCTCGACCGCCAAGCGTGCGCGATTGGAAAACCGACCGGCACAAGAAATGGCAAGCCGAGCGGATGGCGGTTTACGCCGCTCAAGTCGAAGCGATCGACCGCGGCCTCGGCCGGCTTCTGGAAATCGTCGAGCAGTCCGGGACGAAGGACAATACGCTGGTGATGTTTCTCTCCGACAACGGTGCGGCCCCGAACGGTGGATTGACGCCGACCGATAGCGGATTCGGGTTTGGACCCAATGCCAAGAACGATCAGTGGCGCAAAGACGGTGTGCCGATTCGACCCGGCAGCAGACCGGACCTTCCACCAGGTCCGCACGACACGTTCGCCGCCTACGGGTTGGCTTGGGCGAACGTCAGCAACACGCCGTTGCGGGGTACGAAACTGGATGGATTCGAGGGGGGTATCAATACGCCGATGGTTGTGCGTTGGCCCGCCGTGATTCGCAAGGGCGGCCAAATCACAAACCAGGTCGGTCACGTGATCGACTTCATGGCGACATGTCTCGACGCGTCGGGGGCCAAGTATCCGACGGACTTCAAGGGCCGCAAACCGCTGCCGTTGGAAGGTAAGAGTCTGCTGCCGGTCTTCGAGGGAAAACGACGTGGGGGGCATGAAGTTCTCTACTGGAGTGTCCCTCGGCACCACGTGATTCGGATGGGAAAATGGAAAGCGATCAAACCGAAAAACAGCAAGACCTGGAAGTTGTTCGACCTCGACGCAGACGGCACGGAAACTGTCGATCTCGCGCAGCGAGAGCCCGATCGCGTTCAATCAATGGCCGCCCGGTTTGACAAATGGCAGAAACGCGTTGGGGCGAAGTGAAAGAACAGATGGAGCGGTCACGACCCTGAAGACCGGCCACTCTCAATCGAATCAGACGAGGAACACCATGTTGGAACGACGAGACTTCTTGAAATCGTCGCTGTGTGGCGGTGTGACGTACCTGACTCTACCGATGCTCGCGAGCGCATCGGCAGAACGCGATGGCGGGGACGCGAATCGGGCGTTGTCCTATCGACTGTCGCGTCAGGTGCCGACGCAGTTTTACGACGGAAAACGCTGTTGGTGTCATCCGCGAGCCGGAATTGTTCCCGGAGTCGGCACGAACGGTTCGCCGCGTGTGGTGATGACGATGAACACGTTGAGCGTGTCCGGCAGTGACGTTTTCAAAGCAATGCACGTACTGCATACCGACGATCTTGGCAAGACGTGGTCGGAGCCTCGGCAATCCGAATCGCTGGCGATTCGCCACGAAACGATCGACGGCACAAGACGCCCCGTCGCCGCGAGTGATTTCTCGCCTCGTTGGCATCAGGCAACCAAGACACTGCTGGGTACGGGACACACGGTGGTTTACACGCCGGATTGGAAGGTGAAGCATCCGCGGCCCCGCCATACATCCTTCTCGACCTACAATCCCGACAAGGACGAATGGACGGCGTGGCAAAAGATGGCCATGCCCGAAGGTGACAAGTTTCACAATTCCGGCGCCGGCTCCACGCAGCGTTATGACCTGGCGGACGGAACGATCCTGCTGCCGATTTATTTCAGTCCTCCGGGGAAGAACTCACGTGTCACCGTCGCACGTTGCTCCTTTGACGGCACGGCGCTTCGATTTCAGAAACATGGCAACGAGTTGGCCGTTGACGACAAGACGCGCGGGTTGCACGAGCCGTCACTGACCCGCTGGGGCGGCGAATACTTCCTGACGCTTCGCAACGACAAACGCGGTTTCGTCACGCGCAGCAAAGACGGCCTGAACTTTGCGCCCATCCAAACCTGGAAGTTCGACGACGGCAAGGACCTGGGCAACTACAACACGCAGCAGCACTGGGTCACCCACAGCGACGGCCTGTTTCTGGTTTACACGCGCCGCGGTGCAAAGAACGACCACGTCTTCCGCCACCGGGCTCCGCTGTTCATGGCTCAGGTCGATCCCAAGCGGCTGCGCGTGATCCGCAAGACAGAACGGATTCTCGTGCCAGAACGCGGCGCCCGACTCGGCAACTTCGGCATTACGAACGTCAGTGAAAATGAAACGTGGATCACCGTCTCCGAGTGGATGCAGACCTGGGGGCCAAATCACATCCTGCCGGTCAAAAACAAATACGGCAGCGACGGCAGCGTGTTCGTCGCCAGGATTCACTGGTCGAATCCGAATAAGGACGTTTAGAGGACCGAGAGAGAGACGAAGCCACGCCCCGTGCTTCCCTACGTTGGCAGCCAGTTGAAAAGTCCACCTTGAAGCGATCACTTGGAGTAGAAGAATGAAACAGATCCTCATCGCCCTCACCGTCATGGTGCTGACTCCGCCGGCGGCCCTGCACGCGGCCGATCCCATCAACATCGGATCACGGCTTGAGCTGATGATCGACGATCACCTGATCGACAAGATGACGGGCGGCGCCAGGCTGGTGCTGCATAAGCCCACACGGCGCGAGGTGGCGATCAAATACGATCAGCCGTGGGAAGGCAACGCAAGTGGGTATCCAACCGTCTTTCAGGACGGCGACATCTACCGCATGTATTACCGGGGACACCGTTATCTCGTGGACGACAAGCCGCTGCGCCAGGCTCAGGGCGAAGTCGTGTGCTATGCCGAGAGCAGAGATGGCATCAAATGGGTCAAGCCAAAGCTCGGTTTGTTCGACTGGCCGCCGACTCGCAACAACAGCGGAAAGAAATCTAACAACATCATTTGGCGAGGCGGCCCGGAAACGCACAACTTCGCTCCGTTCAAAGACACCAATCCAAATTGCCGCGAGAACGAACGATACAAGGCGATCGGCGGAACGGTCAGCAGCAAGGGGTTGCTGACGTTCAAGTCGGCCGACGGAATTCACTGGTCGAAGATGAGTAAACGTCCGGTTGTGACGAAGGGCGCGTTCGACTCTCACAACACCTGCTTCTGGGATCCTGAGCGAAAACGATACGCGATGTATGTGCGGTACTTCAGCAAAGGCAAATTCAGCGGTTTGCGGTCGATCGGCGTGTCGTATTCAAAGGACTTTGTCACGTGGTCCAAACCGGTTGGCCTGGCTTATCCCGGCTCGCCGCCCCAGCAGATGTACACAAACCAAGTCGCGCCGTATTTCCGTGCACCACATATTCTGATGGGCTTCCCGACGCGGTATGTCGCCCGTGCATTGAACGAGCATGGCAAGCGGCTCGACCCCGTGGGGCTACGCAGTCGCTTAACGAAGGCATACAAACGTGTCGGCACCGATTTGACAGACGGCGTCTTTATGACCAGCCGTAATGGCCGGTCGTTTCGCCGTTGGGATGAAGCGTTTCTGCGACCTGGCCCGCAAGCCGCAGGGCATTGGATTTACGGCGACAACTACCAAACCTATGGCCTGTGGAAGACGAAGTCGTCGATTCCCGGTACGCCGAATGAAATCTCCATGCACTTCAGCGAGCACGCCTGGCTCGATAAGGACCATCAAGCGCGTCGCTATACAATGCGAATCGACGGTTTTGTTTCGGTCCGAGCACCGTTCAAAGGGGGCGAGTTCATTACCAAACCGTTGCGATTCTCGGGCAGGCGACTGACGATCAACTACGCGACATCCGCCGCCGGGAGCGTGCGCATCGAGATTCAAGACGCCGACGGAAAACCACTGTCCGGCTTCTCGCTGAGCGATTGCCCGGAACATTATGGCGATACAATCCGTCAAGTCATTACGTGGAAGGCCGGCAGCAATGTCGACCAACTCGCAAAAAAGACGGTCAGGCTGCGATTCGTGCTGAAGGACGCCGACCTGTATTCACTTCAATTCACACCCAAGAAATGAGCCCGATCACGATGCGATACGTCTTTTTTCTGGTTTTCATGGCGGGCTGGTTCATTCCAGAATCAGCTTTGCGGGCGGAGGACAAGCCGAACATTGTCCTAATCCTCGCGGACGACCAGGGCTACGCTGATCTCGGCTGCTTCGGATCAAAGACAATCAAGACGCCGAACATTGACCGCATGGCGCGAGAGGGCGCTCGACTCACCAACTTTTACGCCGCGGCACCAATCTGCACACCCACGCGAGCCGCGTTGATGACGGGCTGCTACGCGACACGCGTCGGTCTGCCAACACCCTTGCACGTGTATGACAAGATCGGTCTGAACCCGGCCGAGATCACGCTGCCCGAAGTCCTCCAACAACAGGGCTATCGCACGGCCTGCATCGGCAAGTGGCATTTGGGACACACTCCGAAACACTATCCGACTCGGCACGGATTTGATGTTTACTGGGGCACGCCGCTGGGTCACATGTTCAATCGGCCGGCCGTGGGAAAAGCCGTCGGCGATACGTCCGACCTATTCTTTAACAACGAACAACCGATTCCCTATCCCGCCAACGAAGATCTGACCGAGCGGCTGACGGACGTCGCCGTCAATTTCATCGACAAGAACAAGAGACGCCCTTTCTTCCTGTTTCTATCGCACACGATGCCGCACGAACCGTTGGCGGTCTCCAAGCGTTTTGCCGGCAAGAGCAAGGGTGGCTTGTACGGTGACGTCATCGAGTGCATCGACTGGAGCACCGGTCGAATACTCGCCGCCTTGCGAAAGAACGGGCTCACCAAAAACACGATCGTGATTTTTACATCGGACAACGGCCCCAAAAAGGGACATGGCTCGGCGGCTCCACTGCGCGGATTCAAACATCAACCTTACGAAGGCGGCGTCCGTGTGCCGTGTGTCGCTTACGCACCCGGCCGCATTCCCGCCGGCCGCACGATCGACGCCATCACGACGATCATGGATGTCTATCCGACGTTTGCCGGTTTGGCGGGTGCCAGGGTTTCGGCAAAGCAGGTGCTCGACGGCAAGGACATCTGGCCGCTGTTGTCTGGCAAGCCGCAGGCGAAAATTCCTCACAACGAGTTTTTCTACTTCGTACGTCACGGCGTGTTGGCAGGCGTCCGGCAGGGGCGTTGGAAGCTGTTGAAGCAGATGGGAAAAGTCGAACTGTATGACCTGACGGTGGATGTCGGCGAGTCGAACAACCTCGCCAGCAAGCAACCAGAGATCGTCAAACAGCTTGTTGCCCGCATGGAGCAGTTTGAATCGAAGATCAGGGCAACCAAACGCGCGTCCGGCTCCAATGATTGAACCACGCTTCGCCTTCGATCAAGAAGGCACACCGGCCAAAGCCCATCGAGTCAAGAAGAAACGCAGGTCCTGTTCGGCCGTGTGTGGGATACGGCCGACGCAAGATGACCTCGATCCTGAATCACCTTGAAGGTGCTGAGAAGTTCGACAAACGGTGGATGCTGCCGTTAGCCAAGATGCCTCCCGCCTACTTCCGACTACTGGGCGTGGCGGTGACCCCTATGGGAAATGTCTGATGGCGGACAAACCGACCAGTGGCGCACCGAACTGCTTTTCTGTACGGCGGGGTGGCGTTCACTTAATGCGTTGACCGCGCCCGATCGAGCCCTTCGATGTCTTGGGTTTACCGATGGTGAACCACTCGTACTTCGTTACGGCTTGGTCAAATATGAGTAGGTCGAAGAAGCCGCCAGGGTGCTTGATTATGACCGAGTTGGAGTGAAACACCGACCAGATTCCATACTCCTTCGTGCTCGATAAGAGCTTACCGTCGGCCCGAAACTGAAATTGCTTCTTATGGGTTGCCCAAACGGTATCGACAATTTTCTGCCGCAGCAACTGTTGTTCGACCGGCAGCGTGGTCGTGCCGGGAGTTGGCAGGTCGGTGAAGATATTCTCAAGTTTTCCGATGGCCTCGAAAAAGTCGCGTGCTTCCTTGTGCGATCGGTCGAGAGTCAAAACCTCTTTCCAGGCCTTGTTCGCGGTTGGCAGGTCGCCCCCTTTGACCGCTTCCAATGCCAGTACACGGAGTCGCTTGATTGTGTTCTTCTCGGCATCCTTGACCTGCAAGTGGATTCTCGCCACTCGCGCTGCATGCTCACGTTTCGCCTTCTCGATACCGCTAGCGATGTCGGCCGCCGGGGCATTCTGTTGTAGGACAAAAGAAGCCACGAGCAACGCCGGGTACAAACGTGTGAAAGGCATCAACGTCTCCCAAATCGCGAGAGTGTGAAGGTGTTAAGGAAAAAACCGACGCGTATTTGTGTTATCAGCCCGGCTGATTTCTTTTGTAGCCGAGTGAATGACCGCTCGATTTGATGATACACGGACGCTGTATCTTCTTCCAACGCTGCATTGCAGTTTTCGCCGCGTCACTGGTCAGCTTCGCGCCGTGGAATTCCAAGCGAATCTGACCGTCGGAGATTTGCGACTTGCCGGCTTTTACACAGAAGAACTGAGAGGTTGTGAATCTTTCGATTTTCCTAATCTCAAGCACGACGTTTTGGTCAAGGCGACCGACGATCGTCGATCCTGAGCGATTCTGTAAGGTCGTTTTTGAGCTGATGAGTACGAAATTCAACGGAAGTCGAAAGATTCACAAACTCTGAGTGCTAAGAAAAAGACCACCCCTGGCCACGGCCGAAACCGTGGCCAGGGGCCTGTGTTCAATCCGACCTTTCGCGGTTTGGACGCGTGCCGGCTTCGATGGAGATCAGGCCGTTTCAATCACAAGATCACTCTCCATTAGATTCAATGTGATGTCAGCATCCACCGGCAAGTCACGCAACCAGCGCGTAAACTGGTGCGTCATCAGCCCGGCGGCGATGCAGGCCGTGTAGATCACGCCGTGCGACGTGCAGCGTCCTGTCTGGGCTTCGGATTGCCGAAACAGCGTCGTCGGGTAGTGCCGGCGGCTCTCCAAATCGGCCGCGGCCAGCACGCGGATGACTTCTGCCAGCATCCTGCCGTCGCACCAGAACCGGCACTTTCGTGAGGCTGATCGCCAGATCGCCGATCTTGCGGTAATGCTATCCACGCAGCAGAAAATCGCGTCGCCGATTTCGATTCGCGAGCGGTAACGGTCCGGCACCGTTTCGACGTTGATCAGCGGATCAATCCCGCGTATCGCGTCAGCAGTTGCCGCCACTTTTAATCGGCCGACGTTTGCAAAGTCGTAACCCTGAGTCGTCACGTTCGTGTCTTCGACCATGTCGAAGTCAATCAACTGGATCCGCGGTACTCCTAATGCCGCAAGTTGTAATGTCACTTGTCTCCCGATCGCACCGACGCCGATGACCGTTGCCGTCAGATCAGCCAGTTTCCCGCGCGGCACGAGATCGGTCTGCCGGGAAAAGCGGTCCATCTTCGTCGTCATAGAAATCTCCTGAGTTGAATTCGCGGAATTCCTGACCCTGCAACCCGTCCGGCCAGCCGAAGCCGGCATCAACGGCAAGTTGCGGCTCGTACCAGACGTCGTGCGGTTTGACGCACTGTTCGTATTCGCGGTGCCAGGCATCGGGGTCGGCGGCGGGAAACGGTGGTGCGTAGTCGACGTGAACTGGTACCTCAATGTCTCCACCGGGACCGACTTTGAACCGCAGCCGAGCGTATGTTTGGCCCCCCTCGGCCAGGATCGCCATCACTGCCCAGTCGCAGCGCCCAAAAACGCGCTCAAACGTCTCCTCGTCGGTCGCGCTGGGTTCGGCCGAATCCCCGGGATGCGTATGTAGCCAGAGCCGAAAAAACCTTTCGGGCGGCAGGCCGGCATCGACCCGTTCGTCGAAATAATCGGCGACCGCTTCGTCGTCAAACTCCACGGAAACCAAAGTGGTTCGTTGTCCGATCAATCGAACGTCTTCCACCAGCAGCGGATCGTCTTCATTGCTGACACCGAAGCCGCCAACTTCGGTGTCTCCCAGATCACGCAGGAACAACAGCTTCGCCCAGGCATACGGACTGAATCGCAATGTCGGGCACAGCGGCTTCGGTCGGCGTTTGCGGCGGGTCGGTTTCCTCCTTTTGGGAGCAGCAATCGGAACAGAGTCCTTCATCGAGACAGTCCTCGCATCGGGTTGAGTTGCAGTCAGAACAGATTTCGAGACAGCTTTCGCACACGGATTCATCGCAGCCGGAACAGGTTCTGAGGCAGCTTTTACAGGTCGATTCGCTGCACTGCGAACAGGCCGATTGACATTCGCCGCAGCAGTTCGATCCACAACTCCGGCAATCCCGAGCACACTCGCCACAGACGTCGGTTTCACAATCAGGACAGCAAATCAATTCGTCCTCGCACATTGAATTGCCGCAATCGGGACAGTCTCGTCCCGACCAGTGGTCGAGTTGGACGTAGGCGCTGCCGGAGTTGTAGGTTTCCAGAATCTGCCGCACGATCAGAAAGAAATCCGCCAGACGTCCCTGTTGCAGGGCCTGCCGGATCAACGGGCGTCCGTCCCCTTCGCAGAGCTGGCCCGATTCCACGTGAGGATGCGTGACTTCGTCGGAGGAAGTCGCCGGGTGGGGATCGGAAGCCAGCACCTCGTAGCTGAGAGGCTCATCCGCAACTTTGGGTGTTTTTTCGTAGTAGGCTACCACTATGAGTCTTTACCTCACCACCACAATCGCATTTGCACAAAAACCATTTTCGATATCGTTTGTCAGGACCAAGGTACTCAACAATTGTGAGTCGAGAAAAGCGTGTTCCTGGTTTTAGCTGTTCCAGAATTGGCGTTTTTCTTTTGGCATCCATTTCACGACCAGCCAAATGCCTGCGGTAGTGAAACTCACAGTACCCCCTTACTTTAGCCCGATTCTTACACGGTGGATGAGCACATTCGGCATCGACCTTATCGACGCCAACTCAGACTCGGTGCGCGCCAACGGCCGATCTGCTGCGGAATGCGTGAAGAAGCGACGCGAGACAGCCCCCTTTGGCAACAAGATCGGCTGAGATTATGGCCGTTGAGATAGATCTGCCTCTTGCACAACCGGTGTCGGAGCGTCGTTCCACTTTCTTGACCCTACGCGATCGTCTCAGAATCGCCGAAAAGCAAGCGGAAGCGATGGACGGGCGCCTACTGCAAACTCGCTGGACCACTTCACTGGACGGTACCCCAGCCAATTTTGAGAAGTCGGCATAGAACCAGTTCGATTTGCCGTATCATAAACGACGACTACAATTTGTTGTTAGTGGAGCAATCCAACACTCGTGACATGCCAAAACAAGAAGCGAAGGAACAACAGAGATGAGCAGCGACAACGGCGCAAAAATCATTGAAGAACTGAAAGTGTCGTACTGGATGGAGATCGAGACGGTCATGAGTTATCTCGCGAACTCGATCAACCTCGATGGTGTTCGTGCTGAGGAGATCAAGAAGGCGCTGGCGGCCGATGTGCAGGCCGAGTTGACTCATGCGCAGACGCTGGCGCGGCGGATTAAGACTTTGGGCGGATCAGTGCCAGGCAGTATGGCGTTTAAGCCGACGCAGGAATCGCTCCAGCCGACTGCCGATTCGACGGACGTCATGTCCGTCATCAAGGGTGTCATCGCCGCCGAGGATGGTGCGATTGCTCAGTACAACAAGCTGATCAAGCTGAGTGACGGCGTGGATTATGTGACTCAGGATTTGTGTATCCAGTCACTGGCCGATGAAGAAGAGCACCGCCGCGATTTTCTTGGTTATCTGACCGAGTACGAAAAGCGGGCGGGCTGAAGACTGATGTCGCAACAACGAACGATCTTGCTGACTGGTGCCACGGGCTACGTCGGCGGACGGCTGATCTCACTGCTTGAACTACGTCCCGGCCGGTTACGGTGTCTCAGCCGTCGGCCGGAGTTCCTGGCCGCACGAGTCCATTCGGAAACCGAAGTGGTCGAAGGTGATGTGCTCGCGCCCGAAACGCTGCACGCGGCGATGGAAGGCGTGGACATCGCGTTCTACATGGTGCATTCCATGTGCGCGGGCAAGGACTTCGAGGACGAAGATCGTCAAGCGGCGCGGAATTTTTCCCAAGCCGCTCGGAGCGCGGGTGTCAGGCGGATCATCTATCTGGGCGGGCTTGGCGATTCGGACCAGGCCTTGTCGAAGCATCTCAGAAGCCGTCACGAAGTCGGCGACGTGCTGCGGGAATCGGGGGTGCAGGTCATCGAATTCCGGGCGTCGATCGTCATCGGGTCGGGCAGTCTGTCGTTCGAACTGATCCGATCCTTGGTGCAGAAGCTGCCGGTCATGGTCTGGCCGAAATGGGTTTCGACGAAGGCGCAACCAATCGCCATCGAAGACGTGCTGGCTTATCTGGTCGCGGCCGTGGATTTGCCCGATGGAGAAAGCCAGGTGGTTGAAATCGGCGGAACGGACCAGGTGTCATACGGTGACGTCATGCTGGAATACGCGCGGCAGCGCGGTCTGCGACGCCGCACGATTCCAGCACCATTTCTCAGTCCGTGGTTGTCGAGCCTGTGGTTGGGATTGGTCACACCCGTTTACGCGCGCATTGGTCGCAAGCTGATCGAAAGTCTGCGCAATCCGACGATCGTTCGAGACAACTCGGCGTCAGCCGTTTTTCCGGATATCCACCCTCGAGGCCTCGCGGACGCAATCCAGCGCGCGTTGGCCAACGAAGATCGCGATTTGGCTCAAACACGTTGGTCCGACGCGCTCTCTTCGTCCGGCCGTCAGAAACGATGGGGCGGTGAACGCTTTGGAACGCGGCTGGTCGACTCACGCACCCTCGACGTCGATGCATCACCGGAAACCGCATTCGTCCCAATTCGTCGCATCGGCGGCGAAACCGGCTGGTACTTCGGCACATGGCTCTGGCGGCTTCGGGGGTTCCTGGACTTGCTGGTCGGCGGAGTCGGCCTGCGCCGCGGCCGGCGTGATCCTGACTCGATCACGGTTGGCGACACCATCGATTTCTGGCGAGTGGAAGCCTACGAACCGAATCGCCGACTAAGGTTACACGCAGAAATGAAACTCCCCGGCCGTGCCTGGTTGGAATTCGAGGTGACGGACGCCGTTGAGACTCCGGGAAAATCAACGATTCGCCAAACCGCCATCTTCGACCCCGTGGGCCTCTTGGGCCTGTCCTATTGGTACGGTATTTATCCGTTGCATCAAGTGGTTTTCGCGGGAATGCTCCGACGGATTGCTCGATCGGCTGAAGCCTAGGCTCCCTCACCGCGGGACATCAAGGCGGAAGCATAGCGTTCCTCGACTTCGTCTACCAATTCTACCGATCGGAAATCGCGCGCAAAATTGTGGTCACCATCTCGGGCGTGTCTACAAATCTGCAGATCTTTCATGCAGATTTCGAACGAAGGAGATCTCAGGTGTCACGCTTATTGGTTGTTGGAATTGTCGTTGGACTGATTGCGTACGCAGTCACACGATCGCCCGCGGCAAGTTATATGGATCATCCCGAACTGGAACAGTCAGGGGTACGTGAAGCCGCCACCACTTTAAGTCGCGTCGTGAAGAATGATGCCGCCACCTCTATGTCACTCGATGAGTTGATGCGAATCTCGGACACGGCGGCCCGGGCGTTAGGGGGCAATCACTTTGCCGCTCGCACTCTGCGGAATGCAATCCGTGACGCGCGAACTGCCGAGAATGAGGCGAATCCCGCCGAGGAATTGCTTGCAGGAATGAAGCGAGTGCATGAAACGCTCACGTTTCGCCCGCTGAAGGAACCGATGGCCGATGCTGTCAACAACACCTACGGCGGTTGAATTAACTTGGTGATTTGCTCGCAGAGTTTCCTCGTTCCATCGACCCGGCTGCTGTGAATCCTCTGCTTCTTTGTTTCCGTCCAGCGACCGTCGGCGATGTTTTCGCCAGCGAGATGCACGATCGCGTCGATTCCTTCCATTCGGCCGGTGTTGACCACGCCCTGATCCGGATTCCAGCGAATTTCATTGATCGAAGCTTCTTGCTCACTGCGGACCAGTCGCAGAACTCGGTCTCCAGATCCCTCGAACGCACCACAAACCGCGGAGCCAACTAATCCTGTCGACCCGGAAACGGCGACGATATTCGATTGCTTCGTGTTTGAATGGCTATCAACGTTTTTTGATTCCGACGTGGCCGAGATCATCTTGTGACTCCTTCAATTAAGTGTTTTCAGTTCTTTGTCCGCTTTCGAGGCGCAATGTTTGCCAAGCCGCCGTCGATGCCTATCACCTGACCCGTCATCCAGTTGTTTTCCAGATGCAACATCCATTGGATGAGCGACGCGACATCCGACGGTTCGCCCAGTCGGCCCAGTGCGTGACTTGCGACCGACATTGATTCCGCTGCTGGTGTCTCCCAAAGTCTTCTGGTCATCTTCGATTTCACGAGCCCCGGTGCGACGGCATTGAAGCGGATGCCGCGGTTGGCGTATGTCGCGGCAGCAGATCGAGTCAAACCAATGATGCCCGCTTTCGCAGCCGCGATCGCCTCGTGATTGGCAAGTCCAATCTGAGCGGCCGCGGACGACATCAATACGACCGAGCCGCCGCTGCGACGCATCAGTGTTCCGGCTGCCCGCACGACGGTGAACGCCGACGTGAGATTGACCGCAATCGTCTCGTTCCATTCTTCGTCAGATGTCGCGTGGGCCGCTTTCAGCAACACGGAACCAATACAGTTCACAATTCCGTCGATTCTCCCGCAACTTTCCGCCGAACTGTGAAGACAGCGCGTGATCGAATCTGGATCGTTGGCCTCGACATCATGGATCGGACAATCCAATTCCTCGCCGAGTGCTTGCAATGATTCACGATCACGTCCAGCCAGTACGACTCTGTCGCCAGACATCATGATGCGCCGCGCCAATTCGCTACCGACCGACCCGGTCGCTCCCAGAATGACGAATACTGGCTTGTCCGATTCCGCCTGGTGCATGATTCGATTTCCTAGTCACAGAAAATCCGCCCCCTGGAACCGTTTCCGCCTAACCAAGTCGATCACCCATTGGTTCTCAAACAGGTCGGTCCGTTTCTATCCGGGGGACAGGCTGATTTCGTCGTATTCGGCTATCCGTTCGCTATGCCGCAGCCACGTCCAAATTCAGATCGAGTGCCAGGTTTCGCAGCTTGTCGAGTGCAATGTGGAACAACTGTCGGACACGTTCCTTGCAGACACCTAAATCGAACGAAAGACTTTGAAAGGTGCGGGTCGTTACGAAGCGGCGAAAGGCATATCAAAAGAAATGAACCACTTCCGGGCTTCGCCGACAGTGGTCCATTTGCTTCTTACTTGAATCGTTTCGATGTGAATAGTCGGAAGATGGTCCGGCTACCGACACGCTGAACCGTTCAAGTGATGATATGCCATGTCCAGACCTCGACGGAGCGTCCAGGCGTTTGTAGACATGCATTGGGAATGCTTCGATGTGGCCAGTGCGGACTTCAGGCTCGACATGACCAACGGCGGCATCCGGTCGCTGCCGTGTTCAACAAGCTTCCGAGCCGTCTGCTCGTACACTTGCGTGCAGGTCGCGTGGTGGCCGCGGTTGTAATAGTCGACTCCTTGGCTAATCGCTTGCTCAATCATGCGCTTCGCTTCGGCGGCTTCCACTTTCGGTTTCTTGCCAGGAATCAGCACGCGGTCGATGACGTGGATCACTCCGTTCGACGCATCAATGTCAACCTTGACAAGCCGAGCGTCGTTGATCGTCGCACCAGTTTTGGTCGAACGGATCATGAGTTGTCCGCCCTGGAGTGTCTTCGCCTTGCCAACACTGACGGCGGCATCCGAGAAGACTCGCCCGGCGACGACATGGTACTTCAAGATCGCAACAAGTTTCTCTCGATTCTCCGGCTTCAGCAACGAGGAAACCGTACCGTCCGGCAGTCTGGCGAACGCGTCGTCCGTCGGAGCGAATACGGTGAATGGTCCTTTGCCGGATAAGACGTCAGCCAAACCGGCTGCTTTCACGGCAGCCAGAAGTGTTGTGAACGATTTCGCCTTCGCGGCCGTGGCGGGGATGCTGTCACTACTTGGCAGGATGACTTGATCGATGACGTGAATCACACCGTTCGAGCACATGATGTCGGTGGCAGTCACATTGGCGTTATCGACTTTGACCTTCCCGCTCTGAACTTGGATATCGACGCGCTGCCCGTTCAATGTGGCGGTGTTCGACAGTTTGACGACGTCTCGTGCGGCCACTTGGCCAGAGACGACGTGGTAGGTCAGGACTCCGACCAGAGCTTGCTTATTCTCCGGTTTCAGCAAATTCTCGACGGTGCCTTTCGGCAGTTTTCCAAAGGCCTCGTCAGTCGGAGCGAAAACCGTAAACGGTCCTTTCCCCTTCAAAGCATTGACGAGGTCGGCCGCCTGAAGAGCAGCAGCCAGCGTTTTAAACGATCCCGCTGCAACTGCGGTGTCAACAATGTCCTTCTTTTCCGCAGACTGAGCGGGAGTGATCGCAAGCACGGCCAATGAAGCGGCCAGTGCAACAGATGTCGTAATTCTTCGAGTGGGTCGCATTTGAGTCTCCTAGTTCTCCAGACGATGTCTGAATTCGAGTAATTCTGATTTGGGTTCGTGTTTCGCGATTTCTCGCCGGCGTCAGCAATTCATGAATTGCCGGTTTATAGACGGCACAAATCCTCTGGCAAACGAAATTCTCGACGGTTTTCGACAAATGACTGTTTTCCTTCGCGCACCGTCAGCACGCGTTCGGCAGCTGACTTGTCATCGATGATCTCCCTTCTACAAATCCAACTGCTGGGCTTAGGATTTGCACTCTACGAGGTTATTGGAATGTCGGTTTCCCCGTCGATTGTCTGGTTTCGTCAGGATTTGAGGCTGCGAGACAATCCGGCGTTACGAGCCGCGATTCAACGCGGCGGGCCTGTTGTTCCGGTTTTCGTGTGGGCTCCCGAGGAAGAAGGAGATTGGGCGCCGGGGTCGGCAAGTCGCTGGTGGCTGCATCATTCTTTGAGAAGTTTTAACGACGAGCTCAATGAAGTGGGATCGCGGCTGATCATTCGGCACGGAGGCAGCTTTCGGCAGTTGGAAACACTGATCAATGAAGCAGGTGCCGAGGCGGTGTTTTGGAATCGGCGATACGAGCCATCGGTTGTGCGGCGGGACAAGGACATCAAAGCAGTGCTTCAGGAACAAGGAATTGTTACGGAGAGTTTCAACGGCTGCTTGCTGTACGAACCTTGGGAAGTGGCTACCAAACAGGGCAAGCCGTATCAGGTCTTCACCCCGTACTGGAAGGCGTGTCGTGCGTTGGGTGAACCCGCCGAACCGTTGTCCGAACCGCGAAAGTTGAGATTGCCAGACCGCTGGCCGAAGTCCGAACCGCTGGAGTCACTGGCGCTGGAGCCGGCAATCGATTGGGCGGCGGGAATCAAAGAATCATGGCAGCCTGGGACTACAGGCGCTCAAACGCAGTTGCGACGATTCCTAAACCAAACGGTTGGCGACTACAAGCAGCAGCGCGAAATTCCTGGAGAAGTCGGCACGTCGCGGCTGTCGCCACATTTGCACTTCGGCGAGATAAGCCCGCGCCAAATCTGGCATGCGGTGAAAAATAAATGTGGTTTCGAGACTGACTCTGCGGAAGCCGCAAGTGTCGAGACGTTCCTGACGGAATTAGGTTGGCGTGAGTTCGCACATCACGTTCTGTTTCATTTCCCACAAACACCCGACCGGCCACTTCGTTCGAAGTTCGAGTCATTTCCGTGGGCCGACGATCGTGATGCATTACGAGCCTGGCAGCGAGGCCGCACGGGATACCCAATCGTCGATGCCGGCATGCGCGAATTGTGGGCGACTGGCTGGATGCATAACCGCGTGCGGATGATTGTTGGCTCGTTCTTGACGAAGGATCTACTTCTTTCATGGCAAGAAGGAGCACGTTGGTTTTGGGACACGCTGGTCGACGCCGATCTGGCCAACAACACGCTCGGCTGGCAATGGGTGTCCGGTTGCGGTGCCGACGCCGCACCGTACTTCCGAGTGTTCAATCCGATCAGCCAAGGCGAGAAGTTCGATGCCGACGGAACCTACGTTCGCCGCTGGGTCCCCGAATTGAAAGACGTCCCGACTCGTTGGATTCATCAACCATGGAATGCCCCTGCCGAAGTATTGGAAACAGCCGGCGTCGAACAGGGCACGACGTACCCACAGTCGGTCGTCGATCACGCCGCCGCCCGCAAGGTGGCACTGGATGCGTTCGCATCGATCAAGAGTCGATGAGGACGCACTTGGGAACCACGACATAAACTTCGGAGAACAGGCAGTCACGAATGATTAAGAATACGATCAACAGCACGTACGATTGCATCGTAGTCGGCGGCGGCCCGGCTGGGTCGACAACCGCTGCGCTGGTTGCGGACGCTGGTTATTCAGCGTTGCTGATCGAACGCGAAAAGATGCCGCGGATGCATGTCGGTGAATCGCTAATGCCGGAGATTCATTGGACGATCAAGCGTCTCGGTATGCTGAAAAAGTTGCGTTGCAGCGGCTTCACAAAGAAAGTTGGCGTTCAATTTGTGAATTCCAACGGTCGTGAATCGCAGCCGTTCTTTTTTGAAGAACACGACCCCCGTGAGTCTTCGCAGACTTGGCATGTCGAGCGGTCTGAGTTTGACAAGCTGTTCTTCGACAACGCGGCAGAGAAAGGGGCGGATTGCTTTGACGAAACGCGGGCTACCGCCGTCGACCTTTCGTCCAACGCTCCAAGAGTTCAAATTCGTTCGTCTCGCGGCACGTCCCATGAAGTTCGATGTCAAGTCCTCGTCGATGCCACAGGCCAACAAGCGTTTCTGGCAAATCGGCTGGGCGTGCAGGCCGTGAATCCCGATTTGCACAAGGCGGCGATCTGGGGGCATTTTCGAGGCGCAAAACGGAACGAGAATGGGGTAGCTGAAGTCACAACGATTTTGCACACGGCGAACAAGAGGTCGTGGTTTTGGTACATACCACTATCGGGCGACAAAGTCAGCGTCGGTCTGGTCTCGGACAACGACTATCTGCTGAAGGGTCGCGGTTCCCCCGACAAGGCATTCAACGAAGAGGCTATTCAATGTCCTGCGCTCTGCGAAAGGCTTGCCGACGCCGAGAAGATTAACCAACTGCGAGTCGGTAAAGAGTTTTCATACACCTCTAAGCAGCACGCCGGCGACGGCTGGGTACTGGTGGGCGATGCCTACGGCTTCATCGATCCGATCTATTCGACGGGCGTTTTTCTGGCGATGAAGTCGGGCGAGTTGGCGGCGGACAGCATCATCGACGGTCTTCGTTGTGGCAACCTGTCGGCGGAAAAACTCGGCGAATGGACCGGTGAATTTAATCGAGGAGTCGAGCTGTTCCGCAAGCTCGTCAGCGCGTTCTACACGCCAGAGTTTAGCTTCGCGGATTTCATCAAAAAACACCCGCATTACCAAGGCAATCTGACCGACCTGTTGATCGGCCGGGCTTTCTACAATGGCGCCGAACGGATCTTTGCAGACCTAGACCCCGCGGTACAAGCCGCCCAAGTATTGGAAAAAGTACGCAATTGATGACAACAACCAAAAGCTACGATGCCGTCCTGATTGTCTCGTTCGGTGGACCCGAAGGTCCCGACGACGTGATTCCGTTTTTGGAAAACGTTCTGCGTGGCAAAAACGTTCCCCGCGCGCGTATGCTGGAAGTCGCCGAACATTACAAGCACTTTGGAGGCGTCAGCCCTATCAACGGGCAATGCCGCGAGTTGATTGACGCACTTTGTGAGGAGCTGAAATCCAACGGGCCCGACCTGCCGATCTATTGGGGCAATCGCAACTGGCATCCAATGCTCACCGACACGCTTCGTCAAATGAAAGACGATGGCGTTCAGCGGGCGCTGGCGTTTATGACTTCGGCGTACAGCTCGTACTCCGGCTGTCGACAATATCGAGAAGACGTCGAGCGAGCCAGAACGGAAGTTGGTGAAGGAGTTCCACACGTCGATAAATTGCGAGTCTTCTACAATCACCCAGGTTTCGTCGAATCTGTGGTCGACCGTGTGCAGGAGGCCCTCGCCGAGATTCCCAGAGAGCGACACCAGACCACTCAGTTGATTTACACGGCGCACAGCATCCCCACGGCAATGGCAGACGGATGTGACTACGCCGCCCAATTGAGCGGGGCGTCACGCTTAGTCACCGAGAGCCTCGGCGGATTCAATGGCGTTTTGGTCTACCAAAGCCGCAGCGGGCCACCCACGCAACCGTGGCTGGAACCCGACGTGTGCGACTATTTGCAGGTCGCTGGTGAAAGCCACCAGTTCACCGACGTCGTCATCGTGCCGATCGGTTTTATTTCCGACCACATGGAGATCCTGTTCGATCTCGATACAGAAGCCCGCGAGTTGTGCGACGAACTCGGGCTCCGCATGGTACGTGCGAAAACAGTCGGCACGCATCCGAGATTCATTAGGATGATTCGCGAATTGATCTCCGAACGGGTCGCAGGAACCGAACGACGCTGTCTCGGCTCGCTGGCGCCGAATCACGATGTCTGTCCCGAAGACTGCTGTCTGCCCGGTCGGCCGACAAGACAAGCTGCGGCGACAACCTGAATCACTTTCTATCCACCACATTCACAACGAAAGGATAACCACAATGGCCAAAGTCGATTGGAGCTACCATCGCCCTGGCTGAACGACGTGCGGAAAGACGCAAGAGTTTCTTGCGGATGTCGGCGTCGAAGCGACCGAAGAGGTCAACGCCAAGAAGACCAAGCTCAAGGAAAACGAAGCCTTGCAACTGGCCTCGCAAGTCAACGACATCTATGCCGCGAAGGGCAAGAACGTCGTTCACCTCAACGGAAGGCAAGGATGTCGAAGTCGTTCGGGACCTCGATCGTAAGACCGGCAAAGAAATCTGGAATCACCAGTGGGAAGGAACGATGAGCGTCCCATTCTTTGCCAAGTCCAACGGCGACTGGATACGAGCGACTCCGGCCTTCGACGGCGAACGTCTATACGTAGCGGGAATTCGTGACGTACTTGTCTGCCTCGACGCCAAAACGGGCAAAGAGCATTGGATTTCGTGAAGGAACTGAAGGCCAAGATCCCATCGTTCGGGTGTGCGTCGTCACCACTTCTCATCGGCAATCATGTTTATTTGCAGGCCGGTGGTGGATTCTGCAAGGTCGACAAGTTCACCGGACGGATCATCTGGCGGACGCTGGACGACGGGGGCGGGATGTCCGGCAGCGCCTTCTCGTCGCCGTACTTCACCCAGCTGAACGGCGAACCGCAGTTCGTCGTGCAAACCCGCACGGCGTTGGCCGGTGTCGATCCCGAAGACGGCAAGGTGCTGTGGTCGAAAGAAGTCCCCGCGTTTCGTGGCATGAACATCGTCACGCCGACAGTCCACAAAAACGCGGTGTTCACCAGCAGCTACGGCGGTCGCTCATTCCTCTTCGCCAGCGCGAAGAATAAATCAGACTGGTCGATCAAAGAGACGTGGACCAACAAAGCGCAGGGTTACATGTCCTCGCCCTTGATCATCAAGGACCACGTCTAGAACCAAAACACCACGTGTGGGACATGTCAGCCGTTTGCGTCAATCGCCGGTTAACCAGAAGCAGTCGATTGCGAAATCGTCGATACAGAGTCCACTTTCCGTAAGAAATCGGCACAGCGACGCTGGAACCTCGTCCGGATCCCTGAAAAAGAACGGCAACACGGCCAAGCACGCCGAACCGGCTCATCCGCACATCCCCGGTCACGCCGTCGTGGATTTGAAGTGGCGAGAACTCGCGCGGAAAAGTGCAGAATGTTGTGACAGACAGCAGCGCACTTTCTCAGACTCTCTTCCTGACTCCTGTAGTGCGGTGAACACATTTTTGCAACATCCCGAGCACCGCTCCAACCATATCAAGACACGCTACGCGCAGCCGAATGCTCGCCCGGTAGTCACGCTCCAGTCCCGGTAGAACGGCTCCAACTCCCGTTCGAACACGTCATGCTGTGCCAGATGCATGAATGAATGGGGGCGACACGGAGCGCGGGATCGAGATGTGCGACAGGATCTCATTTCCAGCTGAATGCGATTTGTGACTTCAGCGTGCGGATGAAGACTTCGCCGTTGGAGACGGCCAGATGAGCCCAGGTGGGGTCGTCGCTGATGTGTCGTTTGTCGATGAGGTCGAATTTCTCAGGGTTGGCCTTGATCAACAGCAGATCGCCTCGTTCATCGAGCGCCAGAATGCGATCGTCTTGGACGGCCATGCTCCAATACCCGCCGAACGGAGTGGTGATCCACCGTTCTTTGCCGGTACTGAGTTCGATGCAGGCGAAACGTTTGTTTCTGAGATGCAGGTAGAGGAAACCATCGATGACGACAGGCGACGACATGTAACCCTGGACTTTGTTACGCCACAGTTGTTTGACGGCGGATGACGATTCGCTTGCCTGCAGATTGTAGAAGAAGGAACCTCCGCCGTAGCTGCTGGTGAACACGGAGTTGTTGACGATTGTCGGAGTCAGAATGTTCATGCCGCGAAACGCGGGGACATCCTGCGACCAGAGTTCATTTCCCGATTCGAGGTCGATGCCGGCCAGGCGTTTTCTTGTCTGAACGACAGCTTGCCGTTTCCCGTTGATCGTTGCCAGCGCGGGCGACGAGAAGGCGCTGCCGAACGTGCCGCCGCCGTCGGCCAAAGACTTCCAAACAACTTTGCCTGTTTCCTTTTCGACTTTGACAAAGCCGCCGCCGGCCTGAACGTAAACGTGGTTTTTATCAATGAGAGGTGAAGAGGCGAACCCGAAGGATGGCGCCGACGATTTGAAGTGTTTTGCGAGATCGAGCCTCCAAAGTTCTTTGCCGTCTTCCGCGTTCAAACAGACGAGGACGTCGCGGATGCCGGCGACGTAGAGTCGCCCCTTATCGAAGGCCGGCGTGGCGCGAATCCACGAGCCGTTTGCGCTGGCGAAAAAGGGGACTGTCAATGATCCGGGCCAGGACGCTTGCCAGATTTCTTTGCCGGTTTTGCGATCGAGCGCGCGGACGACCTCGTTTTTCTTGTCCTGCGTCTCCGTCGTGAAGACACGATCGCCAATGACGATCGGCCCGGAGTAGCTCGGGCCCATGTCATTCCGCCAGAGTTCCCGCAGATGATCGCCCTGTAACGAATTGGGCCACGTCGGTCCCGTGACGCGGCAATCGCGAGTCGGGCCGCGCCATTGGGGCCAATTTCCATCGGGCGGCGCAGCTTTCGAGGCGGGGGTTGTGCAGATACCGACGAGGAGCAGAAACGCCGCCATCAATGGCTTCTTCGTTGAAGTGCAGCATCGCAATTTCATCGGATTCATCCTGGCAGAGTCAGGGCCTTTGAAGGGGGTGACGGCGAGGAATTGTAGGCCGCAGGTGTGCAGCGGCAAGGAATGAATTCCCCGGAAATCTGAAAAGAGTGAATACGACGGTGTTGGACGTGTAAGTGGGATCGTTTTTTTTGACGTAGATCGCCGACCGTTCTCTTTGAACGCATCGCGCCAGTCCTCCAAATTTTCGCGATTAGGATTGGGCGCGCCATTCGTCGCAATCCACACTTTCAGCATCTCACTGCCGCTCCGGCCCGGAAGTACTCGACTGTGGACAGTGACGGATGTTGGTGATTGGCGTCTTGAGCAAACTTCTCGGGAGTCCCGGATGTTGTGAGGGGGCTGTCACGTGCACCAACAATTCGTGGCTATTAGTCGATCTCCTCAATAGCTACGGCTGTTGAGATGTAATGACGGGTGGAAGAGATTCATCAATGGAAGCGAACCTGATCGCAATTGAATTGGCGCAGTGTCGAGTGTTCTTCTGGGTCATTCCTTCACCATGGAAGACACGTCCAATGTGGCCACCGCAATTCCGACAAACTATTTCCGTGCGATGTCCACCTGGAACTTGATGACGATCAACAGCATTAGGAATCTGATCATCGAAACTGTGCCAACCGCAATGGCTTTCGATCTTGTCGGCAGACCGGTAGAGAGGTGCATTGCAGCGTCGGCAAATAAACGCGCCTTCGTCTTTTTCGTCTGTGTATTCACCGCTGAATGGCGTCTCAGTGCCTTGACCAGCAATGATCCGTAAATCTTCCTCCGTCAAATGGATGAACTGATTTATCGACTGACGGGGATCCATCAATTCAACTCCGTGGGAGGGGGGGGACGCTGTTTTTCTCAACGATAATCTGCGATTTCACGCGCCAGTTGTTGCCGCTGGGGGTGCGGCCCTGATGATCCTTATCAGACGCGTGGCGCGGCTCTTGTAAGTGAAAGAAGTGGTCTGTTTGGCCAGCGAAATGTGGAGACGAAATTCAGTCAGCAGATGGACAATCTCAGCAGCAGTCATTCCGCGTACTTCCTTGCCAAAGTCGGATGAAATTGGCTGCTGAGGTCTCATCTTGTTTCTAGTCGCACAGAGCGAAAGGACAAGCGACAAAGTGGGAGCGACACGCGAATTGCTCTGGCAACGAGGCTTGAAGTGAAACGATGTACGCCGCCGTGCCAAGTTCCACCACGCTTGCAATTCCTCAGCAGCGGTTCTTGACAATGCGGGAGCGATATGGCTTCGGTCGTTAATTCGGTTCAAAGCGGTTCGACGAGCGTTGGTTTGTGGGGCTTCCGCTGAAATCGCTCCGGGTCTCTCCTTCAAAGTGGGCGGCCGCAGATGCGATTGCTTTGCGGCTCCGGCACCATGCGGCAAAGTGCAGCGTCTGTCGGCTAGAACGACATTTTCGCCTGCAGCATCCAGGTGTCGCCGATCTCCACGTCTGGCAGGCCGCTGTCGAATTCGAACTCGCGCGAAAAGACGTAGCCGACTTCCATGCCAATCCTCTGCCCACTGCCGAATGCTGCGCCTGGCGAACGTGCCGGCACCAGTTCCCAGCCGAGTACGGCGCGCCAGTCTTTGTAAGTCAGCTGATCGTTCAATCCACCGACGCGCTGATACGCCCACGTCCCACCGCTGAACCCAGTTCCCAGATACGCCCAATGTTGCCGGTCTCCCTGTTGGTTCAACAGGACTGAGATCCGTGGGCGCGGTAGAATCAGGTCCAAGCGCAATCGAGGACTCGGCGTCCAGATTGCACCCGCTGCAGGAACCACCGGTAAGTCGTTGCGACCCAATGCCAAGACGCCGAACATCCAGCTCCACTGGGGATTGCGGCGATACATCGCAAAAAAACCGCCGCGAAATTGCCACATGTCGCTGGTGGTGTTTTCGCCGTCGGTGGCGATGCCTGCATTCAACATCAGCCGCAGCATCCAGCGATCATTGATCGGACGCATCCAGGCGGCGCCGAAGGAATAGTCAAACAATTCGCCCGGCAATGCCATCGCACGGGGAGCGGCCAGATCAGTGTAAGACACGCCGATGTTGATAATCGGCGGTGGCGGCCCGAACACGGGATAAGTCGGGAGTTTCAGCCCGGCGTCGAACGACTTCAATTCGACGTTGCTTGCTTCAGCGAGCCATTCCCCGCCAAAGTTGAATTTCGGCCGCATCGATCGTTTCGGCCGGGACGAGAAAACGGCATCGGGACTGTCAGTCCCCGTCGACCCGGACGAGTCGTCGCCAGGCACCGAATCGAGCAGGAAATTGTCCTGCGCTGCTTGCGATGGTAAACGCGCCGTCGACAAAACGTGCCGAGACGATTTGTCGGTGTTCAAGGGCAACGAGTGACCGAAATCATGCGACGAATCGGTAGCGTCGATGTCGCGCAACAAAATTCGGGACGGGAGGCTCGGAGTCCCGGAGTGTTGGATTTCCCGGTCGAACGGCGGATCTCCGGCGGCGGCAACTTGGACGAGGCACAGAATCGTCAGCATACTGTGGAAGACAATGCGCAGTGCGATACGACCGTCATTTATCAGAATACTCATGGCAAGATTCAATGGTGCATCAGATGAGAATCATCGGAACCGCGCGTAAAGCAACCTATCGACGGTGCAGAGTGCTGTCGATTTGCCGATGTTGTCGAGAATGTGGGTAGGGAAACCTGGCCGTCGCAAAGAGGATGGTGACGTCAGGTGCCGATCGGCTTTGGCGTGCCTTGTGGTTGAGGCTGGCAACCAAGGTAAAGGACTATAACACTTCGCACTTTCCGCCTGAAAGCCCGGTTTGACGTGAACATCAGGCACGATCGAGGCTATCCGATACAGAACGTTGAACATATTCAGCTTGTGGCCAGACGGGGCTCTTGCTGGGTGGATATCTGTTCGGACGAATGGCTCGTCTTTTCACACATCGGCAGCCGGATGATTCTGTTGATGTATCGTGTCGGCAAACGTTTCCAGGTGCTGCATCGTGTCGCAGAAGGCGCTGTACTTCATTTGCTTTCGCAATCCATCGGTGAGCGCCTGCCCGCCGACAACCAGGGCAGCATTGTTTTCTACGGCTGCTTCGTACAGTTTTTCCGCTTCCTGCAGAAATCGCGTTTCGTCGCGAACGTGAGAGACACTGAGCCAGAACAGCTTGGGACGCCTTTTTTCGATTGCGGCGATCAGCGTGAAGAAAGGCAGCGAATTGCCCAGCGACTTGGCATTCCAGCCATTGGTGCACAAGACCAATTCAGCCATGGTGGTTTGCAGCGTGTAAGGATCGCCATCGAGCGTGCCGCCGATGGCGACGGGACTGCCCGGCCGAACGGGCGGAATTCTATTCCGCAATTCGTGCAGAATCCGCAGGCAGGTTTCGCACGACATGCGCTCCTCGTACACCTCCACCTCGCCGCAGTCCCAAAGTTCGCCTATCTCCTGAAATACGGTGGCGATCACTTGGTCGCAGATGACGCTGATCGGATGCTTCGCCAGGTACAGGTCGAAAATAATCTGCCGGCAGGCTGCTTCATCTCCTTCGATTAAGGTCTCTTTCAGTCGGTCCTTGGCTCGGCGGATCGTGCCTTCGCCCTGCCCAACCGTCGCAGGCAATCCCAAAATGCCCGGTTCGACCAATTCACGGCCGCTGCTCTTCAGGAACTCGAGCACGGCGTTCATCGGTAGTTTGCGATGACCGCCGGCGGTGCGGATCGTGGTGATCAAGCCGCGATCGCACCAGCGTTTCAGCGATGACTCGCTGACGCCGATTGCCCGCGCTACCTGCTTTGGTGACACAAGTTCATTCACTGCGATTATGCCTTTGGCTTGGTCAATTTGAACGCATTGGCTTGAAGTCGGCTTCGATGATCGCAACCCGATGCAGCAGTTTCACCAGAGATTCTAGACCGATCTTGCCCGATGGCCAACGCAACTGCAAGAAGTTGAGGTGTCCTAAATGAACGATATGGACGATTCTCTTGTGGTCAACTGGTGAGCTGCACCTATAAATCTGGCATCTGGTGGCCGATTAGCTCGATTGGTGGTCCCCCATTCAGGGTTGGAAGGAGATTGCCATGTCAAGACGGTCGATTGCAAAAGTCGCCTATACGGCTGCGGCGGGAGCGTCATTCCTGCTTTCGGTGTACTTGTGGTTTTCCGGCAGTAAGGAACAGGGCGCATTTGTAGGACTGTGGGTCCCCTCAATTCTCTCCTTTGGCACATTGATGCTGAGTGAACGCCATGACTGATACGACGATCTTCATGTGTGGGATGGTGGTGTTTGCAACGTGTCTGGGGGCGACATTGGCACTGATGCTTGGTCCGTCGATCAATCGATCAAGTCGCGACGACGACTGAAGACGCGGTCAGCGTGCGGTTCCGCAGCGATAACAGTCCAGAGGGAGACAAGCCATGCGAATAGCCATCATCGGTTCGGGCATCTCCGGGCTGACAACTGCCTACAAGCTGTGCGGCGCACACGACATCACGCTATTCGAAGCTAACGATTACGTCGGAGGCCATACGAACACGGTGACGGTTGAGGAAACTGGAAAGACGCTGGCGGTCGACACTGGGTTTATCGTGTTCAACGACCGCACTTACCCCAACTTCATCGCACTGCTCGACGAACTGGGTGTTCAGTCCGATCCGACGTCGATGAGCTTCAGCATACGCTGCGACGACAACGGTCTGGAATACAACGGTACCTCTATCAACGGACTTTTTGCTCAGAGGGCAAATCTGTTTCGGCCATGTTTCTATCGCATGCTGAACGACATTTTACGATTCAACCGGGAAGCTGTCGAGATTCTCGAAACGGACTCTGAGGAGACGACAACGGTTGCCGAATATCTGGCGGCAAAACGGTATTCGCGACAATTTGCAGACCATTACCTGTTGCCGATGGGGGCCGCTATCTGGTCCTGTCCGCCTGAGACTTTCGCGAAGTTCCCCATGCGGTTCATCGCCGAGTTCTATCACCACCACGGGTTGCTGAGCATTCGTAATCGACCGACATGGCGGGTGGTTCGCGGTGGATCTTCCCAATACGTGCAAGCGATGACACGACGGTTTCGGCAGCGCATCCGACTGAACTGTCCCGTATCACGAGTCGAGCGATTCACGAATCATGTCGAATTGACACCGACTGGTGCTGAATCCGAACGGTTCGACGAAGTCGTCTTCGCCTGCCACAGCGATCAGGCTTTACGCATGCTCGGCGATGCGTCGCCGGTTGAGCGAGAATTGCTGGGAGCGTTTCCCTACGGCCGTAATGTGGCTGTCCTGCATACCGACACATCGGTGCTCCCCAAACGGAAGCGGGCCTGGGCAAGCTGGAACTATCACATCCGGCAACAGGGCGAACAGCAGGCGGCCGTGACGTACAACATGAACATTCTGCAACACCTCAACTCGTCGCAGGTGTACTGCGTTACGTTGAATGAAACCGACCTGATCGACCCCGCACGGGTGATTCGCCGCATCAATTACAGCCACCCGATTTACACGACAGAGCGAGCGGCAGCCCAACGAAGGCACGCCGAGGTCATTCGCAGTAATCGCACCTCTTTCTGCGGTGCCTATTGGGGCAACGGTTTCCACGAAGATGGAGTGAACAGCGCGCTCGCCGTCTGCAAGGCATACGAACGTCGTTCGATTCACGTCAACGGTTCACGACAGGGTGACCTGGCAACAGCGGGAGCCGTTTGACCATGAACAGTTGCCTTTACGAAGGATCCGTTCAACACAGTCGAACGCAACCGGTTCGGCACGAGTTTCGATACTCGTTGTACATGGTGTACCTCGACCTTGATGAACTCGACGATGTCTTCCGCGACCGCTGGCTGTGGTCGACACGCAAGCCCTCGATTGCCCGATTTCGTCGCGAAGATCACCTCGGCGACGCGGCGATCCCGTTGGATGACGCTGTGCGGGATCTCGTCGAAGCGGAATGCGGCGAACGACCGACCGGTCCGATTGGGTTGCTGACCCACCTGCGGTATTTCGGCTATGTCGTCAATCCCGTTAGTTTCTATTACTGCTTCGACAAAACCGGCGAACGTGTCGAGACGGTCGTCGCCGAGGTGAATAACACGCCGTGGGGCGAGAGGCATTGTTATGTCCTGCGGACAGATGGCAACGGCGAGAAGTTGCAGACGACAGAGGACAAACAGATGCACGTATCGCCCTTCATGGGCATGGATCAGCAGTACCGCTGGGAACTCTCAAAGCCACGCGAGCAGATGTCCTTTGCGATCACCAACATCGAGCAGGGCGTACCGTTGTTTCATGCCTCGATGCTGCTTTATCGCCGCCCCATTACATCGTGGCAACTCGCCCGCGTCCTGCTGCGCTACCCGTTGATGACGGCAAAAATACTCGCGGGCATTTACTGGCAAGCCATCCGACTCTGGTGGAAACGCTGCCCCTTTTATCCACATCCCCGACACTTGGCAAAACCGAAAGCGACTAGCTCATGAACGACACTCTCGCTGCGACCTCGTCAACACAGCTAGACAATGGTTGCCTGACCGGCGCTGATACCCACACATCTCCCCGTCGTGCGCCGATGACCACGCGCTTCGCACGAACCGCCGTACTGAAGTCGTTGGACAAACTCCAACACGGGCATCTGACGCTGATCGATGGTGGAGACGTCTCGACAGCTGGCGACGAGGCGGAAAAGACGCAAAGGGCAACGTTGACGGTACATGATTCGTCCTTCTATTCGCGAGTTCTGTTCGGCGGCAGCCTCGGAGTCGCGGAAGCCTACATGGATGGCCTCTGGTCGTGCGATCATCTTACGGCGTTGATTCGCATATTCGCTCCCAAACTGGAAGCATCCAATGCATTGGACCGAGGTTGGTCGTGGCTCAAAGGTCGTCTTGCCAGCGGCTATCACGCCTTTCGGCCCAACACACGCCGCGGCGCACGGCGGAATATCCATGAGCATTATGATCTGGGAAATGAGTTCTTCTCGCTCTTTCTCGACGAGACGATGATGTACTCGTCGGCCCTGTTTGAATCACCTGACGTGTCGCTGCATGACGCCTCTGTCGCCAAGCTCGATCGCATCTGCCGAAAGCTGCAATTGCAACCGGGCGATCACGTTCTCGAGATCGGCACAGGCTGGGGCGGCTTCGCCGAACATGCGGCCCGAAATTACGGCTGTCGCGTCACGACCACCACAATCTCGCGCGAGCAATTTGACTTCGCTCAAAATCGCATCGACAAGGCCGGTTTGTCAGAGCAAGTCGAACTGCTGCTCGAAGACTACCGTGACCTCACCGGTCAATACGACAAGCTGGTGTCCATCGAGATGATTGAAGCGGTGGGACACAAGTTCTTTGATACCTACTTCAAAACGTGTGGCCGGCTGCTGAAACCGGACGGCCTGATGCTGCTACAGGGCATTACTCTGCCGGATCAGCGATATCAGCAGTACCTGCGGTCGGTTGATTTCATCCAGCGTTATATCTTTCCAGGCGGTTGCCTCCCTTCGCTGAAGGCAATGGGCGATTCTGTCGCGTCACAAACTGACATGCGGATGCTGCATCTGGAAGACCTCGCTCCGCATTACGCACAAACGCTGTCGTGTTGGCGCGACCGGTTTTTCGACCGAATTGACGAAGTCCGTGAGCTCGGGTTTTCTGATCGGTTCATCCGCATGTGGGAATACTACTTCTGTTATTGCGAAGCGGCGTTCCTCGAACGGGCCACCGGCGTCGTGCAATTGCTGCTGGCGAAACCTCAATGTCATCTCGATCCAATTCGCACTTTCTGAATCGATCTCTACCAAAACAAGGAATCGAATGATGTCGCTCGATCTAGTGAGCCTCGCCATGAATGCGACGGAACGCGGATTTGTACCTGATCCGTTGATTCGGCTCGGAATCCGTCGACTGTTGAAACAACGTCTGCAAGCGGAAAGCCGTGGCTCGTGCGAAGACTGGCAACATCGCGCGCGGCAGTTTGTTCAAGCTGCGCGGCGAGGACCAATCGCCCCCGTGCCGGATGTCGCGAACGAGCAACACTATGAGGTCCCGCCAGAGTTTTTCCTGAGTGCGTTGGGGAAACGGCTGAAGTACAGCAGCTGCTATTGGCCGGCCGGCGTGCAGACGCTCGATCAGGCAGAAGAGGCAGCGCTCGAGACAACCTGCCGACGTGCCGAAATCCAGGATGGAATGACGGTACTCGATTTGGGCTGCGGTTGGGGGTCACTCTCTCTGTGGATTGCCGAGAAATATCCCCGCTGTCGTGTGACGGCCGTCTCCAATTCCACCGCACAGAAACAGTTCATCGAAAGACAAGCCCGGGCCTCAGGTTTACTCAATCTGAGAGTTATTACGGCCGATATGAACGTCTTCGCGACCGATGACCAGTTCGACCGCGTCATCTCCGTCGAAATGTTTGAGCACATGCGAAACCACAAGAAACTGCTCAAGCGAATTGCAAGCTGGCTCACGCCGGACGGCCGACTGTTCGTGCATATCTTCTGCCACCGACAATTTGTCTATCGCTTTGAAACCGATGGATCGCACAATTGGATGGGCCGGCATTTCTTCACCGGCGGCATGATGCCAAGCGATGATTTGTTGGTGCGTTACCAGCATGACCTGCGGCTGGTCAACCAATGGCGGTGGAACGGCGGGCATTACGCGCGGACCTGTAATGCCTGGCTGGCAAACGTCGACCGACAGCGACGCGAAATCATGCCGCTGTTCGAGGAGACCTACGGCGCGGCCGATGCGGCCAAGTGGTTTGTGCGGTGGAGGCTCTTTTTCATAGCCTGCGCCGAACTGTTTGCCTACCACGGTGGCAACGAGTGGTGGGTCTCGCACTATCTGTTCGAAAGGCAGCCGCATCCCGCTGCCGTGCACGTCAACAATGGAAGTTCCCGATGGAACCGACAGAGCCATTCCTGATCAATGCGGCCGCCGTTGCAGTGTGGATGCTGCTCCTCTGGTTGGTCAGTCTGCCGCTGCGCGACGTCAGCATCGTTGATATCGCCTGGGGACTCGGCTTCGTACTGGTTGCTTGGCTGACGTTTGCCATTTCCGGCCCCGTCACATCTCGCAGCCTGGCGCTTGCCATCTGCGCCACGCTCTGGGGAGTGCGTCTCAGCGGCTACCTGGCCTGGCGCAACCTGGGTCATCCGGAGGACTTTCGCTATCAATCGATGCGGAAACGGTATGGGAGCCGGTTTTCGCTTATCAGCCTGTTCATCGTCTTCGGTCTGCAGGGCGTGGTGATGTGGATCGTGTCGCTACCGCTGCAAACCGGGCAAACCACTGGACAGGCCGATGACTTCGGCGCGACAGCTGTAATCGGTATCGGTGTCTGGGCTGCCGGATTGCTGTTCGAGAGCATTGGCGATTTTCAGTTGGCGCGATTCAAGGCCGATCCAATGAATGAAGGGCAGGTGATGGATCGCGGCCTGTGGCGATATACGAGGCATCCCAACTACTTCGGGGACTTCCTGGTCTGGTGGGGACTGTACCTCGTATCGTTCGGCGACGGAGGCATGTGGTGGTCGGTGATCGGCCCGGTTGTGATGTCCATTTGCCTGATGAAGATTTCGGGGGTCACGCTGCTGGAGAAATCACTGAAAAAGCGCCGGTCGGGCTACGACGAATACATCGAGCGGACGAGCGCGTTCTTTCCCAGACCGCCGAAACGCTCTGCCTGAGTGGGCGTCGCGAAGATTTCAGCTCGACATTCGTCATTTACGCGACGCGATTACCAATTCCAAGATCAACCCATCCTAACATTGTGTGGTGCGAGTACCTGTCTACTCGAAGTTTCTGCTTCGGAATGGTCCTGAAAAATGTGCGTTAGCATCTCACGGCGATACTCGAAGATCTGTCGAACATCGCGTTTAAATGAGGCGTCGTTGATCAAGCTCGACATTGATGCCGTCAATGGCGTGATTCATGTCATCGACCGGGTTATGCTTCCTCAGGCGAGACGGAATGTTGGCGCGAACGACGCAAAGAAAATGATCGAAGTCGCCGTCACCCACGGTGTTAGCCTTTACAATCGCGGACATCATGCTGCCTGTGCCCGAGTATATGAACAGACTGCGCGCCAGTTGGTTAAGCATGGGGACGACCTGATGCCGCCACTGGCGATGCAAAACCTCAGCTCGGCACTGGCGAAGACGCGACACACGCAGTGTGCGACGACGAACTCTTGGACGCTTCGTCGAGGTCTCGACAACGTCTATCGCAATCTGCGAATGGCCGACCGCCGCTAGTTCCTTTAGAGGCCTCAGGACGCGTAGGATAGAATTTACTGAAGTTTGATACGAGCCAGTGTCAGCCACAGCTGACACTGGCTCGTTGTCGTTATGCCCAACGAACCATGCAGCCGAAACGAAGCTGCTGAAGCGTCGCAATGGACTGTCGCCCTCGTGCGCGATCAGGATTCGATTCTGCGTCTCAGCAGAAGATTGCTCAGGGGCGCGTCGCGCGGCAGTCGCCAAAGTTGGATCAACACGTAGACGGACATGGCGATGTTGCCCAACGTCATGATGAGGACGAACCAGATGATTCGTCCTTTGTGACCGGCCTCCCGATAACAGACCCAAACATAAAACGTCACGAAGCCAAAATAGGCGTCACACAAGGTGGCCTGAAACCAGCGATCCGACAATAGCTGCCGGCCGACGTCGAACAGACTTCGGTCAAGCGAAGCAATGGTCGTGATTCCGATCATCGCGACGAAGATCGTGGCAAACAGCAATCTGAGCAGAAGTCGCATGTCGGCCTCCATGTTGTGCAGATTGGACCGACGATTCGGAGCGTCGATTGTCAACCGACCTGTGCTGTTCGGTCGCCCCGGTGATGGCGCGGCAGAATCAAACGCACTTCTTCGACAGGCAGCAGTAAATTGAGCAGCCCTCCCACACGATCTCTAACACATTCCAGTGCTCCAATCGATACCGCAGATCCTCCGACGAAATACGGCACAGACGCCCTCGATATTGGAAATGCACAAAATGAACGAATTGAACGTTTTGTGGATTGACGACTGAGTGATTGCCGATACAATCGTG
>CAUZOL010000010.1:0-48085 GCA_963581435.1 Planctomycetota bacterium
AACCGCCGCCGTTTGAGTGGAAGCGGTGCCTGCATCTGGAGTGGTTCAGCCAAAACGGCCGCGTCATGTTGGAGTTGGTCGATCCGGTGATTGAAATTGTCGAGGATGACTTCGACGACGCCGACGCGTCCGATGATGCAACAACCGACGAGGCCGAGACGGCGTTGCTGGACGAATTGCAGCCCGAAGACGAGTTCAGCGCCTTCACCGATGCAGAGGACTTCTCCGCGGACGAATTCGCCAACGATGCCAATGAAGCGGCCGATGGCTTGCCGGCTGAGTTTTCCGATGAAGAACAACTCGGCCCCGAAAGTGACGACGATCCGTATGGCCTGTTTCCCGAAGGGCTCCAACAACAATTCGACCTCGCGGCCTCTCAACTCGACAACTCGATTGAAGACGACGAATCGAAACCGCAATCGCTCCGTGAAATGGAGTTGATGGACGAGTTGATCGAAGGAGGCGAAGGCGACATTATCGCCTCGATCTTCGAAGAGCCGATGAAGCTGCCCCGTCCCGAACAACTCGACGACGTTCAGGTGGAAGCCGCATTGAAAACGCTGCTGGGCCAATTGGCGCGGTTCGGAATTGCGTTGTCGGTTTGCGAGCATTTCACGCCCCGCGACGCATACCGTTTACTTCTCAACGACATTTGCACCGAAGAACGAGCGTATCCGCAGTTGCGAGAAACTCAGTGGGTGCAGCACTTTATGACGTCGGAGTTCTGCGAAATCTGCGAAGCGGAAATGGACCGCGAGTTTGAGGAATACGAACGGAGACGACACGAAAATCCGGACGATGACTTACCGGACGACAACTTGTCGGGAGACGACGAAGTCCCATTTTGACGGTAACACGTTTCGCTAAACCGCACGCGGTGGCGTTAATCTCTCCGATTCTTTCGATTCCGGAAATTGGGCCAAATTTTCCGGTGTTCTCATGCCGAGCTACTTCAAGAAGGAATGCGCGCCGTTCCGCCTGTCGGTGAGATCGGTCTGCGTCGTTTCGACTTGTTCTGACTTGACTGTATGTATCGCTCGCTGACGTATGAACGAGACGGAATTCGTCCGGTCCTCAGGCCGATCGGCTTCCGGTTGCCAAGGACGAGCAACCCAGGTGCCTGTATGTTGCCGACGATCGAAGCCTGTTTTCCCGCCTGGATTGGCCTGGGCGTTTTTGTCGCCCTGCAATGGTTGACTCGGCTGGTGATGCTGAGCGTGGAATATCGCCGCAGGCGGCTGCTGGGATCACGTTCACACCCCGGTCAACACGGCGACCTGCCGGCGCTCACAATGATCGTGGCGGCCAAGGACGAAGAAGAACATATCGGAACCTGCGTCAGTTCTCTGCTGATGCAGGATTACCCGAATCTCGAAGTGATCGCGATCGACGACCGCAGCGACGACCGAACGCCGTTGATTCTCAAGCGGTTAGCCGATGAGTCGAACGGCCGACTGCGAGTGGTCTCGATTCTGCATCTGAATGATGGTTGGTTCGGTAAGAACAATGCGATGCGCGAGGGTGTGGCGGCCAGCGGAGGCGACTGGCTTTGCTTCACCGACGCCGACTGCCGATTGACATCGATGCGTGCGCTGAGCGTCGCCATGCAAGAGGCGCTGAAGCACGACGTCGATTTCCTGACGATCACGCCGGTGCTGGAGATGAACACTCTTTGGGAAAAAGTGACCCAACCGGCTTGCGCTCAATCGTTGATGTTCTGGTTTCAACCGAGTCGCGTGAACGACCCGAATCGAGCAACCGCCTACGCCAACGGTGCGTTCATGCTGATGAGCCGCGATTGCTACAACGCCATCGGCGGCCTCGACCGTGTGAAAACAGAAGTCAACGAGGACATTCAACTGGCGAGATACGCCAAAGCTGCCGGGTTGAAACTGCGAATGGTTGAAAACGACGACTTGTATCGCACGCAAATGTACGGCTCGGCGCTGCAGTCGTTTCGCGGTTGGAGCCGCATCCTGTTCGGCAGTTTGAAATCGGGTTGGCGACTCTGCTTTTCGCTGACCGCAAGTCTGCTGTTCACGGTTTTGCCGCCACTGTTTCTGGCAATCTCACTCATCGGACGGTCGCTGGCCGACACCAGCCAAATTTCCAACTGGACAATTGCCGCCGGTGTGTGGCTGACTGCCGTGGTGTTGTGCCAGGTGGCGGCTTGGCGATTCTACAGTTTTCTCAAGGCCAACCGATGGTGGTCGCTGACCTATGTGCTGGGGGCCGGCGTGACGGTCGCGATGCTGCTGAACGCCCTGATGAAACAAATCGGAGTGGCGAATACAACCTGGCGAGGTACAACCTATCGGCGAGACGAGCGCGTTGAAGTGCCTGCCTAACGCGTCGCACCGGCGCCGCTCAAGAGACGAGAGTCAAGTGCGGAGTGCAAGAGTCCATCGGCTGAGATCATTCTGGCTCTTGACTCTTGTCTCACGACTCTCATCCGCATCCTACTCAATCAGTATCGGACTGCGACCTTCATCGAGCAACTTTTGCGTCAGCTTGATGATGTGCGGTAGAAACCCGCGATCGACATCAACCGGGTGAATCGCAAGACAGGGAAGCAGGTTCTTGTAAAGACGCATGCGGATGTTTCCGTAAAAATGCCCCATGTGTCCCAGCGCCCCCCAGCGCGACACATCCCAACACCAGGTGGCAACGGGAATACGGCTGCCGTCGGCAAAGTCGATGTGGCGGAAACCGACAGCGTAATTGAGACCAAAACGTGCTAACCGATCGGCCGTCAGACGCCCCCGTTGAAATGTCGGCGCAATGAATCCACAAGCGGGTGCGTTGAATTGCTCGCGCAAGGTCGCCTGCCCGAGTTCGAGACGCGATTCGGTTTCCTCGGGTGTTAAACCGTTGAACTCGTCGGCACCGCCGGTGATAAACGAGACCAGACCGCTTCCACTGGAACGCGAGTGGGTAAACCCGTGCAGTAGCACATCGTCGAATCGGTCTCTAACGAGGTCAACAAAAGCGGCGTCTTCGGCCGCGATTGGCTTATCATGCCAACTGGGAACAACTGCAGCGGCAATCCGTGTCTCTATGAGTGGAGCCAACGCGTCAACAATCGCCGAAATCTGCCGAAAAAAACAGGGCGCGACATCGTGCATGACCACGTAGAACGAACGGTCATTAGAAATCGTGCTGGAATTCCGCTGATCAATCATGCTGTCGAAATTCGTGCTTGCGGCGAAGAAATTCTTCGTGCGGAAAATGACAAATGTACTGCTGGCTCCCAGCCGCCGCATGAATCGTTGCAACCTGGCAGCTGGAAGCCACCGCTACAAGAACCAAAAAACTCAAAAACTGGGCAGCCCTGCATAGTCTTCGACCATTGTCAGCCGAATGCAGACTGATTACAAACAATTCCACAAAAAATGTGCATAAGGCTGTGCAGGCTCAGCAATATGGTTTATTACGTCTCGGTTTGAGATTTTGGGGCCGAACAACATTTCTTGTCGTCATTTTCAACGCCGATCAACGCAAGATTACTTTTGTTTGGCATGATATTCCCAGTGTCGTTTGACCGATGTGTCATCGCGCCGCCGGGATTGCGTAGCGTCTTCAAGAGTTTCTGAATAACATTCGGTTTCGTGGCAGTATCATCGCGGTAAACTTCCGATTGATTTACAACCATTTGCGTTCACTAAGGAAAAGAGAGCAATGAAGAAAATCGAGGCGATCATCCGCCACTTCAAACTGGAAGAAGTCAAGGATGCGTTGAGCGCTATTGGAATCCAGGGAATGACCGTATCGGAAGTGCGCGGATTCGGTCGCCAAAAGGGACACAAAGAGCAGTACCGCGGTGCCGAGTACACGGTCGATTTCCTGCCGAAGGCCAAAATGGAAATCGCCGTCTCCGACGAGCAGTCGGAACAGGTGATTAACACGATTGTGGAAACGGCACGAACCGGACAAATTGGCGACGGAAAGATTTTCGTCACCGATCTGGCCGAAACCATCCGAATTCGGACAGGTGAAAAGGGCAGCGAGGCGCTGTAATGCGTCTGGGTATTTTCGGCGGCACATTCGATCCGATCCATTTCGGCCACCTGATTCTGGCCGAACAATGTCGGGAACAGTGCGCGCTGGATGAGGTGTGGTTTCTGCCTTCGGGAAGCCCACCTCATAAGGACGACGACGGCATCAGCGACGGCGAACAGCGTGCCGAGATGTTGGAGTTTGCAATCGCCGGCCATTCCGCCTTCAAGGTGGATCGACGCGAACTGAAGCGGGAAGGCACCACCTACACGGTCGATACGCTTTCGTCGCTGATGGCCGACGATGCCAGTCGGGAACTGTTTTTTCTAATCGGCGGCGATTCGCTCAACGATCTGCCAACGTGGCGCGAGCCGCAGCGCATTGCGGAGTTGGCGCAGATTGTCGCCGTGAATCGAGGCGACCGTCCAATCGCGGACGTGGAACCGCTACGTGCCAAATTGGGCGATGAAGTTGCCGCGCGAATTACGCTGGCAACCATGCCCGGCATCGACCTGTCATCAACCGACATTCGTGAGCGCGTGCGCGCCGGCAAGAGCATTCGCTACATGACCCCGCGTGCGGTGGAAGCGTATATTCACGAACATGGGTTGTATCGCGATGCGTGACTTGCAGCAACCACCTGGTTTGGCGCGCTGCAACTAGCGCGGCGGGTAGCCGGCAGCACCAGGTCAGGTTGAGCGCCTTGTTATGTTGCTCTGCGTGTCATTTACAGCATCTGTAACGTGACGGAGAAATGGGGCAAAAGACTGCGAGTAGACAGGGCCCAAAAGGTCGTGTGGCAACTCGTCGTCGGATCTCGCCGACGCCCCAGCTAGCTCCCATGCCCGATTGCTATCTCGGAAGGTGAAGAGCCACCAATCTCCGAGGGTGTTCATCATGCGGAGAATATACAACGGGCCTCCGTGACCTGAAGGTGGTCTGAACTCCGTTTCGTGTGAAACCTCTGAAAGCAGTTCCTCGACTGCTTCCTCAACAGGTTCATCCGGTGCCATTGGGAAAGCGCCACTCTTGAGCGTCTCCCAATACTTGCGAACGAACTCCTGTGCGAACAGTTCGAACCTGGATTGACCTGCTGCGTCCATTTGGTTGCCACATAACTAGAATTCTTCCGCTTTTGCCACCTCACTCGTATTCCCACTTGAGCAGCCACGGGTCTTTTGTTTGCTTCTGCCACGCCTTCAGCTTGGTCTGCAATTCCAGCAGTTTGGCTGCGTGTTTGGCGTCGCTGGCGAGATTGTGGACCTCGTGCGGGTCGGCTTCGAGATCGTAGAGTTCGTGCCGCTCACGATGCAGATAGGCGTAGACCGTTCGTTTGCCGTAGAACTCATCTTTGTCGCGGAGCACGCTCTGCCAGGTGGGTGACGCGTACAAATCGGACGCAAACGGGTACGGCAGTTGGTGCGCGATGTTGAACGTGTACTTGTACTTTCCGCTGCGAATGACCCGCATGGGATAATACATCGTAATCTCGTGGAACGTATGCGAGGCGAACACCTCGTTAAATTTCGGCGCGTGTTCTTCGCCAAGTGCGGACATGAACGAACGCCCGTGGAATTTCCAGGGTTTCTTCGGGCCTTTGGTCGCGCGTTGTCCGACATTATCGACGGTGCGAATAGCGGGTGAGTCGGCCGGTTTGACGTTGCAGTAATCGAGGATGGTCGGCGTGATGTCCGACCACGTCACCATCGCATCGGTTGTGCCGCCCGCATTTTTCGCCGTCGGGTCGCGCACAATCAACGGCAAGTTGGCTCCCGGTTCATACAGGCAGGTTTTGGCCCCGGGGAACGGAGGGCCGTTGTCGCTGAGAAAGATGATCAACGTGTCGTCCCAGTGACCGGTCGTCTTCAACGCATCGAGCAACCGGCCCAGCCCCTGATCGGCACGCGAGATCGCCTGATAGTACTCGGCCAATTCCTGTCGAACTTCCAGCTTGTCCGACATCCACGGCGGAACGATGACGTCTTCCGGCTTGTAACGCACTTCCTTCACGCCGGGATAGAAACCGGGCTTGTCGTTGTGGTTGGCAAAGCCGCCGACTCCCCCACCGCGATGCGGGTCGCTGGTGCAGAAGTACAAAAAGAACGGCCGGTCGTCGTTTTCCGAAATCCACTCTTGTGCGTTTTTTGCCATCCGTGCTGAGTTGCGGTTTCCCTGCACGCCCGTGTTGCGATACGTCTCGAATTCGTAAACGTACCGGGGAGCAAGATGGTACTTGCCAATCGAGCAGGTGCGATAACCGGCCTCTTTCAAAATCACCGGAAGCGTCTGCACCGATTCGTACGTGCTGAAGTGATTGTATCCGTGGGCGTGGCCGTAATGTCCGGTGGCGTGATTGTAGAGTCCGGTCATCAGTACCGAGCGGCTGGCACTGCAACTGGCCGTGGTGCAGTAAGCTCGCGTGAAGCGGGTCCCGGCGGCTGCGAGCCGATCGAGGCCCGGCGTCTTAATCGCCTTGTTGCCGTAACAGCCGGCCTGAAATCCTTGGTCATCGACGACATACAGGACAACGTTTTTCTGCCCATCGGCAGCATTTGCCGGTGCCACAAGAAACGAACCGGCAAACGATCCCACACTAAGCAAACACAACAGAAAACGGATCATCGAAATCAGCCTCGCGATCATAGGTTGCGAATTTCTACGGGAAACGGCCCGCAGTTCTTCCCAGTCGGTTCTGACCAGTATATCAGCGTGCATGGCGCGACGCATGATCGCGGAGTCTCGGCATGGAGATTTTCGCGAGTTGGGCAACTACGGCAGGCCGCGCAGCTTGGTCAAACAAATCTCATCGCACGAGGTATTCGGCAGTGTTTCGCGATGTCGGTTGTAGGGCCGCCAAAATGGCGACATTCGGCAATGTCTGCTTGCTCTGAATCCGATGAATGGCGATACTGCTGGCCCTATCTCCCGGGCAGGTCCATTCGGCGGTGCGCCGATTGGAATCGTCCATTCCCCTACTGTCAGATCGTGTTGCGAGAAATCGTCGATGTCCACTGGATTTGCCGGTTCCCGTTGCCTGGATGAACGCCGCCGCCGTCGGCTGGCAGGCGAAGCGGACGACAATGATTTGAACGGTGAATCGTCATCGTCGTCGTCCAATGACGTTGAATCGCACGACGTTGATTTGGTTGCCGATGACGGAGAATTGCCGCCCGGTGACGTTCGCGTTTCCCATTTTCCTCTCGGCCGGTTGATCTCGCCGAAACTCTGGAAGTTATGGGCACTGGGTGTGCTGGCGCTACTGGTCGGCGGGAATTTGCTGCTGGCGGGAACGACGTCGACGGTGGGTGATGCGCAGTTCGGTCCCGGCTTTGCGCATCTGTTCGACCTGGCGGCAGGCCGCGCTGTGAAGCCGTTTGCGACGCTGTTGCTATTGGTATCAACTCAATTGGCTTGGTTCATTTGGTGGGTTCGGTCTCAAAGTCCGCGAGATTTTGATGGCCGCTATCGCCAGTGGGGGTGGTGCGTGGCAATCGGTATGGGTGCAACTCTCGCCATCGCCGCCGATTTGCATCTCGCGTGGGCGAAGACGGCCATGTGGCTGTGGAGACCGGAATTCTGGCATGCCGAAGTCATGGTGTGGCTGTTGCCCATCTGCCTTGCAGCCGTGTGGGTGCTGCGGACACTGCACCGGGAAATGCGCGACTGCCGGTCGAGCCTCTCCATGTTATGGATGGCGACCGCGTGTGGCGTGTGCATCGCCGTGCTGCAATTGGATGCCGTGACAATACCGCTGCCGCCGGATGAAAGCCGGCTGATGAATTGGGGACTGGAACTTTCAGCCTGCTGGCTGCTCTTCATGAGCCTGTTGCTGCATGCCCGGCATGTCGTGCATGTGACACCCGATCCGGCACAGATTCGCCCCCCGGTGTTCCGACTGAGATCGCTGTTACGTCTTCCAAAGTTGCCGAAACGCAAGAAGCAGGCGAAGGTGACAACCGTAGCAGACAATCCTGCAGACGAATCGATTGCGGCGGCGACAGTTGAAGAGAAAACGAAGAAACCCGCGAAACGGGAAAGGAAGCCTGCTCCGGTGGAAGTCGCGGTCGCAGACGATCCGCCCCTCCCCCCGGTGACGGCCGAGTTGCCAAGCACCGACGAACCCGTAGCCGATGAAGTTATCGATGAACCGTCAGCTGATGACGAAAAGAACATGGAAGCTCCGGCGAGCATTCCAAACGACGTGCAATCCATGAAAGGACTGACCAAACGCGAACGCCGTCAGTTACGGAAGCAACAAAAAGATGCCGCGCGCGGCCCAGTCACAGCGGCGGGCCGGATAGGGGTTTGATCCGGCAAGACGCGATCGCACGGGACGCGGCCCGTGGGCTTTGGGGGTGGCTCAATTGGGAATTATATCCAGAGTGGGCCGTCGCTATCGGGATGGGCGATAACGTTCTTGCTGGCGTACGACACCTCAAGCGGCGTTAAGCGAGTCGCGAGTTCAACGCCGCAAAAGAATGTCGCCTCATCGGTGGGTGACACGCGCCGCACCATGCCGCGGACTTCCTTTTTGAACCGCTGAATTTCGTTGCTGAGCCGTATTTTGATCTGCTCGCCCAACTGCAACTCGATTTCGATCGACAACGCCAGTCCGCCTGTGGAAACATTGTGCAGAATCGCCGGTATTCCGGTCCGCATGTGATCATTCTCGCGGACAACAACTGCATTAGCACGGGACGCATACCGCCGGGTAAAACGGTCGTCCTGAGAATCGTCATGTCGTTTTGAGTCTGTCATCGCGGTTTCCTGTTCGATGACTCGCCAGCCGACATTGCGTCAGACCAACGCGATAGCAAAGGACCAGAGATATACCGCCGCAACCAATTTCACAAGATAAACTTGCTGAGATCTTCGTCGCTGGTAATTTCCGCCAGCTGACTCTGGACGTACTTGGCATCGACCGTCAGCGTCTTCTTCTTGACGTTGGGTGCTGCAAAGCTGATCTCATCCAGCAATCGTTCGACGATCGTATACAGTCTGCGGGCACCGATGTTCTGCGTTGTCTGATTCACCTTGTAGGCAATGTCGGCGATGGCTTCAATGCCGTCCGGTTTGAAGCGAAGTTTAATGCCGTCAGTCAGCAGCAGGGCTTCGTATTGCTTTGTCAGCGAACTGGACGGCTCGGTGAGAATACAGATGAAATCGTCACGGGTCAGATCCTGCAACTCGACGCGAATGGGAAAACGCCCCTGCAATTCGGGCATCAAATCCGAGATCTTCGCCTGGTGAAATGCGCCGGCGGCAATAAACAGCATGTGGTTGGTCTGCACGTTGCCGTAACGGGTTTGCACGGTCGTTCCCTCGACGATGGGCAACAGGTCGCGCTGCACACCTTGACGGCTGACATCCGCTCCCCGCGATCCTTCACCTGATCCGCAGATCTTGTCGAGTTCGTCAAGAAAAACAATCCCGTTGGATTCGGCCAATGCAATCGACTCTTCGTTGATGGCATCGCGATCCATCAACGCTTCGGCTTCCTGTTCGAGTAACACCTGTCGTGCCTCGGCGACCGTCACTTCGCGCTCGCGGCTCTGCTTCGGCATGATGCGTTCGAACATGCTTTGGAAGTCGATGTCCATCTGCTCAATGCCGCCCATGCTCGAAAACACCTGCACGGGCGACTGCCGTTGTTCGACGGTGAGCTCGACCTCTCGTTCTTCGAGTTCCCCCGCTTTGAGTTTCTTACGAAACTTTTCACGGGTCCGCTCGTGACGTTTGACACTTTCTTCGTGCGCCGCTTCGTCGGCGGCATCCCATTCGGGACCGGGGACAAGCAGATCGAGCAGGCGTTCTTCGACGCGCTGGCTGGCCACCTCTTCAATCTCGATGCGTTTCTGCGCCGTGACAAGATTGATGGCGGCATCGACGAGATCGCGGACCATGCTTTCGACATCGCGGCCGTAGTAGCCCACTTCGGTGTACTTGCTGGCTTCCACCTTGATGAACGGTGCGCCGGTGAGCTTGGCCAGCCGACGGGTAATCTCCGTCTTGCCGACGCCGGTCGGACCGATCATGATGATGTTCTTCGGTGTCACCTCGTTGCGAATTTCGTCGGGCAGGTGATTCCACCGCCAACGGTTGCGCAAAGCGATGGCAACGGCGCGCTTGGCGTCGCCTTGGCCGACAATATGTTTGTCCAACTCAGAAACCGTCTGGCGCGGCGTCATTTCGCGCAACTTAACTCCTCCACAGTGATATTGTTATTGGTGTAGATGTCGATTTCGGAAGCGATGCCCAGCGATTCGCGGACGATCTCGCTTGCCGATAGTTTCGAGTGTTTCAGAAGTCCCCGCGCGGCGGCGACGGCATAATTCCCGCCAGAACCGATGCCGATGACCGAATCGGCCGGCTGGACCACATCGCCCTGCCCCGTAATAAGCAAACTGAACTCGGCGTTAACCACAACCATCAGCGCTTCGAGCCTGCGGAGAATGCGGTCGGTTCGCCAATCGCGTGCCAACTCGGTAGCCGCCCGCACGATGTTCCCCGGGTAGTCCTTCGCCTTGGCTTCAAAACGCTCTAACAGCGAAAACGCATCGGCGGTTGAGCCGGCAAAGCCCACGAGTACCTTGTTGTCGAGCATCCAGCGAATTTTGCAGGTGTCCGACTTGAGAATGCTTTCGCCGTAAGTCACTTGTCCATCGCCGCCAATCGCCACTTTCCCCTTGTGGCGAACGGTAAGAATCGTCGTCGAGCGTGCAATGGGCCGCCGCTTCGAGGCGGAGGAGAATCCTAAACCGGGGGCCGTCATGTGGAGCCGTCCTTGTGGGAAGTCGAACATCTGCGGTACGGGGCAAACCTAGCAACTTGGTGCGCGGGCCACAAGTTCGACGACGGATGCCACTCTCTTAATGGGTTCGGCATTAACGGGTGCCACTGGCGTGTCGCCAGTGAAAAGCGTTCGGCGTGAACGGGTGCCACTGGCGTGTCGCCAGTGCATCACGTCGGACACTGGCGATACGCCAGTGGAACACCAACCTCAAACATGGCATCCGCCCACTCTGCAGTCACCCGGCTTCCCCGGGCCACCGCCTCACCCGGCGACAGGGATTGCCGCCGAGTGAACGCGATGGGCTGAGAAGATCGCTTTGACCTTCCTGGCCGTCAATTCAAAGTATGCAGATCATTGTGCAATGGGGGCGTCGTTCCTGTCGAAAATTGAACTGAGATACAACAGGTCCGACTGCTTCCCCGGCGAAACCGCAAGCATCTTGTGAGCCGCTTTCAACACGTCGCGACGACTGATCTGCCCCACCAGCCGGCCCGATCGCAGCACCGGCAAACGGCGGTACGGGGTGTTGAGGAAGATCTGCGCGAGCGATAACAGATCGGTTTCTTCGGTGGTTGTGTGGGCTTCGGTATCGATGAACGGGTCGATCTGCGAAGCGGGCATGTTGTCGTAAGCCGCCTCGACCAGCACGCTCATGCAGCACTTTTCAGAGAAGACGCCGAGAAACCTCCCGGAGGCATCGACAACCGGCGCACCGGAGATCTTGTGCTTGAGCAGCAGGCCAATCGCATCATACACGTCCATTCCCGGCGACAAAGTCACCAGACGTGTGACCATAATATCTTTGGCAAGCGAGGGCGTGTTCACAATATATTTCCTTCTGAATCGTGCGCTTCGAACAGCACACGGACGGCAACGACATGAAAACAACCGTCCCTGATTGATGTGACTCGCAGAAGGGTCACCCGATAGATTATCAGGATCGCCGTTGCGAAACCAAAGATATTCCGCACGACATAGCCGACCGGGGAGCACAACCACTCACATAACACCCGTCCCTAGTTTATGTTACGGCATTTCGTGTAATATTTCTTTTTCACAGCTGACAGTGCGGAAATTGCGCCGGAATCGTTGTTTTCAAGGGGTGATGTAAAAACGCCCCGCACGCGGAACGGCAAACCGATTGTTCATTTCATGACTCAAAGCCCGCGGGCTGCGGCCGGCGGGATCGAGTGGTGATAACTCCTATTCGTTGCCATTCGATTCACCGCAAACGACGCGTACGTCGAAAAGTGGACAAGCACGGCAGCTTTTGATGTAATTGGGGACGTTAAGTCCTATATTAACGTCCGTCGCTGATGCCAATGCACATCGTCAACGTCGCAACCAAAAGCCCACGGGCTGCCGCCCGTGGGATCGAGCGTGAGCAACGCTGGCAAAAAGGATAACGAACGTGAATTTCGGTCACTGTCAAATCGATCGTTTTGTCTTGGCGTGCGGCTTGCTTGCCTGCGTGAGCGCAGGAACCGCGCTCGCCGCCGATGGCGCCACCAAACCGGCTGCAAAGAAAGTCGACTTCGCCCGCGACGTCGCGCCGATTTTTGCCGCGCATTGCAACGACTGTCATGGACCCGATGTCCAGGAAGGCCGACTGCGACTCGACGCGAAGACGATCGTCTTCAAGGGCGGCCTGTCCGGAAAAACAATCGTTCCCGGCAACAGTAAGAAGAGTCTGATACTGCGACGGTTGATCGACGGCGACAAAGAAGAGCGCATGCCGCTCGATGCCGACCCGCTGAGCGAAAAAGAAATCGCAGTCATTCGCAACTGGATCGACCAGGGTGCAGTCTGGCCGGACGGAGTCGGTTCTGACATCAAATCGTTGGAGACACATTGGGCGTATATCAAACCGGTTCGTCCCGAGTTGCCCACGTTTCAGAAACCCGGTTTCTCAAAGAAACCGGGTTTCTTGCCTGCCAACTGGATTCGTAATCCGATTGACGCATTCGTGTTGTCCCACCTGGAAAAAGAAAAGCTCACGCCGTCCGCCGGAGCCGACAAAGCCCGTTTGCTGCGGCGCGTTTCTCTCGACCTGATCGGCATTCCGCCCTCCGTCGAAGAAGTTGACGCGTTCTTGAACGACGACCGCAGCGATGCGTTTCAACGTGTTGTGAAGCGACTGTTGGCATCCCCACGATATGGCGAGCGGTGGGCGCGGCCGTGGCTCGATCTGGCCCGCTACGCCGACTCCAACGGATTTCAGGCCGACCAGTACCGCGACGTCTGGCCGTATCGCGACTGGGTCATTCAGGCCATGAACGACGACATGCCGTTCGATCAATTCACCATCGAACAAATCGCCGGCGACCTGTTACCCAATGCAACATTGAGCCAGAAAATCGCCACCGGATTTCATCGGCAACCCACCTGCAATGTCGAAGCGGGCGTCGATCCGGAACAGAACCGTGTCAATCAGGTCATCGATCGCGTGAACACCACCGGCACCGTCTGGCTGGGAACATCCATCGCCTGCAGCCAATGCCACACCCACAAATACGACCCCTTCACACAACGCGACTACTACCGGCTGTTCGCCTACTTCAACAGCACCCTGATCGAAGTCAAACACACCAACGCCACAACCTACGACTTCTACGGCCCGAAGTTGTCGCTGCCGCTGACGAAAGAGCAAGAGCAGAAACACGAGGAATTGACAGAGAAACTGGCCGCCGCGAATGCCAAATTGAAACCGCAGCTGGCAGAAATTGCGAAACTGCAAACCGTCTGGGAAACAGAGCAGACGGCACGCATCAACGACAAGAAAGCAGCGGGTTCGACCGAAAACAAGGGAAAACTTCCGCCGGCAATTGTGGCGATTTTGAAGTTGCCGATCAAGAAGCGAAAACCAAAGCAGAAAGTGCTACTGCGCAATCAGTTTTTGAAGAGTCATCCCGATGTGAAGAAACTGAGCGACCGCGCGGCCGCTTTGCAAAAACAGCTGGCGGCCGCCAAGCCGACGACTTCATTGGTGATGGTCGAACAGGAGAAGCCGCGCGAGACGCACATCTTCAAGCGCGGTGACTTCCTAAAACCGTTGGCGAAAGTCGATGCGGGAACGCCCGGCAGTCTGCATCAGACCGCAGCGGATGCGCCACAAAGCCGACTCGGATTGGCACGATGGCTGGCCGACAAGGAAAACCCGCTCGTCGCGCGCGTCACGGTCAACCGCTGGTGGGCTGAAATCTTCGGCCGCGGCATCGTTCGCACCGAAGAAGATTTCGGCACGCAAGGCGATTTGCCGACGCATCCCGAGTTGCTCGATTGGCTGGCGGTGGAGTTCATGGAAAACGGCTGGTCGATGAAACACATCCACGAAGTGATCGTCAACTCGTCCACGTACCGGCAGTCGTCGCGCGTCACGCCGAAGCTGTTGGAACGCGATCCGGAGAATCGGTTGCTGGCACGCGGTGCGCGATTCCGTCTGCCGGCCGAGATGATTCGCGACAACGCATTGATGGCGAGTGGATTGCTCAGCACGAAAGCGGGCGGCCCGCCGGTCTTTCCGCCGCAGCCGCCGGGCGTCTGGCGACACGTGGGCCGTAACGCGCCGAAGTATGTGGCCGCGACAAATGAAGACCGTTTTCGCCGTGGCATCTACACCATCTGGCGACGCAGCGCCCCGTATGCCAGCTTCGTCAACTTCGACGCCCCCGACCGCGCCGCCTGCGTCGTCAAACGCCCGCGCACCAACACCCCACTGCAATCGCTAACACTACTGAACGATAAAGCCTACCTCGAAATGGCAATGGCCCTCGCCGGGCAGATGGCCGCAAACGCCGAGTTAACATCCAACCGCGACCGCGTCATCCACGGCTTCCGCCGCTGCTTCGCCCGCCAACCCACCGACTTCGAAACCGACCACCTCCTCGGCGTTTATCAACGAGAACTCAAGCGCTACGAAAAAGACCCCAAGACCGCCACCACAATCGTCGGCAAGACGAAACTCCCCAAGGGCGTTTCGCCTGCAGAATTGGTCGCATGGTTCCACGTCTCGCACATTCTGATGAATCTGGATGAGATGATTACGAAGGGGTAACGCATACTTAGCCGCCGGTGAACACACCGGCGGCCAGCGTACGGTCGCTGTTGACGTACCGAAAGTTAACGGGCCATCACACACCGGCCCGACGTGTTTTCTCGTCGGGCTAAGTACTTCGGTTTTATACCTATTGGCGAAGCGGTCAAATCGAGTCGGGCCTTCGTCACTTCTACGCAACGGTTCGAAAGCATGTCCATATTCCTACTACTCGCCCTCGCGGTTCAGGTTGATGCTGCGGACGAGTTGTCTGCGCTGCTCGAACGAGCGAAGCCGACGAATTCGAAGAGCGTTCGATTGGCGGCTCTTAAGAAACTGAAGGAAGTGGGGAAGCACGACGCGAAACGGACGTGCGCGTCGCTGGCAGCCTATGCTCGCGAAGATGACGTCGAAATTCGCAATGGCGCGGTGGTTGCCATCGGGCTGTCGGCGGTGGATCAAATCGCTTGTCCGCTTGCCATCATCAAAGCATTCAACGACGACGATGCGACCATTCGCACGAATGCGACATCGGTGGCAGGTCTTTTCAAGCGGTTTCCCAAGGAGGCTATTCCGCTTCTGTATGCGGCGGCCGAATCGAAACATACGGGAGTTCGTTCGTCGGTTCCATTCGTTTTGGGCAAGGCTGTGGGAAAGACTCCCAAGGTACTAAAAACGCTCAGGACGATGTTTGCCGATTCCGATTGGATGGTACGCAACAATGCCCATGTGACGCACTTCCATCTGACCAACAACATGGCCATCCTCGTCCCCCACTTGCTGCGCACAACGGCCGACCGCAAGAAGCCGACGGAACCGGAGACGAAGGAACAGAAGCTGCAAAGACAACACGAAGATTTCCACAGCTTGTCGGGGACAATCCAGGTTCATGAACACTCCAGGCTGCGGCCGGATGATCTCGCCAAGGCATTGGCCGGAAACCTCTCGCATGCCGACTCTGCCATTCAGTTATGCGCGTTGCGTCACCTGCGAGCCATGTGCATCAGTAGTAAGACGACGTTTCGTGCCGTCGATCGGCTCAAACTGCACAAGCAGCTGGAAACAGTGATAGAAAAGGACGAAAATGAGAAAGTGATGTTCTGGGCAGCGTGGGTGCGGGATATCCTGAAAGAGGGCCCCCCAAAAACCGCACCGGAGAAACTCAAGCCTTTTGCAAAACTGAAACTTCCAACGACACCGGTCGAGTAGAATCGTTTGTCGGCCGCACAAGATCGCAGCACAACGAATTGACGTAACGCCCGAATAAGCCGGGACTACGCGACAAGAAAGAGACGAACGGAACAGGATCATGTTGAACGCATCACAAACAATCCAGGACATCACCCGACGTGAGTTGTTGCAGCGGGTGGGAACCGGCGTTGGCAGTATTGCGTTGGCTTCGTTGTTGGCCGATGAGTTGCCGGCGGCCCAGCCGCGACAGCAACCGCATTTCCCGCCGCGCGTGAAGAATGTCATTTTCCTGCACATGGTGGGTGCGCCGTCGCAGTTGGATTTGTTTGAGAACAAGCCAGCGTTGATGGACAACGACGGCAAGGAATGTCCGCAGCAGTACCTCGAAGGGGCAAAGTTTGCGTTCATTCGCGGCACACCGAAACTGTTGGGCAGCCGCATGGGGTTTCGGCGGTGCGGCGAATCGGGATTGGAGCTATCGAATTTGTTGCCTCACTTGGGAGGCGTGGCCGATGAGATGGCCATCATCAAAACGCTGCACACCGAGCAGTTCAACCACGGGCCGGCGCAGTTGGTTTTGCACACCGGGTTTCAGCGGTTCGGGCGGCCGACGATGGGGAGTTGGATCAACTACGGGCTGGGAAGTGAAAACCGCAACCTGCCCGGTTTTGTCGTGCTGATTACCGGCAGCGTGGGTGGTGCGGGTAACAGCATGTGGGGCAGCGGATTTCTGCCGACACAGAATCAGGGCGTCGAGTTTCGCAGCCAAGGCGATCCGGTGTTGTTTCTCTCGAATCCGAAAGGGATCAGCAGCGGCGACCGGCGGCGAACGCTTAATAGCATCAACACACTGAATCGCGCGCAACTGGCCGACGTGGGCGATCCGGAAATCGCCACGCGAATCACGCAATATGAATTGGCGTACCGCATGCAGACATCGGTGCCGGAGTTGATGAAGACTGCCGGCGAACCGAAACACGTTCACGAGATGTATGGCACCGAGCCGGGCAAGGCCAGTTTTGCGAACAACTGTTTGCTCGCGCGGCGGCTTGTGGAACGCGGCGTGCGATTTGTGCAGTTGATGGACCAGGGTTGGGACCATCACGGTTCGGTCTTCAGCAATTTACCTCGCAAATGCAAACAGGTCGATCAACCGATTGCCGCCCTGATTCGCGATTTGAAACAACGGGGACTGCTGGACGAAACGCTGGTGATTTGGGGGGCAGAGTTCGGCCGCACGCCGTTGTTACAGGGTTCGGCTGGCAAGAGTGCGGGGCGCGATCATCACCGCAGCGCGTTCTGCGCATGGATGGCCGGCGGCGGCGTGAAGGGCGGAACCAGCGTCGGCAAGACCGACGAACTCGGGTACTTCCCCGTGGAAGACGCCGTCAGCATGCACGACTTCCACGCCACGATCGAGCACCTGTTGGGCATCGATCACGAACGGCTGACGTTCAAGTACCAAGGGCGCGACTTCCGGCTGACCGACATCGCGGGCGAGGTTGTGGAGAAGCTGCTCGTTTGAAATGACGTTAGATGCCGAGCGCACACTCAGCACTGGCGACACGCCAGTGGCACCCCAGCAAATCAGGGGTCTTACGCCCCCCGCTCGCCTGTTGTCCTATTCGCCGTCGGTTGTTGGTTTGTCGTCGTCGTGCTTGTGCTCCTCGCCCTCACCGTGGTCGTGTTCGATGTCGCCGGCGAACATCTTGCCGTCGATTTCAATGTGCAGATGGCCTTTGATTTCTTCTTCGTCTTTGACCGACTCGGGCAGATCATCGGCGGCCAGTACGAAACGGGAGGACATTCCTTCGCCGTCACTTTCCAGTGGTGAGGCGGCGAACAACAGTTCGGTTTCGTCGCCTTCGCCTTCAAGGTGCAGTTCGAGTTCGGTTGCCTTGATCGGAACGGGCGATTTGGCGTGACCATCGAGAACGTAAATAGTCGTCACTCGTGTTTCACCATCGAAGACCAATTCGGCGTGGAATTCTTCTTCGCCCAGTTCGATGAGATGGCCGCCGTTGGGGCCGCTTTCGTGCGAATGATCGTGCGCCGGCGCGGCGACCTCAGGCTGATCGTCTGCAAGCGCCTGAAAGTCATCTCCGTCATCGGAACCACAGCCAGCGAGCAAAACCAGCGAGGTGATGGCGAATCCGGTGACAAGACAATTGGTGCGTAACATATTCGACTCCTTCGATTGGATAGTTTCCATGTACTGGGGACGCCGACCAACAGGGCCGACAACCGGTGCGAATTGTAGGTTCTCTCTGCTGCCGTGGGAATGGCTGTGTTCGAAGAAACGGCTGTCACACGGGTTATGCAGGACAACAGACGTGGCGGTCAGTCGGTTTTCGCATCGGCGCTGTCGTGTTGCTTCTCAGCTCCCTGAATGTAGGTTTGGCCACGGTAGAATTGGGCGAATGCGACATATACGACTGCCGTTACGGCCATCAGGCCGGTGAAGAACCAGTAATAATTCGCACCGGCGAGATAATTCACGCCTTCTTCCTTTTGAGCCTTGATGAACACGTTCACCTGCACCGTCAATTGATTTCCCACGGCCACCGACAGCAGGTAAAGTCCCATGATGAACGACTTCATCTTCTTCGGCGCTTGCGTGTAAGAGAATTCGAGTGCCGTGACGGACACCAGAATCTCCGCCGCCGTCAACACGACATAAGCCAGAAACTGCCAAATAATGTGTGGCGACTCACCACGTGTGATTCCCATTTCGATCCAGGCAGGAATTGCGAATGCGGGGACTGTTACGAACAGGCCGATGCCGATCTTCCGCAATGGCGTGAGTTGAAAAAAACGGCTCAGAAACGGATAAATGCCGTAGGAAAACACGGGAATAAAGAACATCACGAGAAACGGGTTTGCCGCCTGAATTTGCGAGGAGCGAATTTCCCACCCAAAGATGTGACGATTCATATCTTCCGCCTGCAGCACCCACGCGGAGGCGGTTTGATCGAACAGCGCCCAAAAGACGGCGATGAAAGTATACAACGGCACCAAATTCCCAACGGCGCGGATTCCTTCCCAACTAAAGGTCTCCTTGAAGAACCGATTCCCGGCCGGTGGAATATGCACAAACACCTTGCGCCCCATCCAGAACGCCACCGTCGCCAAAGCCATCAGCACGCCGGGAACTCCGAATGCCCAGGCGGGCCCCAATTCGTCCAGCAAAATGGGCGTCAACAGCGTCGAAACCATCGCCCCCAGATTGATGGAAAAATAGAACCAGGAAAACATCCGCGACAGCCGATGCTGATTCCCCTTCCCGAACTGGTCGCCCACGTGGGCTGAGACACACGGCTTGATTCCGCCCGCACCGATTGCAATGAGTGCCAGGCCCCAAAACAGCAACTGCCTTGGCTCGACTGCGACCGGTAAATCGATCAACGCCAGCACGGCGTGACCGGCACAATAAACGACGGACAGCGCCAAAATCATCCGATACTTGCCGGTCAACCAATCCGAAATGAAAGCGCCCAGAATCGGAAAGAAATAGACGGCCGTCCCAAAATTGTGAATCCAAATCTTCGCATCTTCGTCGCTCATGTACGCTGGCTGGTCGTGCATATCGAGCAAAAACTTTGTCATAAAAACGGCCAACACCGCCTTCATGCCGTAAAAGCTGAACCGCTCGGCAGCCTCGTTGCCGATGATGTAGGGAATGCCCTTGGGCAATTCAGCCGTGTCGGGGGGAGTCGTGAGATGTTGGTGTTTGGGCATTAAAACCCCAATCTGAGGATGAGTTGTAATCGGAGTTCCGCTTGCGGTTTCGCGGCGTTATCGGTTCCGTGAGGTGCTCCGGGTGCCACTGGCGTGTCGCCAGTGGCACCCAACCTAAAAACAAAACTTGACGCGGCGCTAAACCGCAAGTGTCACTTGAGTTTGATGTCGAGGACTTTGACCAGGAAGGCCCATTGGTCGGCGATTTCCTCGATGACCTTCGATGTCGGTTTGCCGGCGCCGTGGCCGGCACGGGTTTCGATGCGGATGAGCACCGGCGCATCGCCTTTATGAGCGTTCTGCAATTGGGCTGCAAATTTGAAACTGTGGCCGGGAACAACACGGTCGTCGGTGTCGGCGGTGGTGATGAGCGTGGGCGGGTACGCTGTCCCTGGTTTGAGATTATGGTACGGCGAATAGGCGTAGAGCGTTTTGAACTCATCGGCATTGTCGGCCGAACCGTAATCGTCGGTCCAAAAACGGCCGGCGGTGAATTTGTGAAAACGAAGCATGTCCATCACGCCGACGGCGGGAAGACAGGCACCGAACAAATCGGGCCGCTGCGTCATACAGGCACCAACCAGCAACCCACCGTTGCTGCCACCTTGAATCGCCAACTTGTCGGTGCGGGTGTATTTGTTTTCGATGAGCCATTCGGCGGCAGCGATAAAATCGTCGAAGACATTTTGCTTGTTCGCTTTGGTGCCGCCGCGATGCCATTCTTCGCCGTACTCACCGCCGCCGCGAAGATTGGGCATAGCGAAGATACCCCCCATTTCCATCCAAGCGAGGCGACTGATTGAAAATCGCGGCGTCAACGAAATGTTGAACCCGCCGTATCCATACAGCAACAAAGGATTGTTGCCATCGAGTTCGATTCCGCGTTTGTGCGCAATGAACATCGGCACGCGTGTGCCGTCTTTGCTTTTGTAGAATATCTGCTTCACTTCATAGTCGTCGGGATTGGCTTTGGCGTTCGAGCGGCGAATGAATTTGCTGTTGCCAGTGAGCATGTCGTAACGATAAATGCTGGGCGGCGTCGCGAAACTGGAAAACGAATAAAACGTTTCGGTGTCGGTTCGCTTGCCGCCGAATCCTGAAGCCGAACCAATCCCGGGGAACTCGACCTCGCGGATGAACTCGCCGTTCGTCGAATGCATTTTGATCTGCGTCTTCGCGTCTTTGAGATACCGGGCGACAAACATGTTGGCGACAAACGAGACGCTGGTCAGTGTTTCGTCGGTCTGCGGGATGACTTCGCGATAATTCTCACGTTCTGGATGACGCGTATCGATTGCAATGAGCCGTTTGCGCGGGGCGTCGAGATCGGTCTTGAAGTAGAACACGGGGCCGTCGTTGCCGACGAATGAGAATTCGTTTTCAAAATCCTCGACGAGATCGATCGGCATGCCGTAGGGTTCGGCGAGGTCTTTGTAGAGGACGCGGTACTTATCGTCGGTTCCCTTCCAGACGATGAGGACGAGATAGCGGCCATCCTCGGTAACGCTTGGCGAGAAGCCCCAATCGGGATGATCGGGCCGCTTGTAGACGAGGACGTCGTCCGATTGCGCCGTGCCGACGCGGTGGTAAAACACCTTCTGGTTGAGATTGAGGCTCTGGAATTCGGCCCCCTCTTTCGGTTCATCGTAGCGGACGTAGAAGAATCCCTTGCCGTCGTTCGTCCAGGAAACGCCGCCAAACTTGATCCACTTGAGTTCGTCATCGAGCAGTCGCCCGCTTTCAATCTCCATAATCCGCCAGGTTCGCCAATCGGAACCGGCGTCCTGAATGCCGTAGGCGATGTGTTTACCGTCGTCGCTGAACGAGGTGCCGGCGAGTGCAACGGTGCCGTCCTTCGACCACGTGTTGGGATCGATGAGCAATTGCGGCTCATCGTCGAGTTTTTCCATGCGGTAGAGCACGGACTGATTCTGCAGACCGTCGTTCTTGTAGAACAGGTAACGTCCGCCGCGTTTGAACGGCGCGCCGATCTTTTCATAATTCCACAATTCCGTCAGCCGCTTCTCGATTTGCTCGCGGCCGGAGATCGACTTCAGAAAGCCAAACGTGACCTTATTCTGTTCTTCAACCCACTTTGCAACGTCTTTGGATTTGCGAACGTCGTCTTCCAGCCAACGGTACGGGTCGTCCACTTTCGTGCCGTGGTAATCATCGACTTGGTTCACGCGTTTGGTCTCCGGGTAGACGGTGTTGGGTGGGCCGGCGGTGGTTGTTGAAACGACAGTAATCGCGATTGCGCAAAGTGTGGCCGCTGCTTTGGGGGACGCGAAACCGCAAGCAATGGTTGGTTGCGTATTGGACATGACGTTCCCTCTTGGAGTTTCGACTTAATCAGCGACTGGCATGCGGACTCTGGGGCCGTGCAATGTTGTGAGGCGGTCGAGTTCGGCATCGACGGCCTGGAGTTTTCCGAGCGTGGTGCGGTGCGTCATCACGACGACCGAGACGGTGGCCTCATCGGTGGCGACCGGTGCCTCATCGGGTTCGGGCGTCTCGTGCTGGATAATCGAAGCCAGACTCACGCCGTTGCGGCCGAGGATGTCGGCGATTTCGGCAAAGACGTGTGGCCGGTCTTCGACGGTGAATCGCAAATAATAGCGCCGAGAAATCTTCTCGGTCGGCAGGACGGGCAGAGAGGCCTGCTCGCGAAAGAGATCGAGTTGAGGAAACGTCAACGCGGCACGTCCGACTGCCGTGTCAATAAGATCGGCAACGACGGCCGAGGCGGTGGGAAACTGCCCCGCTCCGGCACCGGAGAACCAGGTGCGACCGACGGCGTCTCCTTCGACGGCAATCATATTGAAGGCTCCATCCACTTTCGCCAACGGCCAGTCCGACCGAACCAGTGTGGGCTGAACGTGCATTTCGAGTTGGCCATCAAGTAACTTGACGACGGCCAGCAGTTTCACGCGGTAGCCCAGCTCGTCGGCGGTCAGCAAATCGACGAGATCGAGCGTGTCGATGCCCTGCACCGGGAACGCAGAAAGCGGGACGTTCGTTCCAAACGCCAACTCGGTTAAAATGACCAACTTCTGGGCCGCATCTGTGCCATCGACATCCATCGCCGGATCGGCTTCGGCGTATCCAAGTTCCTGCGCCTCGCGCAGTACGACGTCGTAGGCAGTTCTCTTGGCCAGCATTTCGGTGAGGATGAAGTTGCTGGTGCCGTTGAGAATCGCCTCAATGGAGACAATCTGGTTCGCGGCCAGCGATTGGTTGACTGCGTTGATGATGGGAACACCACCGGCAACCGCCGCCTCGAACGAAATGGTGCGACCGAGTTCGCGCGCGCGGCCGAACAGTTCAAATCCATGTTCGCACAGCAGCGCCTTGTTGGCCGTCACAATGTCTTTGCCGGCATCGAGCAACGCGTGCATCAACTTGCGGGCATCATCAACCCCGCCGATGAGTTGCACTGCGACATCGATTTCGGGGTCATCGATGACGGACTGGAAATCGGTCGTCAACACGCCGACGGGAAGATCGACTCCGCGCGGCTTATCGAGGTCACGAACGACAGCACGGCGAATCTCGATGGGACGGCCGGCACGCCGCGAAATCCGTTCGGACTGCTCCAACAACAGGCGGGCAACGCCGCTGCCGACAGTTCCGAGTCCAATGAGGGCAATTTTAAGAGGCGGCATATTGATGAATAGGTATTGGCAGTCAGGAGTTAGAAAACAGGTGTCATGGCTTGCAAAAGCCCACCGGCCGCGTCCGGTGGGATACCCAAGTTAATCACTCGCAGCGTTCGCGGTTATTCGATTGTCGTGGTGAATGAGACGTGATCCTGGAATAAGACAAATGTTGGATTTAAGCCCCGCACTGCTCCTCTTGCCTCTTCTGTTCGTTGTCTACGTACCGTGCTTGGTTTATTGGCTCGTCAAACCTCTCAACTATGAAAACGTCTCATTGGAGCGATTCCTTGCGTTGGGCGGCTTCTTTCTGCTGACGATCACCCTGATGATGGTCATGTCTCTTGCTCCCTGAGTGCGCACGCCAGGGCAAACAAAGCGGATTCGCCGCATCGTATCGTTTCCTTTGCCTGTTTGCCAACGGCTTGATTGCGGGAACCGTTGGGGCAACTATAATCGAATGTCACGGCATGATGCCCGGTTTCTCAATGAAGAGAGCATTGTTATGGCTGGTTTAGACTCCGAAAATGGATCGTCATTTCGCACCCTGCGGATTGGGGCGGTGAGTTACTTGAACTCGAAACCGCTGATTGAGGGGCTGCGGGAACTTGCTGCCGATGCCGAATTGGTGCTGGAAGTGCCGAGCCGGTTGGCCGATGATCTGGCGGGCGGTCGATTGGACGTGGCGTTGGTGCCGTCGATCGAATGCCTGCGGCATCCGGATTATGAGATTGTTTCGGATGCCTGCGTGGCGACTCATGGGCCAGTGTTCAGCGTAAAGCTCTACAGTCGCGTGCCGATGGGTAAGATTCGCACGCTGGCGTTGGATGAAGGTTCGCGAACCAGCGCGGTGCTGTCGCAAATCATGCTGGCCGAACGGTGCGGCGTGTTTCCGCAATTGCAATCGCTGCCATTGGGACAGTCGGCTGCCGACACCGACGCCGATGCGATTCTGCTGATCGGCGACCGGGCGATGCACGTTCCGGCTGAGAACTTTGCGGAGATTTGGGACTTGGGCGAAGAATGGTCGAATTGGTCAGGCCTGCCGTTCGTGTTCGCGCATTGGGCGGCACGAGCGGATGTTGCGTTGGGCAATGTGGCCGAGGCGTTGTCACAAGCACGCGATTTGGGCGTCAGTCGCCTCGATGAAATCGCGGCACGCGAGGCACCGAAATTGGGAATTCCAATTCCGACCGCTGCCGATTATCTGCGCGACAATCTGCACTTCACGCTCGGTTCGGCAGAACGCAGTGGGTTGACTTTGTATTACGAGTTGGCGCGAAAATTGGGTGTCGGAGCGGAATCGTCACCACCGCGTTCGTGCGGGTCGGTGGTGGTTTCTTCGTAACTTCTCTTAAATTACGCCAACGGCGTTACACAACAAATCCCAGCGGCTGTGCAACCCCTTCAGGGTATTTTGAGTGAGACCGCGGGTTGAAATTGTCAGACTTGAAAACGCAGATCGATCACGAAGCGAGACATTGATGAGCATTGCACACATATTGGACAAAGCGGTTGCCGGTGAACGACTTTCGGCTGACGAGGGACTGCAACTGCTGGAATCGCATGAACTGGCTGCCATTGGTGCAGCGGCCGATGCGGTCACGCGGCGACTGCATCCGGAGCCGTATCGCACGTACAACATCGATCGAAACGTGAACTACTCGAACGCGTGCGCGGCAGTTTGCGATTTCTGTGCGTTTTATCGCCCCGTCGATCATGCGGATGTCTACGTGCTGTCGCGCGAAGTTCTGTACGAGAAAATTGAAGAGACAATTTCATTGGGCGGCGATCAGATTTTGCTGCAGGGCGGTTTGCATCCCAAATTGCCGTTGGAGTGGTATGAGGAATTGCTCAGCGACGTTCGGTCGCGGTTCCCCGGATTCAACGTGCATGGATTCAGCCCGCCGGAGTTGCATCACTTCACCAAGATCAGCGGGCTGCCGTTGCGGACGGTTCTCGAACGTTTGAAAGACGCCGGGTTGGGAAGTTTGCCGGGCGGGGGAGGGGAAATCCTCGTCGATCGTGTGCGGAAGCTGATCACGCGAGGCAAAGTGCTGACCGACGACTGGCTGAACGTCAATCGGGTCTGGCACGAGTTGGGCGGGCGATCGACGGCGACGATGATGTTCGGGCACGTCGAGACATTGGCGGAACGAATTGAGCACATGGAGCGGTTGCGGCAACTGCAGGACGAGACCGGCGGCTTTACCGCTTACATCTGCTGGACAATGCAACCGCCGAACGAGCCGCCCTGGTTTGGGAAACGCAACGAGGATGTCGGTGTTGACATGTCGCAACTTCCGCCGACCGGGGCGTTCGAATATCTGAAGACACAGGCGGTCAGCCGGCTGTATCTGGACAATTTCGCCAACATTCAATCGTCGTGGGTCACACAGGGCGAAAAGATTGGCCAGATGGCGTTGATGTTCGGCGCGAACGACATGGGCAGTTTGATGATCGAAGAAAACGTGGTTGCCGAAGCAGGAACGGTGTACCATCTGTCGTTGGAAACGATCCGCCGCTGCATCCGCGAAACCGGTTTTGAACCGCGTCAGCGGAACGTTTTTTACGAATATGTGGATGAGGGCGAGAACGCGGAATGTGCGGCAGAGGCGGGGAGCAATGCGTTACCCGTGCTAAACTCGCCGGTTACGTAGCGGATGGCGAAATCGGGGCTTCGCAACTGCTGGTTTTGGGCTAGACTTACAACTCCAACGGTTGAACCCTTGCTCGCGCTGCGGGCTGGTAGCGCTGCATTCGGGTAGCGTCAAGGGTTCGTGACGGTTGCGTCATTCGTATTGCAGACGGAGCGAACGGCCCCTCGATGATTCATGCCCAAGACCTGACAAAGAGCTTTGCCGACCTGCAGCGGGGAAGCGTCAACGCGCTGGACCACGTCAGTTTTGACGTACAGCCGGGCGAAATCTACGGCCTGCTGGGGCCGAACGGCGCAGGAAAGACGACCTGCCTGCGGATTATCAGCACGGTGTTGCGACCGACGAGCGGCAGCGCGGTTGTCGCCGGCTACGATGTCGCCACGCAGCCGGAAGAGGTCCGTGCCCGCATTGGATTCATGTCGGGCAATACCGGAATTTACGATCGCATGACGGCCCGCGAAATGGTCGAATATTTCGGCCGGTTGTACGGGTTGGAAGAAGACGCACTGCAGCAGCGGATCGAAGAGATTTTTGAAACGCTGCAGATGCACGAGATCAGCGACAGGCTCGGATCAAAAATGTCGACCGGCATGAAGCAGAAGGTTTCGATCGCTCGGACGATTATCCACGATCCCCCCGTGCTCGTTTTTGACGAACCGACAACCGGCTTGGACGTGCTGGTGGCACGAGCCGTCGTGAAGGCGATTGAATCGCTGCGGGACCAGGGAAAGTGCATTATCTTCTCGACACACATCATGCGAGAAGTGGAAAAGCTGTGCGACCGCATTGCGATCATTCACAAGGGAAAGATCCTGGCGACCGGCACAATTGACGAATTGGAATCGGAGTACGACGAGCCGGACATGGAAGAACTGTTCTTCGAATTGATTTCCCGCAATGACGCACAAGTAGCGGCGGAGTTGGCATGAGTTGGCGCAGAATCAAACTAATATTCCAGCGCGAAATTCGCGATCAGATGCGGGACCGCCGCACGCTGTTCATGATCGTGATACTGCCGTTGCTGCTGTATCCCGCCATGGGCGTCGGCGTGGCGAAGATGATGTCGTTGTTTCAGGACCAACCACGGACGGTCGTCGTGCTGGGCGAAGGGGAACTCCCCGAGCATCCGAAATTGATTCAACCGGCCAAAGCCGGTGAGAAAGGCCCGCGACGTTTCGTCGAAGGTTGGTTCGGGCTCTTCAGCGAAGCCGACAAACTGGACGTGTATACCGAATCGATGCTACCGCGGGCTGGCGACGTGAAAGCCGACCCGAAGTTGAAACAACTGCTGGCCGACGCGAAGCGCATCCGTCAGAAATACGAACAGCGGGAAAAATTGGCATCGACTCCGGGACGGACGAAGGCCGAAATAGAACTTGTGAAACGGCAGTTGGGCGTGCTGTTTTCCACAAGTCAGATTCAGGTGCTGATCATTGTGCCCGACGGGTTCGGGGGCAACATCGCCGAGGTGAACCGGCTGCTGCGCGAAAAGTCGCGCGACACCGAGGTCGTTCCCGACTACGGCCGGCCGATCATCATGCACAACAAGGCCGATAAGAAGTCGCAGATCGCGTATCGCCGCGTCTCGCGTGCGGTGTCGGCCTGGGAACAGGGAATTCTGAGCGAGCGTTTGTCGGCGGCCCATTTGCCGGCAACGATGACGACACCGGTGAACGCCGAGGCGGTCGATCTGGCTCAGGTGGAAGATATCTCGCAAAGCCTGTGGAGTCTGTTGTTCCCAGCGCTGCTCATCATCATGTCGGTGACGGGGGCGTTTTATCCGGCGATTGACCTGGCGGCGGGCGAGAAGGAACGCGGGACGATGGAGACGTTGCTCATCTGCCCCGCGTCGCGAACCGAAATTGTGATCGGAAAATTCCTGACGGTGATGACCTTCAGCATATCGACGGCAATCCTCAATCTGCTGAGCATGGGCCTGACGGGCAATTTCATGATGTCGACGCTGGGTGGCGGCATTTTTGGGCAAATCAACAATTTGGCGCCGCCGTCGCTATCGGCGCTATTGTGGGTGATCGTGCTGCTGATTCCGTTGGCCGCACTGTTCAGCGCCTTGTGTCTGTCGCTGGCAACGTTTGCCAAGAGCAGCAAGGAGGGCCAGTATTACCTGACACCGCTGTTGATGGTCACGTTGGGGCTGACGGTAATCTGCCTGTCGCCGATAGTTGAAATCGATTGGTTCACCAGCTTTATGCCCGTTGTTGGGCCGGCCCTGCTACTGAAGGAATTACTTTCGCCGCAGGGGAATGCCGCGACGCTGGTGTACGCGATTCCGGTATTGGCGACGAGCGTAATTTATAGCATGCTGGCCTTGTGGTGGGCGATTGAGCTGTTTTCGCGCGAGGACGTGCTGTTCCGCGAGTCGGAACGCTTTGAGTTGGGATTGTGGCTGCGTCATCTGTTGCGAGAAAAAGAGGCAACCCCCAGCTTCACAGAGGGTGTGGTCTGCATCGTATTGATCTTCTTCTTACAGTTTGGTTCGTTGAAGTTCCACGGTGGGTTGGACCCCACTGCGCCGCTGCAGGCATTAAAACTTCAGATGACCTACCTGGTGGTAGCGATCGCTTGCCCGGCATTGTTTATGGCCGTGATGCTCACAAAAAGCGTCCGGCAGACGCTGCGCCTGCGTTGGCCATCGGGCACGATGATCGGTTTGGCCCTATTGCTTGCTGTCGCGCTGCATCCATTGTCATTGGAATTGCAGGCCAATCTGGAGTGGTTTTTCCCTCAACTTCCGCCGTCGGTCACAAAGCAGCTGGCGGCGCTGACAAGCGACGAACTTCCGCTATGGTTTATGCTGCTCGCGTTGGCGGTGACGCCGGCGGTCTGCGAGGAGGTCGCCTTCCGTGGATTCATTATGAGTGGGTTAGGCCATTCCCATCGCAAATGGCTGCCAATCATGCTCTCGGCGCTCGCGTTCGGCCTCATTCATACGCTGCCGCAGCAGATGTTTAATGCGACGTTGGTTGGAGTGGTGCTGGGGTTAATCGTTTATCATTCGCGCAGCCTGGTCCCGGCCATTTTGTTCCATTTGATTTACAATTCTCTAGGAATTCTTCGCGGACGGATCGGCACTACATGGATAGAGGATTCGCCGGCCGAGTGGTTTTTCGCTGCTGACGGTGGAGCGATACGGTATGAGTGGCCGACACTGCTGATTGCCGCCGTCGTGGCTGTTGCATTGTTACGATGGTTGCTCGCCCAACCGGTCGGCGACTCAACGTCGGCTTCGGCCAATGCCAAACTGCCGATTGAATCGGACGTGAACGTGAAAACGTCAGTTCGCGTTTGAGTTCAGGGCGCGATGAGAAACCCCGTGGCGAGAAACCCGGTTTTTTGAAAAAACCGGGTTTCTGAAGGCGAACGACATGGACGTGCAACGATATCGGGCCGCCTGGATATTTCCGGTGGACGGAGATCCGATTTCCGACGGCACGATTGAGATCGACGCGTCCGGGCGAATCACTGCACTGCACGACAAAGCCGATCCACGCGCGACCGATTTAGGGCGGGTGGCGATTCTTCCGGGTCTGGTCAACGCGCACACGCACCTGGAATTCAGCGACATCGACTCGCCGCTGGAACCGCGCGGACCGTTCACCGACTGGATACGATCGGTCGTCACAAATCGTCGTGGGCGCACGACGAACAGCGGTGATGCGCTGCAGGACGGATTGGCGGAGTCGACCCGTGCCGGAACGACGCTGCTTGGCGAGATTGCGACTAACGATGACTCGGTAAATTTGCACCAAACACCCGGTCCGTTAGTCGTTGCCTTTCGCGAACTGATCGGCCTACGGTCGGATCAAGTCGAAGAACAATTGGCGATCGCACGTCGGCACCTGCAGCAGCCGACCGACTCCGCTTCCGGCGGTATTATCCCGGCCATCAGTCCACATGCGCCGTACAGCGTTCATCCCGATTTATTCGACCGGTTGGTTAAACTGGCCACACAACAGCGGTGTCCGTTGGCGATTCACCTGGCGGAAACGCGGGACGAACTGGAATTGTTGGAACATTCAACGGGGCCATTCGTTGACTTGTTAACCGATTTCGGCGTGTGGCGCGACGGCGTTCTTCCCACTGACGGCCGACCGCTTTGGTATCTGCAACAAATGGCAGAATTGGAACGCGGATTGGTGATTCATGGCAATTATCTGTCGGATGAGGAAGTCGGGTTTCTAGCTGCACATGAGAACTTGACGGTGGTGTACTGCCCGCGAACGCACGCGTATTTCCGACACGATGCCCACCCCTGGCTGCGACTGCTCGATTGCGGTGCGCGGGTGGCAGTCGGAACCGACAGCCGCGCATCGAATCCCGACCTGAGCGTGTGGCATGAACTCTGTTTTCTGCGCGATCGGCATCCCGAAGTCGATCCAACTAAGCTGTTGGAGCTGGGAACACTATGCGGCGCGCGTGCCGTAGGACTTCAAGAACAGACCGGTTCGCTGACGGTGGGCAAGCGGGCCGATTTGTGTGTCGTTCATTTGTCGGCTGCTGGCGAAGGACTTCCGTACTCGCAACTGTTGCAGATCGAAAACAAAATTGCGGGAACGATGTGCGGCGGCAAGTGGACACATCACGAGTTCTGAATTGACTGTCTGATTGCAATCGGGCAATAAACAGATAATCTAGTCGGATTGTCGTTTATCGTCTCAACTAGCTGAGGTGCAACGCACCGCAGCGTCTGCGATCCGTTGGATCGCAGCTTTCGTGCTTTGAAAGTTCGCTTCGTCATGGATCACAATCACGTTGCATTTTGCCAGCCCGTATGCGACCTCCGTGAGCTTTCCGCAGCGGAGTTTCTGCAGGCCCTATCGTGGGAGCCGGATGCACCAAAGTCGTTGGTTTCGGCCGCTGTCGGCGGGAAAGTCAACCGCTTCTACCGCATGCTGCAGCAGCGAGGATTCGGCAAGGCGACATCCGCAAACGCGCCTGTCGTCCCTGTGAAATCGTCGATGACTGGCGAATTGCCGGAAGACGCCGAACGCACGGTAACGCTGATCGAGCTGTTCGACACGATGAGCGCCGCGAAGCCGAAGCACGTTGCCGGACGGCATGCGCACGAGTTGTCTGCATGGCTTGATGCGACACTCGCAGGCGAACAGCCGACAGTAATCGAACTGCAACTTCTGCTGGAAGTGTTGCGTCGGGCGGGAAGTCAATTGCCGCCCGATGTCTTCGGCTCATTATGGCGGCTCACATTGACTGAATCGCTGCAACTGAGCGCCGAACTGGACGAGTCGCGGGGCAGTCAGGCGCCGGATTCTGAGCGGCTGATGTTTCAGGGTGAACTGCCCTGGCAGGCGGGCTTGCTGTTTTCCAACGTGGGCGGCGCAGAAGTTCTGCGAGAATTCGGGCGGCAGCATCTTTCGGAACAGTTGGAAGATCGAACCGACACCGACGGAACGCCGCATGCGGATCTGCTGCACGAACTGGAATTGTGGCTGGCTCCGCTCGTGCGGGCGATTCAGTGGGGGCGGGCATTCTCGAATCGGTTATGGAACGAGGAAGAGACAAAACGTTTTCAACAACTGACCGGTACGACCGTGTCGTTGTGCGGCGCAGACGGGCGGTTGCCGTTTCACAACGACGAAAGCGGCGGCGCCGTCACTTTGCTGAATACTGCTGCAAAGACGGCGGGATGGAACAAGCAGTCTCTGCCAAGACATTACCTGCAATCGATCCGGGGCAAAGAGCATACGTCCGACAAAAAGGGAGAGAATTTCTTTCAAGTCGGCAAAAAAACGGAGTACCCGGTTGTGCAATCCGATTGGGCGCGACTGGCTTCCCTGAGAACCGGTTGGCAGCCGAATGCGGACATGCTGCTGGTCGCACATCACGGCGAGAAACCGCTGATCGATTTGACAGCAAATGGGCAACGACTGCTGAACGGTACCTGGGAAATTGAATTGACGATTAACGGCGAGCCGCTGGAATTCGTCAACCAATGGACGTGCACCTGCTGGCATTCGGACAAGGACGCCGACTACGTGGAACTGCAGTTGTCGTTCGAGAATGGCATTCAGGTCGAACGCCAAGTGCTGTTGTCGCGAACCGACCGTTACGCCGTGCTGGCCGACGTTGTCTCGGGCGCGGGCGACAGTCGGATCGAATACTCTTCGACGTTGCCGGTGGTAAGCGGGCTGACGATCCAGGCCGACGTGCCGTCGCGGGAATGCCGCATCGGCCGCAAAGGGTTGCGGGTCCGTGCGTTTCCGCTGGCCTTGCCCGACGACCGTGTGATGAGCGCGGCCGGATCGTTTGCGGCAATCGACGGAGGCGAAGGAATCGAACTGAAACAAGTCGGGGTAGGCGGATTGTACGCTCCCCTGATTCTGGATTGGCACAAGAAACGGCGTCGCCAGGAAGCCGACTGGCGGACGGTGACGGTTTCCGAGCGGGGTACGATTCAGAAGACGGAGGCGGCCAGCGGCCATCGACTGCGGATCGGCAGACATCAGCTGCTGTTGTACCGCAGCCTGCAGCAACCGAAGATTCCTCGCGCGGTGCTGGGACAGCATACATCGAACGAAACGTTGATCGGCCAATTCAACGATGCAGGTGATGTGACGCCGATTTTGATTGTGGAATGAGTGGGTTCATAACAGCTCACGCCCCGCAAGCGGGTCGGCTAAATAGTGTGTGGTCGCCCTGCCCTTTTTTTTCCGTCGCCGACGCTTCATACTACAATAGTGGCACGGCGGTCGATCGTTTGTTTCGACTGCCGAATGTTGAAACCCCGTAATTTGGAACCGGGATGTCTGATCAGGTTTTGGTGCGTTACGGTGCGATTGGCGAAGTCTCTCGCATTCGGGTTGCAACCGGCGAGCGACTTCAGCGCAATGCACGCGTGATTATTCGCAGTCCGCGCGGGCTGGAAGTGGGAACGCTGCTGGAACCAATTGAAGGGGACAACGGGACAAACGGCAACTTTCAGAATCAAATCACGACAGGTATGTGACCGATCATGAGCGAAGAGACATTTTCACAATTGGACGAATTGCAGACGAGTGGCGGCGCGAAGGCGACAATTGAACGCCTGATTGCGGCGCTTCGCGAAGAGAAACAGTTTCACAAACTGTTCGACGCGATCTGCCTGCAAAAGAAATTTGAATTGGGCCTACCGCTGACGCGGCCGACATCGTTCGATGATGTGCCGGACGAACAGCAGGATGAGTTCAAAGCGAGCTACGTTTGTGCCGCCCGCGAAGCAGGCGAGTTGCTGTTGGCCGACGGGGACATCCCCGAAGCATGGATGTATTTGAGGACGATTGGCGAACCCGAAAAGGTAGCCGCCGCTCTTGATGCGATTGATTCCGGCCGCGAAGTGGACGAACAAACCGAACAGCTCATTAACATTGCACTGTACGAAGGAGCCAACCCGGTCAAAGGGTTGGAGATGATGCTGCGGTCTCACGGCACCTGCAACACGGTGACGGCATTGGACCAGCAGATCCAGGAATTGAAGCCGGAAAACCGAAAACAGGCGGCCTGCCTGTTAGTCAACGAAATCTTCGGCGACTTATGCCAAACGGTACAAAGTGAAGTGGAACAGCGGATGGCGTTGGCCCCACCTGGCGATTCGTTAAGGGAGTTGATTACCGGCCGCGATTGGCTGTTCGCCGACGACAACTACCACGTTGACGTATCTCATTTGAACGCGGTCGTGCGGTTTTCGCGGTTTCTCGATTCGTCGTGTCCCGAGTTGCAGAAGGCCATTCAGTTGGCAGAGTACGGTGCCAACCTGTCGCCGCAATTTCATTACGCCGGTGATCCGCCATTCGACGACTTCTATCCGGCACACGTGCAGTTCTTCAAGGCGTTGGCCGACGAGAGCCGCGACGATGCGATTGGGTATTTCCGCGAGAAGCTCGATGCCGAGCCGGACGAAGAAGATAAGCCGATGCTGGCGTACGTGCTGGTCGATTTGCTGACACGCGTTGATCGTTCCAGCGACGCAGTCGATGTGGCCGAAAAGTACCTGAAGGATGTGGAAGATCCAAACGGTTTTTCGTTCGCCGAACTCTGCCAGCAAGCAGGACGTTTAGACGTACTGCAGAACGTGGCCCGCGAAAAGGGCGACTTGGTCGCGTACACCGCGGCGCTCGTACAATAAGGGGTACAATAAAGCCCGCCGACCGCGTCCGGCGGGACCACGAAACCGCATTAGCAGAAACCCGGTTTCTCCAATGAAACCGGGTTTCTTATTGCGCTCACTACTTCTTCGTCGCCGGCTTCTCCAGCGAGAGAATCCATTGCCGAAAGAGTTTGACCGCCGGCTTGTCGATCAGCGTCGTCGCGAGTTGCGGCATCTGTCCGCGCTGCCGAATCGAAATGCGGTGCAGCAACACCGAGCGGTCTGGGTCGCCGGGCGCAATCAGCCGGGCATCTTCGATACCGAACTTGTGATGGATGGGCGGCACGTCGATGAGTTTCATCTTGTCGGTTGCCGTGGTGAATTCGAGGTTCATCTGCGAATTGCCACCGCCGGCATCGATATGGCAAATCGCGCAATTGGCGTGCAGATAAGAGCGAGCGCGGTCGGCCAGACTCTCCCGTTCGTCATAGGGATTGACGAGTTGCTTCAATCCCTCGGGCGACTTTTTCGCTTCATCGCCGTTCCATTTGACCTTCACCAGATCAAGCATTTCCAGGACTTCAAATTGATGGGCGTCCGCACCATCGTAGTTGTGCCGCTTATTCATTTGCACGGTTGAGAGTCCAAGCAGGTACTTGGCAGCACGACTGTGGCAGACCATGCATTCGCTGCGGCTGGGAAACCGCCACGCCTGCTTCCGACTGCCGCCGTCGGCCGTGTGAACGGTGAAGTCGCGGTCAATCCCCTTGGCATCGACCAGCATGGCATCAGTCTGCTCGTCGTTCCACGCATACGAATAGCCCACCCACTCGCCCTGCTCCCGCAGAAGAAAACGGGTTTCGATCCACTGGCGGGAATCGGCATCGCCTTCGTGCATTTCAAGTGCAAACGATTTGACGGCCACCGTTCCGTCGGGAAACTCCCAGCCACGATTCGACTTCAGGTTGATCTTGGTCGGTTTTTGCTCGTCCCCCGCACCAGTTGTGGCTGGAAGCAAAAGAAACCGCTCTTTGTGCACGCCGTCAGACCACAACGGCGCGTTCACCGAATAGGGAATCAACCCCGGGTGCACGCGATGTCCGGGCACGGAATTAAACAGTCCGCTACCGCTGAGCTTGCGCGGAAACTTCGCATTCCGGCTGTCTGCTGAGTTACGGACAAAGGTGTAAAGCCCCCCCAGCTGCTTATTTTGATAATCGAGAATGAGCAGTTCGCCGTCGGCGTCGGTGGCGAAAGCCGCAATGTGCAACGTCGTGTCGGCGAGTTCCTTGTTCCAGACGAGTTTGCCTTTCTCGACCCGCGCACCCCAGATTTTTCCTGTCGAATGGTCACCGTAGATATAGGTTCCACGCAGCTCTGGAAACTTCTTGCCGTAATAGACCACGCCGCCGGTGAGCGACCGGAATTCGGAATGCGGATGCTCAACGGTTGGCTTGACGTGCGGCGTGGGACCGAGTTTGCGGTTGATGTAAAACTCATGGCCCCCTTCGTAAACGCTCCAGCCATAATTTGCCCCGCGCTGCACAAGGTACGCCTGCTCCCACAGATCCTGCCCGTTATTGCCGACCCAGATATCGCCGGTACGGCGATCAACGGTCATTCGCCACGGGTTACGGAAACCGTACGCCCAGGTTTCGGGGCGGACGTTTTTCCGCCCGACAAACGGGTTGTCGTTGGGGACCGAATACGGGCGATCTTTCTCGGGATGATCGACGTCGATTCGCAACAGCTTCGAGAGCAAATGATCCATCCCCTGCCCCGCCACGTTGGTGTCGGAATCGCTGGTGCCATCGCCCGAGGTGACGTAAAACAGCCCGTCATTACCGAAGGCAACCGCTGCGCCATTGTGGCCGTTTGAAGCCCAACTGATAATTTCGAGCGCCGATTTCGCGTCGATTTTGTACGGTGCCTTCCGACCGAGCGTGTAACGTGTAACGATCGTATGTTTTTCTTCGCCATCGTGCGGGCCGTTCCATCCGATGTAAATATAGCCGTTCTTCGCAAAGCGGGGATGAAAGGTGATGCTGAAAGCGGTGCTGCTCTTGGGAAAGTCGAGCAGCGTTACAAGTTCTCCGCTCGCGGGATCGTCGGTCGTGCGAAACAGGCGGGAAGCGCCGTCGGCCGATTGTTGATCGATAATCAACAGCCGTCGGCTGCCCGGTTCGTTGATCACGAAGACGGGGTTCGAAAGTTTGAGTTTTGGCAGCACACGTTCGGCTCGAAACGGCAACGGCGGATCGGGCGAACCGAAGACGCGCGACGGAACGTGACCAAACGCCCGTTTGAGTGCATCGAGCCGCTTCGACGCCGTTTTCTTGATGGACGAGGGCTGCAAATCGTCGTCGGCTGCAAATGCCGAGCCGGAGAGAATCGCCGTTGCGAGAAGCAGGAATCCAATTGCGTTCAGTTGGAACTTCAAAGTGATTCTCCCGAAGGCCTTTGTTGACAGGACTGATCGCTCACAGTGAGACCGTTTTTTGACGCAACGTCGCCAAGGCGCAGAGTTTCGCGAAGACACACCCACCGCGTCAAATTCCGCGCACACGGGCGTCATTGGACATCGGCCGATTATACCGGCGGTACTTGAAGAGTGCATCGCCGACGCGGTTAGCTCGACACAGGAGTGGCTGGGGTCGAAGCGACGTTTTCGGAGCGCAGCCCGCAGTTTTAAGATTCTGAAAGATGCACGAAGGCTCACTGCCGCATCGAAGACTCCGCGACCGGCACCTCGAATCGGCCATTACACAATCAGGCGGTTCGCTTCTGATCGCCGCTTTCATCAAATGTGGCGAGAACACCGTCCCACAATTCAACGCGCGCCTGCAGTGCCTCAACGGCGGCGTCTTCAGCAACACGCCATTTCAAATCGTCGGTCCCGCAAAGCGACGCCATCAGTTTCTGGGCCATCGGCCCGTGTTGCTCGCCATCGAGTTCAATGTGTCGATGCAAGTAATACTGAAACTCGTCCAACTCTCCGCCGGTGTCGCTGTTGAGTTGATCGACGATCTGTTGAAACAGACCGGGCAACAGGTCTTCGCGGCCAAACAAAAACGTCGATGCAATGGAACACAAATCGCCCGTCTCGATGACGGCAAATGTCTGTTCGACGAATCGCTGCGCTGCAATAGGTGCCTTCGCAGTTTGCAACGCCGACGTTACCGAATCGCCGTCACGCAATCGATCGAGGAAGTTGTCCACCAAGCGGGTGTCGGACCCGCATGTCTGCATCGCTCGATGATACAGATCGTAATGGCTGGCATAGCCGCCGCGACCGTCTTCGTCACTCTCCTCAGCCAGTACAATTTCGTTCACAAGTCGGCAGCCCAGCAAATTTGGCGACGGCAGCCACGGCACATCGACCACAGAAAGCTGCCGCTGCAATTCTTTCAGCAGCGACATGAAATCCCACACCGCAAAAATGTGGTGTTCCATAAACGTCCGCAGTGCGTCGATTCCGTCAAGCCGCGCGTAAATTGGGTGCTGAAGAAGTTTCACCCGCAACGGCTCGAGCCGTGTGTGAATTTCGGCCAATCGATCCATCGTCTGCAGTTCCGTTTCTGGTGGTGGTCTGTATGTCGTGGGGCTATGAACGAGAATTGTAGTCGTGGCAAGCGTTCAGAGCAATTGCGATTCGAGGACGGTGTGTTGACCCTGCCAGCGGTGAATTGGGAGGGCGAAGCTCCTGCTGAGCCGCGTGTGCAACCGCTCCAATGGGTGTCGCTTGTGATTAGACGCCCGATTGTTCGAATGCATCCCAGTAAACGATATCTTCGGAATTCTCCACGCCCGGCTCAGCAGGAGCTTCGCCCTCCCACCTTCAATGGAATCTCACCCAATGATCAGCAACGCAAGGTATGGCACCAGATTGAAGACGATTACCTCAATCTTGAACAAGCCGAGGAAGCAATACATGGCCACATTGAAAGTCTCCCGAGAAATGGGAAACCACCGGCTCTGCGTGCGGTACACCATGTCGGGGGCCAAGAGAAATATGATGCTCCAAAAAGCCAACAGCGACATATTGAAGATTGTGCACCACATGAAGAAATTGGTCAGCGTCTGAATGTCCATGACTTCGCTCCTTTGCTCGGCCTATGGCCGCAATCCCCGAAAGAGTAACCGCGAACAACCTTCGCGTCCTTCAACGAATCCGATCACCTGTAGCACAAACACATGTCTTGACTGACTTCCGAATTGATATGCAATCATCACTCAGCCAAAGTTTGCGACATCAACTCTGCAATCTGCCGCTGATTCTCACCGCCCGATTCTCGCAAACCTTGGATCACCTTTTTCCGTCGCGTCTCGTCGTGATTCTGATTGAGCTTCCACTTGCCTTCGATGCGGTCAATGTCTATCTCAAACCCAATGATGGCATCGAGCAAACCGTCGATGAAATGACGCTCGGCCGTATCGACCGACCATGACTGGGGCAAATCGCTTTCGTAGTATTCGACATACTGTCGCACGATTTCCAGCAGCCGACCGCGATCGGCTTGCAGCCGCAGTGTCCCGTAAACATGAACGGCGACGTAGTTCCAGGTGGGAACAACATTCACCGCCTCATACCACGTGGGCGAGATGTAAGCGTGTGGCCCATGAAAAATCGCCAACACCCTTTGCCCATCGGCCTGTTCCCACTGCGGGTTCGCCCGTGCCATGTGGCCAATCAATCTGCCATGCGAACCCGCATCGACATCCAGCAGCAAAGGCAAATGACTCGCACACGGCTCGGCAGAATCCTGCGAGACCAGCGTGGCAAAGCTATGCGCTCCGATGAATTCGTGCAGTCTCTTCTGGTCGGTTTCCGCAAAACTCTTTGGGATGTACATCGATGCTCGGGAATCAAAGGTCAGGGTTGTTTGTTGGATCTCGCTTTCCGATCCGCTTCCCACACGGGGAGGTACTTTTCCTTCTGCGCAGCGGGCGTTCGGTTGTAAGCAACCACATCGCGTGTACCAAATCCAGCGAGGGCAACAACTGCGGCAACCGTAATTCCCAAAACCACCTTTCGCGTTTTCGGCGATTGCAATTTCGACAGCCCCGAAACGGTGCCAACGATGCAGCAGATGGGAATCCAGAATCCCAGCGGCGGCCCGATCATGCCCGGTGCAAAGAAAGCCACCGCCAACACCAGCGGAATGGCAACGTACACCGGTGGAATCGCCCGTAGCCGCATCGAGCTCGAAGTACCGATCGCGGAAAGAACAATGAACCACAATGGAACGACAACGACCCACGAACTCGTCGGCGGGAATTGATGCCACATGGCATAATAAACGCAATTGCCGCAGCCGAGGATCATCACTTTGGTGGCTTTCCTGTTGGAAAGGCAACTCGCATCGGACGGAATCCGGACTGCGCTGCCAATTGGCGTCATTCAAACGCGGCGTTGCAGCGGTCGGTCACCGCCTGAATTGCAACGTCAGCACCTTTTTGCCCGACGGCGTCGCCGGCGTTGGTGACAATCAGGATTGCAAACTTCCGCTCGGGTGCGAGCCACACTGTCGCGTACCAAAAACGATTCGTACCGTGATGGTACAACACGTGGCCGCCGGAATGCGAATGCGTGCGGATGTTCCATCCCAGCGAGTACCTGGTGCCAGCCGCCGGCGTGTGCAGTTTTTTGAAGGTCTCGGCTGTGACAAGTCCGCCTTCGCCCCGTAAGCCGGCCAAGTGAGCCGCCGTGAATTTCGCTAGGTCGGAAAGCGTCGTGTGGACATTGCCTGCCGGTCCGACGGCCGGGTGATTGTCGGCTTTTGGGTTGGGCTGAAGCGGCCGCAATTTGCCGTCCACACTACGGTGACCGCGCGGTTCGTCGGGCGACTCACCAACAGTTCCCGGCGGGCCGAAGCCGGTCGAAGTCATCCCCAAGGGCGTAAACACGTGCTGCTGCATCAACTCTTCCCACGGCTGCCCGGTCACCGCTTCCAGCATCGCCCCGGCAACAATATAGCTGGCATTGCTGTAGAGATGCTTGCCGCGCGGCGTCTCCGGTGGCAGAGCGAGAAGTTCGGAAGTCCACTTTCGGCGCTGCTGCGCAACCAAGGGCGTCGTGCTTTCGCTGGAATTGGGAACGGCGGGAATCGGCGTCAATTTTTCCGGAAGCCCGGACGTGTGCGCGAGCAGTTCATCCAGCCGCACTTCGGCGTATTCCGGACGGGTGGTCTCGGCGAACTCCGCAAAGACTTCACCGACGGTTGTCTCCCAACCAATCACGCCCTCTTCAACAAGTACCGTCGCCAGCGTTGCCGTCATCGGCTTGGTGACCGACCCCAGATGCCAACGATCATCAACCGTCACCCGCTCGGGCAACCCAACAGCCCGAACACCAACCGCCCCGCTCTCCACAACCTTGCCGTCACGAATCAGCAGCACCCCCAACGCTGGCACCCCCTCTTTCTCCCGAATCCGCCGCAGCACCGCATCCAGCGTCCCATCGCCGGCAACCCCAACATCAAAATCCGAAAGTCGCCCAAACGCCCCCCAATCGACAAACGCGATCCCGGCCAGCGGTATGAGAAGGATTGGCAAGAGCCAGAGACGTTTTGGTTTCATCTCGGTTACCGTCGGGTGAATCGCGTCCGGTGGCGGCCAGACCATATTGTTCTCCTATCACCGCTGGATCTGACTGACGATTGTCGAGTCCTTGATCCTTTTGTCATCGGCCAGCAGCATTGCCTTGCTCAGGATGATCGACAACATTGCATCGCCTTCGAAGGGCAGGAAGATCGCATCTGACCCTCTGGCCACCGACTGCTTCGGCACGATGCAGAGGTACTCGTCGTTCGGTTCCATCAGAATGTTGCCCGATCCCAAGTGGATTCGGTAGGTACGGATATCTCCACGAACGATCAGAAACTTGTCGGAAAAGGTGCAGCGATCAGCAATCTTCAAACGCGGCACAAGTTGCTCCAGCACATCCTTGCGAGTGCCGGCCGTCGCGCCGAGTTCACCGAACGAATAGCTCTGCCAGTAGTCGCGGTATCGTCCTTCGGGACCGCCATCGGCCCAGTTGGGATCATTGCCGAGACTGGCAACGCCGACGAACAAATCGACGTCCCGCATGACTTCGGAGAAAACCAGCGGCGGAATCTCCTCCAATTCTACCGGGTGATTTTCGTCGCGGTTGGTTCCGTCGGACGCGTATCCGCCCCCTCCAGCGTGCGCCCAGTTGACCGCGGCGTCGGAGTGATAGAACCGCACTTGATCGGTCGCCAGGTACAGAAACGTGCCGGTCTCGTTTGTATCGATGCCGTACTCGTCGCCGGCTCCCTCGACCCAGAACTCGGCGCGGAGATTCCAGGCAGGCAATTCGATGTGGGCCGGTGGAAACTCGTCATCCACCATCAACCGCAGTTTGTTTTTCCAATTGCGTGCAGCGCACAACGCGTTGAACTGATGTTGCTTGAGAACGTGCGCTGCAAAACGGTTCGAGTAGATTTGCGTGTTTCGCTCGGCATCTGTCAGAATGTAGACCTCGCGGTGTGCCTGCTTGAATGGTTGACGCACTTCATGTTCCGTGAGCCAGTTACGCCAAGCGGTGATCTGCTCCACGTTCTCTTCGTCCAGCGGATGCCACAGCCGCACCATCGTGGATTCACCGACCCAGTCGATTGGTTGGTCGCGATGATCGACCAAACGGCCATTCAACCAGATGGCCGACGTCGTCTTTTTCCCGCTGAGAAACCGCCAGATCAATCGCCGCGCCATCGTTCCGACCAGCGGATGATCGAGATACCGTTCCCGCCAGAGGGGAAACGTCCATTCCTTCTGTGCGAGAAAAGTCTGCTCGATTCGCGCGGATTGTGCAGGAAGCATCTTTTCGATGTCTTTGGCTGCATGCTTTAATTCCTTCAGTTTGTCGCCGAAATCCCGCTTGACGGTGGCGGGCACCGACTTCTGCTGTTTTCCGTCCGCCTTCAGCCAACGGAGTTCCGGCTTTCGCCCGGCCACATGCAGTTCGGCCGTGAATTCACCCAGCGATTCGGTCCGCAGACCGACGTCGGTCAAGCCATAGGCGGGAACCGACATTTCTTCCAACTCGTCGCGGGGAATGCCGACGCGTTCTGCCGTGGCGACGAGTGCTTTCTCAATGCCCTTTTGAGCCGTGCCGAATTTGACGCGGACTTTCAACAATGCAAGTTGTCCGACGCCTTCCGTGCCCGGCATCGCCCCCAATGCGTAAATGCAAGCGTTGCCCACCTTGACGGCGCGCGGGCCGATTCCCGGCACCTTCTTGTACGCGCTGAGAGCCAATGCAGTGAGCGACCGTGCGACGTCGGCATCTTCAAACACGCAGCAACACCAAACCAATCCCTTCAGAATGTCGGCGTGTGAATCGATGATCAGCAGGTTCGGATTCGGCACCCATTCCGACCAGGTTTCGATCACTTCGGTCCGCGGCTTATCGACCAACGGAAACCAGCGCGTGATTTGCTTCTTAAACTCGCCGGTGGTGACGCCAACCAATAGCGCGCTCGCATCTGCCTGCCACTTCTTCGATGGCTTACCACCAGAAGCATCGCGACATTTTGTGATCAACTCGGCCCACTTACCGGATTGCGACGGCTGCGTCGCTCGCAGGTCGGCAAGTGCGGCATCCGCCCATGCTTCACCTGATTGGATGGGTATTTCTGGCGCTGCCCCCAACAGTTTCTCCAAGCGATCCACACATTTTCGCACGTCCCGGTCTTCCCTACTGCGCCGCAACGCATCCGCGATCCGCTCGACGTTGTCTTTCGCGTCCCCCTCAATGGAATGCTCGCTACTGAATACCTCGACGTACTTGACGATTCCAGTTAGCGGAAACCAATAGGGATGGACCGCATCGGGTTGACTGAGCCAGTCGGCCATCAACCGAAGATGTTCGGCATCGCATGGCAATTTCTTGCGGAGCAAGTCGCGAATTGCCATGAACAGGAATGATCGCGGGCCCCAGATGTCATACCACCCTTGTTCGTGGTGAACATTGACGCCATCGTTCGGCGCCTGGGCGCGAAAATCCTTAGCAATCTTGTCGAGGCGAATCGACTGATGAAGAATGGCCGTGATGAGCGAGACTTTCTAACTCGCGGGCATTGCGGCAATTTCCCGACCAGATTCGCTGTCTTTGAGTTTCCGGTCCCAGTATGAGGCGTCATTTCCACGATTGTTCTCCTTGATGAACTCTCGCAGACATTGATACTCCCCCGCCAGCGGTTCGCCGTTTGAAACGGTGAAACCGTCAAGTACCTGCATTGTATTGAATTCCGAAGAACTCGCTTTCTTGCCTGCCATGCCCCTACCCGCCCACCAGCAGCGTCAACCGTAGAAACGACACCCGCGTGTCCGTCGCCACTTGGATCTCCTCTTCCAACGACTCCACCTGTTCGTCGTTGACGAGAATCAAAATCCGTTTTCGCTCGAACGCCTCCACGGCTTCGTCGAACTGCTTTTGCCAGTCGATCTGCCGCGGCTTCTTCAAGCGAAAACCGTTGAGTGTTTTCTCGGCATCGGTCGGTTGCACCAAACCGCGAAACTCGGTTTGATTCTGTTTCGCGTTGTGGTCTTTGACTTCCTGGAACACCCGGCTGCGGATTAGTTCGCGCACCGTGATCTGCTCGGTGAGAAAGTCGAGCGAGAATTCATTGATCGTCTTTCCGTTCAACTCTTCATCGCGGATGGTCAATGTCGCTGCCATTCTTTTTCTCCCCGTTTTCTCTGAAACGCCAATATGCTCGTTCGGCGGCGGTGACGCGCGATTGTCATGTTACGACCTATGGTCGATGACAGCAACGACAGACACCACATTTGACCACTTCTGGCAGGGTGTCCCTGCGCGCTCCGCTTCGTAAAGACTTCGCGCCGCGCCTAAGCGGTGGGGGGCGAATTGGGCGTCGTTTCGCCGGCGACGATGTCGCTTTGGTTGTGGGCGGCTTCGATGGCTTTGTCGGTGCTTTCCGGGTCGATGTTGCGGCAGCTTTCGGTGAGGCGGTCGGCTAGTTCTCGCAGGTCGGATTGCCATTCGTCTTCGGTCAGTTCGGGTGGGCAGACCTGGGCGAACTCTTCGCAGACGAGAACCAGACGCAACAAATGGCGGAAGATCATGCCTTCCTGCCGGGCGAGACTGCGGCCGCCGATGTAGGCGTTGAAGTCGCCGCCGAAGCTGAGCAGGTCGCCGGCACACCACACCGCCCGCGTGAACAGATTGCTGACGCGGGGGAACTCGTTGTCGAACAGCATGCGGACTTTTTCGGACAACGTCGGGGGGAACAATCGCTCCTCGAAAAACTGCGGACGCTCCTCGCTGCGATGCGGGTACAACTCTTCCTGGGTGGCGATGCCGCGGTCGATGAGTTGCTGGTCGATGCGTTCGCAGGCCAACGTGCCGGGCGGCATCACTTCGGGCTTGGGAACGCGAACGAGTCGCTGAATCGACCCCGGCATATCGAGCACGCTTTCGAGCAGCTGGATGCGCTCGTCGGGGTCGGCGATGCCCAGATGTTGCGTGAGGAACACGCCGTACAACGGGTTCACGCTGCGGAAGCCGAGCAACTTGTGCATGTCGGCGGCGGGATGGGCCATTTCGGGTTGGTAGTAATCTGGCCCAGTGTCTTCCACGTCGGGGGCGGAGAAACCGCGTATCTTCGATTTGCCGGGTTTCTTGGGGGTGTTTTCCGTGCGGGCATGTTGGATGAGCGCACCGATTCCGCCAGTTGGTTTGTTCTTGTCAGGCGCGCTCGGCTCCGAAGACTTCGCCTTGGGATCAACCGTTTCGGTGACTTCTGCGCGGGGCGGTTCGGGTTCGAGGCGGATGTAGTTGCCCGCTTCGAGCGTGAGCAGCATTTGCGTGAGTTGCCGTCCGGCGTGTTCCACTCGTTGCGGTTCGAGCAGCCGTTTGCCGATGAAGGTTTGCAGCCGCGAGACTTCCGGCGAGATGGTGAGCAGATACGCCAACAACCGCCACGGCAATCCGCCGCGGCTGGCGAGTTTTCCTGGCGGGGCAGCGACAAGTTTGTCGAATTGCGGTTCGCTCCAATACTGTTCGGTCTTGCGGCGGGTCGGCATCTTTTTCTTGAGTCGCTTTTTCGCCTTGATGAGGTTCGGGTCTTTGGTGTTCTCGGGAATCTGGTCGTACTTCACCATGTAGCGCGCGATTTTGACGTCGTCCTCGTGGGCGATGGCGAAGACGTAACCTTCGCTGTCGAATTGCGGCCGCCCTGCTCGGCCGAACATTTGATGGGCCGCGCTGGGTTCGATGACACGCTTCTTACCGGGCGGTCCTTTGAGCAGTGTAGTGATGAGAACGGACCGCGCGGGCAGATTAATGCCGGCGGCCAAGGTTTCGGTGCAGACACAAATTGAAAGCAACTTCTGCTGGAACAACTGTTCGACGATGCGACGGTAACGCGGCAGCAAACCGGCGTGATGCACACCGACGCCGCGCAACAGAATCGTCTTCAATTTGGGGCCAGCACCGGTCGAGAAGTTGTGTTCTTCGACCGCTTCGGTGAGTTGCTTGCGCTGTCCGTCGAACAGCAGTGACTTGCCGCGCATTTGCTCGGCGACGCTCCAACATTGCTCGCGATTGAAACAGAACACCAGCGCCGGCGTACGGCGGGTCTCTTCGTCGCCAGTGGCCATGAATTCGAGTTGCTCGTTGAGCAGTTGATCGCCCACCCATTGGTAGCGCAGGGGAACACGGCGCTCGCTGCTTTGAATGAGCCGCAGGGTGCGACCGTGACTGCGGCTGAGCCAGACAATGAACTCCGCCGAGTTACCGACCGTCGCCGACAACAACAGCAGCCGCACGTGCTTGGGCAACAGGCCGAGCGACAATTCCCAGACGACGCCGCGCTCGAAGTCGTTGAAGCTATGAAATTCGTCCATGACGACGGCCGAAACGTCGGCGAAGTCGAACGCTTCGGTGTGCAGCAGGCGATTGAGCAGGATTTCGGCAACGACAACGAGTACCCGCGCGTCGGGATTGACGCAGCGATTTCCGGTGACCAGACCGATGTCGTCCTTTGAGAATCCCCAGCGGACGGCGGCGTCCTGCATTTCGCGGAATTTCTGTTCTGTCAAAGCAATGAGCGGCGTGGTGTAGTAGGCCACGGTGCGGGTGTGCAGCGCCTCGAACAGTGCGGCTTCGGCGATGAGCGTTTTCCCCATGCCGGTCGGCGCGCAGACCATTACCCCCTGCTCGGCCGTGAACCAGGCCAGCAACGCATCTTCCTGCACGGGATACGGTTCGTAGAGCAGCGAGTCGAGATACAGTCCCGCGAGATCATCGCGCGAGGGGATGTTATCGGGCATATGATTTTCACAAGAACGTGGCGAGCGGGGGGTGTAAACCCCCTGATGGATTCAACAAATGCAATACGTGTGATTGCTCAGACAAATCAGCCGGCTTACACCGGCCGCTCGCCGTTAAGATTGCAAAGGAGCACGGCGCGGTCATGATAGGTGAAACAGAACCAGAACGCGACTTCCGTTGACTGATCGAGCAATGATATGAGCTCCAACGAAAACTGGTGGCAGGAATTCCGATCGCAAATGCCGGTGGTCGATCACTGGGCGTATTTCGATCATGCGGCTGTCGCGCCGCTGACTGCGTTGGCTCGCAATGCGATGGTGGTGTGGGCCAATTCCGTCGCCAAGCATGGGTTGGCTAACAGGTCGCGCGAACGCAAGAACGTCGAGCGGCTGCGGCGATTGGGCGCACAGTTGGTGGGATCGCATCCGGACGAAATCGCCATCGTGCGGAACACGACCGAGGGGATCAACATTGTCGCCGAGGCGTTTCCCTGGCAAGAGGGAGACAACGTCGTCACACTCGATTCGGAGTTTCCCAGTAACCTGTACCCGTGGATGAATCTGGCGTCGCGCGGCGTGGAAACGAAACTCGTGGCGACGGACAACGAACGCGTCGATCTCGACCGAGTGGCCGATGCCTGCGATGAGCGAACGCGAATCGTTTCTGCCAGTTGGATTGGTTATGCGACCGGTTGGCGGAATGACGTGGCAGCACTCGCCGAGATTGCGCATCGCAACGGCGCGCTGTTCTTTCTCGATGCGATTCAGGGGCTGGGCGTTTTTCCGCTGGACGTGTACGAAGCGGGCGTCGATTTTCTGGCGGCCGACGGTCACAAATGGCTGCTCGGCCCCGAAGGCGCCGGGCTGATGTTCATTCGGCGGGAACATCTCGACCGGCTGCGTCCGGTGGGAATTGGCTGGAACAGCGTGCGGCAAGCGGGCGATTTCGCCAACGTCTCGCTCGATCTGAAACCAACGGCGGCGCGATATGAGGGTGGCTCGTACAATTTGTGCGGAATCGCGGCATTGCATGCGAGCATCGACGCGCTGCTGGATTGGGGCATCGAGCCAATTTCCACCAGACTCCTGCAGTTGACCGACGAGTTGTGCACGCGGCTGGATCAATTGGGGGCCGAAATTTCCAGCTGCCGCGACGATGAGCGACGGTCGGGAATTGTCGCCTTCGAACTTCCCGGAGCTGATGCGGAGCTGGTGCGACGGCACTGCCAAGGCGAGGGCGTCGTCATCAATGTGAGAAACGGCAGGCTGCGTGCCAGTCCGCATGCCTATATGACGACGGCGGACCTCGACTGCTTGATCGAAGCGCTCAATAATTACCGGTGAGTTCGGTTGCGCCGATTAAAGTAAGCAATCCGTGCCTGTGGCGCACCGCAGCGATGTGCGCACCATTCCCGCAAACTTAGGTAAAATAGGTGGACTCCGATTGTTGTAGTGAGTACAAAGTTAGAAGCGAGGTTACTACTCACCGGCGATTGGTATGGACTGGATTTGGTGATTTCGGTAGGAGCGTCTGGTAAGGAGTTTACCAGATGGTCGAATGTTTGCCGAATGTCTCTGAACTTTCCCCGGATGAAAAAA